>NZ_JBEXUD010000009.1:0-108715 GCF_040614215.1 Dactylosporangium sp. NPDC006015
CCGCGGGCGACCGCGAGCGCCGGTCCGGCCGCGTCCGAGCGGAGCGCGGCGACGGCGGTGCCGCAGCCGTCGAGCAGATGGCGCAGCGCCGCGTCGACCACCCGCGGCGGCGGCGCGGTGACCGACATCGCCCACTCGGCGAGGGCCTCGGAGACCGTCATGCGGGCGGTCCGAAGGCGCCGGCGGCTTTGAGCGCGGCGACACGGGTGTCGTCGTAGCCGAGGACGTCGTGCAGGACGTAGCCGGCGTCCTCGTTGCGGCGGGGGGCGCGGCGGTGCGGGACGGGGTCGGTGCCGACCCGTACTGGCGACGCGGGCTGCCGGATCGTGCCGAAGTGCGGGTGGTCGGTCTCCACGACCAGGCCGCGGGCGACGGTGTGCGGGTCGGCGAGCGCGGCGGCGACGTCGTTGACGGGGCCGCACGGGATGCCGGCGGGCTGCAGGTCGGCGAGCCACGCCGCCACCGTCCGCGTCGCGAAGGCGTCCTCGAGCAGCGCGAGCAGGATCGTCGCGTGGCGGTGCCGGTCGCCGAACGTCGCGAACCGCGGGTCGGCGGCGAGCGCCGTGCCGGCGACCCCGTCGAGCAGTGTGGCGAGCCGCCGCCAGAACTTCTCCTTCGCGCAGCCGACGACCAGCCAGCCGTCCTGGGCCTCGAACACCTGGAACGGCACCAGCGACGGGTGCGCCGAGTGGTGCGTCCGGATGGGCTCGAAGCCGCCGTTGAGGTGCCACACGGCGGGGTACGTGAGCATGCCGACGGCCGTGTCGTACAGGCTGAGGTCGCAGTCCATGCCGACGCCGTCGCGGCGGGCCGCGTGCACCCCCGCGAGGAGCGCGATCGCGGCGACCAGGCCGCCGCTGTAGTCCACCAGGGACAGCCCGCTCTTCGTCGGCGGGCCGCCGGGCTCGCCGGTCAGCTCCATCCAGCCGGCGAGCCCCTGCAGGATGTAGTCGTAGCCGGGCTGGTTGGCGCGCGGGCCGGTCATGCCGAAGCCGGTCAGGGAGCAGCAGACGATCGCGGGGTTGATCCCGGCGAGGTCCTCGTAGCGGATGCCGAGCTTCGCCGGCACGTCGCCGCGCAGGTTTGAGTAGACGGCGTGGCTGGCCCGCACCAGGTCCTCGAACACGGCCCGCCCGGCCGGCGCGGTGACGTCGAGGGAGATGGAGCGCTTGTTGCGGTTGAACGTCTCGAAGAACAGCGAGTCCTCGCCGTCGGCGAACGGCGGCACGTAGCGACCGACGTCGCCGCCGGTCCGCGGGTCCTCGACCTTGATGATCTCGGCGCCGAGGTCGGCGAGGTGCACGGACCCGAACGGTCCCGCGCCGTACTGCTCCAGGGAGACGACGCGGACGTCTTCGAGCGGTCTCACCGGCTCAGCTCCTCGATCAGGCGCAGGATCCGGTCCTGCAGCGCGCGGATCCGCTCGGCGGGCAGCCCGTGGGTCGGCGGGCTCAGCTTCACGGCCGCGGCCAGGCCCGAGTACGCGGCGATGCGCGACGCGACCTCGTCGGGGGTGCCGCTGAGGGTGAGCCGGTCGACCATGGCGGGCGCGACGGCGCCGGCGAGCCCGTCGGCGGGCAGTCCGCCGCGGAACGCCTCGATGACGCCCCGCTGCTCCTCGGCGAGGTCGTGGAAGGCGAACAGGTCGGCGTAGGTGCGCACCGAGGCGTAGAACCCGACGACCCCCGCGGCGGCGGCGCGCGCGGCGGCCGGGTCGTCGTCGACGGCGCAGCAGGCGGACACGACGACCTCGAACCCGGGCCGGGGCCGCAGGCGGGGCAGGACGTGCGACGACAGGTAGGACGGTGAGCACAGCTCGTGGGAGATCCACCCGTCGCCGATCTCCCCGGCCAGGGCAACCATCGCGGGGCCGACGCCCGCCAGGTACACCGGGATCTCGGTGCGCAGCGGCGGGTACGGCCGGCGGTAGCCCCGGATCCGCAGCCTGACGAGGTCGCCGTCGAGGTCGACCGGCTCGCCGGTGTGCGCGCCTGCGACGACCAGCCTGATCGCGGCGACCGTCTCGCGGAGGCGCTGGACCGGGCGGGACCAGGCGACGCCGTGCCAGTCCTCGTTGAGCCGCTGCACGCCCGTGCCCAGCCCCAGGCGCAGCCGCCCGCCCGACAACTCGTCCAGGTCCAGCGCGGACAGCGCGGTGAGGAAGGGACTGCGTGCGAAGGCCAGGGCGATCCCGGTGCCCACGCCGACCGTGTGGGTACGGGCGGCGAGGGCAGCGGCGGTGACGGGCGCGCTGCGGTGCAGCTCCGGTGCCCACACCACGGCCGCCCCGGCCGCCTCCGCCCGGCGTGCCGCGTCGAGCTGCTCTCGCAGCGTCGCGCCCCAGGGCTGGAAATGCAGCGCCGGAATCGTCATACCGTCAGCGGCCCGGTCTTGGCCACCGGGAAGTGTGACTTGTCGTGGGGGGCGTCGCGGCGGTACACCATGACGCTGCGCCGCCAGGACATCACCTCGTCACCGTCCTGGTTGAGTCCGCGGGTGCGGCAGGTGACGATGCCGGCGTAGGGCCTCGACGCCGACGGGCGGGTCTCCAGGACGATCGACTCGGCGTAGAGGGTGTCGCCGACGAACACCGGCGCGGTGAGGCGGATCTCCTCCCAGCCGAGGTTCATGATCGCGTGCTGGCTCATGTCGGAGACGGACAGCCCGAGGACGACCGCGACGCTCAGCCCGGAGTTGACGATGAGCCGCCCGTACGGTGCGGAGGCGGCGAAGTGGGCGTTGAAGTGGTTCTGGTTGGTGTTCATGGTGAGCAACGTGAACCACGTGTTGTCGGCCTCGCTGATCGTGCGCCCCAGCGGGTGCTGATAGACCGCGCCGACGGTGAAGTCCTCGAGGTAGTTGCCCAGCGTCATGCTCGTGACGCTAGGCAGCGCGCCACGCCAGAGTCAAGCACTTGTTTCCCACAGCGGATCAGTGTTTCCATTGTGCGATGGGCTGGTGGATCCTGCTGCACATCGTGCTGTTCGTGTTCTGGCTGGGCGGAGACCTCGGCGTCTTCTACTCCAGCCGCTTCGTCCTGCGGCCCGACCTGCCGCCCGTCGCGCGCAACACCGCCCTGAAGATCATGGGCGGGCTGGACCTGGGGCCGAAGATCTGCCTGGTGCTCTTCCTGCCCAGCGGCGTCACCCTGATGGCCCTGGACTCGCACGGCGCGCGCCTGGGCGGCTTCGAGCTGTTCCAGTGGTGGACGGTGCTGCCGGTGTGGCTCTTCGCCTTCGGCTGGCTGTTCCTGACGGTCAAGGACCACCACGAGCCGGGGAAGCACCCCGTGGTGCGACGGGCGGACTGGGGCATCCGGATCGGTTTGATCGGGGTGTTGTACGCCCTGGCGGGGTACACGATCATCGCCACCGAGCCGTTCGGCGTGACGACGAACCCGAAGTGGCTCGGCGCGAAGGTCGCGCTCTACGCCACGGCGATCGCGTGCGGCCTCGGCATCCGGCTCACGCTGCGCGGCTTCGCCGCCCCCTACGGCGCGCTCATGACCACCGGCTCGACGCCGGAGGTGGAGCGCGGCCTGCGGCGGGCGGTGGACGGCTGCCTGCCCTACGTGTGGGGCATCTGGCTGTCCGTCCTCGCCGCCGCCGCCTTCGGTGTCCTGAAGCCCTGGATGCACTGAGGCGCCCGGAAGCCCTCGTCGAGCTACGGCGCGTGGTAGCCGAAGTGGCCGGAGACCCGGGCGGCCGCGACGAGAAGCCGGTCGGCGCACTCGGACATCCGCGGCTTGAAGCGCGACAGCGGCCCGGCCGCCGACAGCACCGCGATGACGTGCCCGTCGTGGTCGAAGACCGGCGCGGCCACCGACGCCGCGCCGACCTGCCGCTCCCCCAGCGAGGTCGCGTAGCCGCGGCGCTGGATGGCGGCCAGCTCGAGGCGCAGCGCGGCGTCGTCGACGATGGTCTTCTCCGTCAGCGCGCCGAGGGTGTGCTTGGCCAGGTACACCTCGATCTCGTCCTCGCCCAGGAACGCCAGGAACGCCTTCGACGAGGCGCCCGCGTGCAGCGGGTAGGGCGTGCCGAGCTGCACCTCCAGGCGCAGCTCCTGCTCCGGCACCACCTGGTCGGCGTAGAGGCGCATGTCGCCGCGCCGGATGGACAGGGTGGCGGTCTCGCCGGTCTCCTCCGACAGCCGGCGCAGCTCCGGCGCCGCGATCGCGCGCAAGTCGGTGCGGGCCAGGTAGGCGCGGCCGAGCGCGACCGCCGCGTGGCCGAGCGCATACCGGCGGGTCGTCGGGTCGACCGTGACCAGGTCGCGGTTGCGCAGCGCGGTGAGGATGCGGTGCACCGCCGCCTTGGTCAGGCCGAGCTCGGCGGCGATCTCGGTCACGCCCAGGTCGGGGCGCCCGACCCGGCCGAAGAGGAGCAGGACGTCCATGGCCCGCTCGACCGCCGCGATGGAGCGGCTCGCGGAGCCGTCGGTGTTGTCGGCGGAAGCCGCCGTGGTGGTGGTCGACACCCCAGAAGTCTAAGCACAGATTTCCCTAGGGGAAACGGCGTCGCACATCGTTGACATCGCTTGACCACCGTCGTTACCTTGACGGTGACAGCGTTTCGCCAAGTGGAACAGTTCGGCAGACAGAAGGTGAGCGCGGGTGACGATCGACCCCGACACGTTCCGCTCGGTGCTCGCACAGTGGCCGAGCGGAGTCAGCGTCGTGACCACGGTCGCGGGCGACGGCTGGCACGGCATGACCGCGAGCTCGTTCTCCAGCGTGAGCATGGACCCGCCGCTGATCCTCGTGTGCCTCAACCGGCGGATCACCACGCACGCGCTCATCGAGGCCAGCGGCGTCTTCGCCGTCAGCGTCCTGGCGAAGGACCAGACGATGGTCGGCCGCCGCTTCGCCGGCCAGGAAGGCGTCGCGGACCGGTTCGCCGGCGGCGCCTGGGAGACCCGGGTCACCGGCGCGCCGGTGCTCACCGACGCCGTCGGCTGGCTCGACTGCCGGGTCGTGCACGCGTACGCCGGCGGCGACCACACCATCTTCGTCGGTGCGGTCCTCGGCGCGTCGACCGAGCGGGTCGTCGCGCCGCTGCTGTTCCACTCCCGGGCCTGGGGACAGCTCGCCGACGTGCTGCCCGACCTGGTCAGCGTCGCCGACACCGGGCTGCTGTCCGCGCTGCGCACCCACGCCGTGCCCGCCACCGCCGCCGGCGCCCTCGCCACCGCGCTGCGCGCCGCCGGGGTCCGGGTGCGCGTGCGGGACCCGTACGGCTGCCTCGTCTCGACCGGCGACCGGCGCACCGCGACCGCGCTCGTCGCGACCGCCGACGAGGTCGCCGACGCGGCCCTGTCCGGCGCCGGGGTGATCGAGCTGCCCGCCGGGGACCCCGTCGTCACGAAACACATCCTCGACGAGGCCGGCCGCTACGACATGACGGCGGCCTGCTGGCTGCCGGACGCGTTCGCGCCCGCCCGCGCCGCCGACGTGCTCGACGCCGTCGACATGCTCGCCGCGCTCGGCTGCGCCGAGATCGGCCTCGACGAGGGCGCCGAGGCGGCCTCGCCCCGCCAGGTCCGGGAGCTGCTGCAGGACGCGACCGTCCGCGCCAGACCCGTGTCCCTACGGGTGCGCCTACGCGACCGGCACGGCCTCGGCCTCGTCAACGCGCTGACCGCGATGAAGAGCGGCGTCCGGCACTTCGACACCACCCTCGGCGGCATCGACGGGGTCCTGGCCTGCGAGGACGTGCAGTTCCTCGCCGACCGGCTCGGCGTCGCCTGCGACAGCCCCCGCGCTGCCCTGGTCGCCGCCGCCGCCGACCTCGAACGACACCTCGGCGGGGCGCTGCCCGGCCGCACGTACCGCGTTTCCACCTCCTGAAGGGACCCCGACCGTCATGGCACAGCTCACCGCCGACCGTCTGCTGGACGGCCTGTCCGACGCCGAGCGTGGCCGGGCCGCACGGGTCGAGGCCGTCCTGCCCGCGCTGCGGGACGCCGCGGCGGGCGCCGACGCCGAAGGCCGCTTCCCGGTCGAGCACGTCGCCCGGATGCGCGACGCGGGGCTGCTCGGGCTCGTCGTGCCGGAGGAGTACGGCGGGCTCGGCGGCACCCTGCGCGACCTCGCCGCCGCCACGTTCGCGATGGGCACCGCGTGCGGGTCGACGGCCCTCGCGTACTTCTTCCACAACACCAGCGCGTCGCGCGGCCTGCTGCCCCTGGAGGCGATCAGGGCCGGGCTGTTCGAGCCCGACGAGGTCCCGGTCGTGCGGGCGTTCGCCGAGAAGGTCCTGACCCGCATGGCCGGCGGCGTGTGGCTGGCCAACTTCGCGTCCGAGTCGGTGAAGAGCGCCGGCGCGAACATCTCCATCAGCACCACCGCGACGAAGGTCGACGGCGGCTGGCTGCTCAACGGCGAGAAGTCCTTCGGCTGCGCCACCGGCGTCGCCGACTACTACCTGACCACCGCCCGGCTGGACGGCACCGACACCGCCGCCGGGCTCGCCACGTTCTTCGTCCCGCGCGACGCCGCCGGCGTCGGCGAGCGCCCCACCTGGGACGCGCTCGGCATGCGCGCCACCGCCAACCAGGGCATCACCCTCAAGGACGTGTTCATCGCCGACGACGAGGCGCTGACCCTGCCCGGCGCGTTCGTGCGGATGCTCCAGGTCAGCCGCGGCTCGTTCGTCGGCAACCAGCTCGCCATCTCCGCCGTCTACCTCGGCGCGGCGCAGTCGGCGTACGACGCGGCCCTCGCCGCGACGACCGGCAAGGCGTTCGCCGACACCGGGCGGCCCGTCGCCAGCAGCCCCATGCACCAGGTCCTGTTCGGCGACATGACCGAGCGCCTGGAGACCGCGTACCTGTGGATCCGCCGCCAGCTGGAGCTGGAGACCTCCGAGCCGCCGCTACGCGGAAAGGACGACGTGTTCCGCCAGTGGCGGATGGCGAAGGGCTCCATCACCGAGGCGTGCTTCGACGTGGCCGTCGGCGCGCTCAAGTGCACCGGCACGTCCGGCACCGCCAACTCCGGCGTCATCGCCCGCGCCGTCCGCGACACCGCGATGTCCCTGGTGATGACGTTCCCCGCCGAACGCGGCCGCCTGGAGGCCGCGAACCTGGTCACCACCGGCGCGGAGAACGCCCTGTTCGCCAACGTCGCGTCGACCACGACGACGACAGGGAAGGATCGCTGACATGATGGCCCGCTCTCTCGTCGACGGTGGCTGGAAGCCCGCCACCCGGACGCTGCCCGGCACCCTGGAGGACCCGGCGACCGGCGCGGTGCTGGGCCCGCGGCTCGGCAGCTCCCGCGAGGACGTCGAGACCGCCCTCGCCGCCGCCGACCGGGCCGCCGGGCCGTGGGCGGCCGTCCCGCCGGCCGAGCGCGCCGACCTGCTCGACGCCTGCGCCGACGCCCTCGAGGCGGCCGTCGCCCGGATCGTCGCCGTGGAGAGCGCGAGCACTGGCGTGCCGATCCGGCAGGCGACCCCGCTCGGGTTCATCGTCACCGGCTCGTTCCGGCTCGCCGCCGCGCAGCTGCGCGAGGGCTGGCTGACCCGGACCGTCACCCGCGACGACGGCCGGCCCGTCACCGTCGAGCTGCTGCCGTGGGGTCCGGCGCTGTGCCTCGTGCCGTGGAACGCGCCCGCGCCGATGGCCGCGCACAAGGCCGCCAACGCCCTCGCCGCCGGCTGCCCCACGATCCTGAAGCCCAGCGAGTTCGCCCCCGCCGGCACCCAGCTGCTCGTCGAGACGGTCGCGGACGTCCTGCCGCCCGGCGTGCTGCAGCTGCTGCACGGCGGCGCCGAGGTCGGCGGGGCGCTCGTCGGCGACCCGCGGGTGCGGGCCGTGTCGTTCACCGGCGGCGTCCCCGGCGGCCGCGCCGTCGCCGGGCTGTGCGCGGCCGGGCTGAAACCGGCGCAGCTGGAGCTCGGCGGCAACAACCCGCTGCTCGTCATGCCCGACGCCGACGTCGACGCCGCCGCCCGCGCCGCCGTCGACCTGCTCACCACCCTCAACGGCCAGTGGTGCCGGGCGCTGGGCCGGCTCATCGCCCCGCACGACCTGCTCCCGTCGCTGCTCGCCGCGATCGGTGAGCGCCTGGCCGCGCTGCGCGCCGGCGACCCCGCCGACCCCGCCACCGAGTTCGGCCCGCTCATCCACAGCGGGCACCGGGCGCTCGTCGCGGCCCGGCTCCTGGACCTCGGCGGCAAGGCGCACACGTTCACCGACGTGCCCGCCGGCGGGAACTTCTTCGCGCCCGCGCTCGTCACCGGCGCCGCCGAGGAGCCCGCCCGGCACGAGATCTTCGGGCCCGTGGCCACCGTCCACGGGTACGGCACCGTCGACGAGGCCGTCGCGCTCGCCAACGACACCGCGTACGGCCTGGAAGGCTACGTGTTCGGCACCGACGAGGAGGCCGCGCTCGCCGCCGCCCGCCGCATCCGGGCCGGCGAGGTGAAGGTCAACGGCTCGTCGGTGATGAGCCTGCACCTGTTCACGCCGCGCCCCGCGTGGGGCGTCTCCGGCCTCGGCGAGGAAGGCACCGCGGAGACCCTGCGGTTCTTCACCAACCCGCGGGTCACCGGCGTCGAGAACGGCTTCGCGCTGTGAGGTCGCTGCTGCACGCCCCGGGCGTGACCCACCTGCCCGGCGTGTACGACCCGCTGACCGCCGCGCTCGCGGCCCGGGCCGGGTTCTCGGCCGTGCACCTGTCGGGGGCGGCGGTCGCGGCGCTCGCGCTCGGCCTGCCCGACCTGGGCTACGTGCACGGCACCCACATCGCCGACCGCGCCGCCGCGCTCACGCCCGCGCTCGGCGGCGTGCCGCTGCTCGCCGACGCCGACACCGGCTACGGCAACGCGCTGCACGCGGTGTGGACGGCCCGCCGGTACGCCGCCGCCGGCGTCGCCGGGCTGCACCTGGAGGACCAGGTCAGCCCGAAGCGCTGCGGGCACCTGGCCGGCAAGGAGCTCGTGGACGTGCGGGTGGCCGCCGCGAAGATCCGTGCGGTCGCCGAGGCCGCGACCGGTCTGGTGCTCGTCGCCCGCACCGACGCCTACACCGTCACCGGTCTCGACGACGCGATCGGCCGGTGCCTGGCCTACGTCGAGGCCGGCGCCGACGCGGTCTTCGTCGAGGGGGTCACCGGCGCGGCGGAGCTGGCCGCCGTGCACGCCGCGCTGCCCGGCGTCCCCCTCGTCGTCAACCGGTCCGAGGCGGCCGGTGCCGACGTCTTCCTGAAGGACGCGGACCTCGCGGCGCTCGGTGTCCGGCTCGTGCTGCACCCGGTCGCGCCGCTGCTCGCCGCGCTGCACGCGGCCCGGGCCGCATACGCCGCGATCGCCGCGCACGGCACCGCCGCCGGCGTCGCCCGGCTGCCGTGGGACGCGTTCACCGGCCTCGTCGGCCAGGGCTCGGCCCTCGCCCTCGACGCCCAGTACGCAGTGGAGGTGCCCGCATGAAGGTCATCGTCGCCGGCGCCGGGCCGGTCGGGCTCACCGCCGCGCTCACCCTGCACCGGCTCGGCGCCGACGTCACCGTCCTGGAGGCGGGCGAGGCCCTCGCCACGGAGTCCCGGGCGTCGACGTTCCACCCGCCGTCCCTGGAGATGCTCGCCGGGCTCGGCGTCCTGCCCGCGCTCCTGGAGCAGGGCCTGGTGTCGCCGCGGTTCCAGTACCGCGAACGCGGCGGCGGCATCATCGCCGAGCTCGACATGGGGCTGCTCGCCGGCGACACCCCCTACCCGTTCCGGGTGCAGTGCGAGCAGAGCAAGCTGACCCGGCTGCTGCTGCCGCTGCTGCCGCCCGGCACCGTCCACTTCGGGCAGCGCGTCGAGCGCGTCGCGCAGGACCGCACCGGGGTGACGGTCAACGACGGTCTCCGCGGCGACTGGCTCATCGGCGCCGACGGGGCCAACTCGGCGGTGCGCCGGTCCCTGTTCGGCGACGCGTTCGAGGGCATCACCTACCCGGACCGTTTCCTGGTCGGCTCCACCGACGAGGACCTCGCCGCGCTGCTGCCCGGCATCGCCGACGTCAACTACCTGTTCGACCCCGTCGAGTGGCTGGTCCTGCTGCGGACCCCCGACCACTGGCGGGTGCTGCTGCCGACCCCGCCGGACACCCCCGACGACCTGGAGAAGGCGCGGCTGCCGGAGCGGCTCCTCGGCGTCGCCGACCCCGGGCGGCCGTGGCGGGTCGCGCACACCACGCTGTACCGGGTCCATCAGCGGGTCGCGGAGTCCTTCCGGGTGGGCAGGGTGCTGCTGGCCGGGGACGCCGCGCACATCAACAACCCGCTGGGCGGGATGGGCATGAACTCCGGCATCCACGACGCGGTCCTGCTCGCCAAGGCCGTCATGACCGGCGACGAAGACGTCATCACCGGCACCGCGGACGCCAGGCGCGCCGTCGCCCGCGACTACGTGCAGAAGACCACCCACGGCAACTGGGAGAAGCTGCGCTCCGGCGGCGCCTCCGCCTACGCCGCCGAGCTGCGCGCCCTCGCCGCCGACCCCGCCGCCGCCCGCGCCTACCTGCTCCGGTCCTCGATGATCGCCTCCCTGCGGCAGGTGACCGCGTGAGCATCCGGCGGGAGAACCCGGCGCGGCATGTGGAGATCGTCGGGCGGGTCGACCCGGTCACCCGCAACGTCCCCGACCGGGTCGACGACGCCGTCCGCGCCGCGCACATCGCGTTCCGCGGCTGGTCCGGCACGCCACTGGACGACCGGCTCGCGGCGCTGGGCCGCGCCGCCGACGCGATCGCCGGTGAGCTCGACGACCTCGCGGTCCTGCTCGCGCGGGAGATCGGCAAGCCCCTGCCCGACTGCCGCGGCGAGATCGGGTTCGCCGTCCAGCACCTGCGGTGGGTCATCGAGCACGCGCCGGCCGCGTACGCCGACCGGGAGCTCGACGACGCCCAGGGCCGGCTGCTGACCGTCCGGAAGCCCTACGGGGTCGTCGTCGCGGTCACCCCGTGGAACGCGCCGGTCATCCTCGCCATGCTCAAGCTCGCCGCCGCGCTCGCCGCCGGCAACACCGTCATCGTCAAGCCCTCCCCGCTCGGCCCGCTCACCGTCGACCGCCTGGTCCGGCTGCTCCAGGCGCACCTGCCCGACGCCGCCGTCCAGGTCCTGCACGGCCACGCCGCCCTGGTCACGGCGCTCGTCACGCACCGCCTGGTCCGCAAGGTCGCGTTCACCGGCGGCGAGGACGCGGGCCGGGCGATCGCCGCGGCCGCCGCGGACCGGCTGATCCCGACGGTGCTGGAGCTCGGCGGCAACGACCCGGCGGTGTTCCTGCCCGACGCGCCGTTCGACGACGCGAGCATGGAGCGCCTGGTGATGGCGAGCTTCGCGACCGCCGGGCAGGTGTGCATGGCGGCGAAGCGGCTGTACGTGCCCCGGGACCGCGCCGGCGAGTTCGTCGACGCGTACGTGGCCGCCGCGGCCCGGGTCCTCGTCGTCGGCGACCCGCTCATCGAGGGCGTCACGATGGGGCCGCTGATCAGCGCCGAGGCCAGGTCCCGCGCGTCCGACCTGGCCATCACCGCCATGGGCGACGTCGTCGACCTGGGCCGCGAGGCCGACGGCTACGACGAGCAGGCGGGCTACTTCCTGCACCCGTCGCTCGTCGTCGACCCGGGGCCGGACTCCGCGCTCATCCGCGAGGAGCAGTTCGGGCCGGTCGTGCCGCTGATCCCGTACGACTCCGAGGACCAGGTGCTGGCCATGGCTAACGACGACGACCTGGGCCTCGGCGCGTCGGTGTGGAGCGCCGACGAGGAGCGGGCGTTCGCCTTCGCCCGGCGCCTGGAGGCGGGGTTCGCGTTCGTCAACACCCACAACCGCACCGGCATGTCGCTGCGGGCGCCGTTCGGCGGGGTGAAGCGCTCCGGCTGGGGCCGCGAGTACGCGGAGGAGGGCCTCGCCGAGTACACGCAGACGTGCGTGGTGCACGCCCCGGCCGCGTTCCGCGCGGGCGGGGCAGGCCTGTCCCCCACCGCCTACCCGTCGTAGAAAGTGTTATCGGGATCGTCCGGCATGCATCTCTCAGGGGACGCACACCCCCGTCAGAGAGGTCCGACATGTCAACGGCACGAACAACACTGCTGCTCGCCGCGGCGGGCGGGCTCGTCGTGGCCGCGCTGGTCGCCACCGGTCCCGCGGCGAACGCGGCCGCGGTGCCCGCGTTCCCGGGAGCGGCCGGCCCGGCCATGTACGCCACCGGCGGCCGGGGCGGGGACGTCTACCACGTCACCAACCTCAGCGACAACGCCACCGCCCCGCAGCCCGGGTCCCTTCGGTACGGCATCGCCAACGCCCCCGGCACCGGCCGGACGATCGTGTTCGACGTCGCCGGCACCATCAAGCTGTCCCCACCCGGCCGGCAGGGCTGGCTCGCCATCGGCAAGAGCAACCTGACGATCGCCGGGCAGACCGCGCCCGCACCCGGCGTCACGATCATGGGGCAGGCCACCAAGGTCACCGGCGACAACGTCGTCATCCGGCACCTCAAGTTCCGGCCCGGGCAGGACCAGGCCAACCCCGGCACGGCGACGAACGACGGGATCTGGGTCACCGGCGACCGGGTGATCGTCGACCACGCGTCGGTCAGCTGGGCCGACGACGAGGGCATCAGCGCCAGCGATGGCGCCGGGCAGGTGTCGGTCCAGTACGCGATCGTGTCCGAGGGGCTGAACTACAACGGGCACAGCTACGGCGCGCTCGTCGGCAGCGACGTGACCGGCTCGAACATCGCCTACCACCACAACCTGTTCGCCCACAACCTCAGCCGGCTGCCCCGGCTGGGCAACGAGACCGGCGCGGTGAACGCGGTCGACTGGAGCAACAACGTCGTCTTCGAAGGAAAGGGCTACAGCGGCGACAACCAGAACGCGAACGCCAACTTCGTGGGCAACACGTACCTGCGCCACAACTCGAGCAGTCCCGCGGTCTTCACCGGGGCCACCGGCACCAGCCTCTACCAGTCGGGCAACCGGGTCGACTACGACGGGGACTCGAACCTGGCCAACGGGCGCGACGCCACGTGGACCGAGTACGCCTCGGTCCCGACGCACCGGTCGGCCCGCCTCGACGTGCCGAACATGACCTACGAGACGGCCGCCGCGTCGCTGCCCAAGGTCCTCGACCGCGCCGGCGCGTTCTGGTGGGCCCGCGACGCCGTCGACACCAGGATCGTCGCCGAGACCCGCACGACCAGCGGCGGCCTGATCAACGCCCCGAACGCGGGCGAGTGGAACGCCCTGTGGAACGCCGCCCAGGTGAGCCGGCCCAGCGGCTGGGACACCGACCGCGACGGCATGCCCGACGCCTGGGAGTCCGCCAACGGCCTCGACCCGAAGGTGGACGACCACAACGGCGACGCGGACGGCGACGGCTACCGCAACATCGAGGAGTACCTGGAGCACGCCGCCCAGGGCGGCCAGGCGAACCCGACCCCACCGGTCACCACCCCACCGGTCACGACCCCGCCGGCGGGTGGGTGCACGGCGGCCTACCGGACCACCAACAGCTGGTCCGGCGGCTTCCAGGGCGAGGTGACCGTGACCGCCGGCGGCTCGCCGGTCACCGGCTGGTCGGTGCGCTGGACGCTCGGCAGCGGCCAGAGCATCGGCCAGATCTGGAGCGGCCGCCTCGCCACGAGCGGCGCGGCCGTCACCGTGACCAACGAGTCCTACAACGGCGCCCTCGCCGCCGGCGCCTCGACCACCTTCGGCTTCATCGCGACGGGCACGGCGACGACGCCGGCCCTGACCTGCGCCGTAAGCTGACCCAAGCCCCGGCGCCGGCTTCCTGCCGGGCCCTGTTCAGGGCCCGGCGGGTGCGGCTGATGCAGGAGGAAGCCGGCGCCGGCTCTCCGCCGCCCCCTGAAGGTTCAGCGGGGGCGGCGGGCGAGGAGCACGTCGGTCACCGCGGCGGCGAAGGCCAGGGCGATGAAGCCGATCGCGACCGCGAGGGCCATCTCGATCGCCGCGGTCCAGTCGCCGTGCGTGCCGGTGAGGCGGGCGAAGAACACCGCACCGATCGCCGCGATGCCGAACGCCGCGCTGACGCGCTGGGCGGTCTGCACGACCCCGGCGGCGCTGCCGGCGCGGTCGACCGGCACGTCGGCGAGGGTGAGGGTCTGGTTGGGCGTGATGACCAGGCCGCTGCCGACGCCGGCGACCAGCAGCGGCACGGTCAGGGCCCACGGCGAGGCCACGAGGTGCAGCACCACGGCCGTGCCCACGAGGCCGGTGAGGACCGTGACCAGCCCGGCCACGACCAGCGACCGGCCGAACTGGTTGACGACCCGGCCGCCCGCGAACGCCGCCAGGGCCGAGCCGAGCGCGAACGGGGTGATCGCCAGCCCTGCCTGCAGCGCCGTGAAGTGCTGGCCGCGCTGCAGGTACAGGGTGAGGATGAAGAAGTTCGCGGTGAACCCGGCGAAGTAGAGCAGCATGACGACCGTGCCGAGCGCGTAGGAGCGCCGCCGGAACAGGTGCAGGTCCGCCAGCGGCACCCGCGCGTGGCGCAGCTCCCACCACACGAACCCGCCGAGCGTGAGCGCGCCCGTGCCCAGCAGGTACCACTGCCGCTGCTCGATCAGGGGCAGCAGGATCTGCACGACGGCGCCGCCGAGCAGCAGCACGCCGACCGGGTCCAGGCTCTCCCGTCGCCTGCGCTCCTCGGGGCGCCGCGGAATCATCCGCCAGCCGAGCGCCGCGGCGGCGAGCCCGACGGGCACGTTGATGTAGAACACCCAGCGCCAGCCGTCGGCCGTGCCGGCGAACTGGATGATCACCCCGCCGAGCAGCGGCCCCACCGCGGTGGCGATGCCGATCGTGGCGCCGAGCAGGCCGAACGGCCGGGCCCGCTCGGGCGGCGGGTACAGGCGCTGGATGAGGCCGGTCACCTGCGGGTTCACCACGCCGGCGAAGGCGCCCTGGATGAGCCGGGCGACGACCAGCCACGCCTCGCTCTGCGCCGCCCCGGCCGCGGCGCTGGACGCCGTGAACCCGAGCAGCCCGGCCACGAACACCGGCCGGATCCCGCGCGCGTCACCGACCCGCCCGGCGGGCACCAGCAGCAGCCCGAACGTCAGCGCGTAACCAGACAGGACCCACTGCAGCCCGCTGGCGCTCATGTGCAGGCTGGCCTGCATGGAGGGGATGGCGACGTTGACGATGCTGACGTCGAGCAGCGTCATGAACGCCGCCACGAGGGCGATCGCGAGCGCCCGTCCCCTCCACATCGGCGCCGGACCTACCCGCCCGGCGGCCGTTCATGCCGCCGGGTGGCCGGCACGGGGGTGCGCGGCAGGCTCAGAAGTCCACCACGGTGCGCGACGCCAGGCGGGGGCGCAGCCAGGCGCCGACCTCCTGGTGCGCCTCGTGCGACTGGTAGCCGCGCAGGCCTTCGACGTCGTCGTGGGTGGTGATCAGGCACAGGTCGGCGGAGACGTCGCTGCGCACGGTGTCCAGGCCGACGACCATCGAGCGGATCTGCGGCACCACGCCCACGAGGCCCTGCAGGAGCTCCTTGGCGCTCGGCGCGTCGGCGGGATCCAGGAACTTCATGACGACGACATGGGTCAGCACCAGAATCGACCTCTCTTTCAGTGGACGCGCGGCGAGTGTATGTTCGGGAAACACTGTTCCGCTAGAGGAACCAGGAGGCCCTCGTGAGGGTTGCCGCTGTCCAGTTCGCCGTCGGTCAGGACGTGTCCGCGAACCTCGCGAACTGTCTGCGGATGATCGACCAGGCCGTCGCCGAGGGCGCGGACCTGGTGGTCCTGCCGGAATTCTGCAACCACCTGTCGTGGTACGACGACCGCGACCACGCCCGCCGCATGGCCTGCCGCCTCGGCGACCCGTTCCTGACCGCCGTCGCGGACCGGGCCGCGCAGCACCGCGTCCACGTGAAGATCAACGTTACGCTCGCCCGCGACGACGGGCGGACCACGGGCACGAACCTGCTCTTCGGTCCCGGCGGCGAGCTGCTCGGGCAGAGCGACAAGCAGACCCTGATGGGCAGCGAGAACGACCACCTGCACCGGGGCAGCGAGAACGGCCCGATCGTCGCCACCGCCTTCGGTACCGTCGGAATGTATGCCTGCATGGAGGGCGTCGCACCCGAGGTGGCCCGCGGTCTCGCGCTGCGCGGGGCGGAGGTGCTGCTCAACAGCCTCAACTCGTTCGCCACCGACGAGGCGAGCCTGCACATCCCGGTGCGGGCGGCGGAGAACCGGGTCTGGGTCGTGGCGGCCAACAAGGTCGGCCCGCTGCTGCCCGCCGACAAGCTGGGCGCCATCAGCGCCGGGCTCAAGGTGCCGCCGGAGTGGCTGCACGGCGCCGGCGAGAGCCAGATCGTGGCCCCGGACGGCACCGTCGTGGCCAAGGGCCCGCGAACCGGCGAGGCGGTCGTGGTCGCCGACATCGACCCGGCTCTGGCCAGGGACAAGCGCCGCCCCGACGGCACCGACCGCTTCACCGCCCGGCGCGGTCCGGTCTACGCACCGATCGGCCACGAGCCGCGGGACCCCGGAAGGCCGCAGGCCGCCGAGTCGCTGCAGGCGGCGGTGGTACGGGCAGCCGACGGCGCCCCCGAGGCCCTGGCCGCCGGCGCCCGCCTCCTGGTGCTCCCGGAGCTGCAGGATCCGTCGGTCGTGCCGGCCCTGCGGGAGCTGCTGCGGGGCACGGACGCGGTCGCGGTCACCAGCGTCCTGGAGGACGGCGCCCACGTCGGCGTCGTGGTCTCCGGCGAGGGGGTCATCGGCCGGCAGCCGCAGCTGCACCCGGTCGCGCGGCTGGCCGGGCAGGTCAGCCGGCACGGCGACGGCGTGGCCACCTTCGACCTGCCGTGGGGGCGCCTCGCCGTCGTCGTCGGCGACGACGCCATCTACCCCGAGGTGTTCCGCCTGGCCGCGATCGCCGGCGCGGACGTGGTGGCGGTGCCGTTCACCCCGGCCGAGGACTGGGAGCTGGCGCTCGGCCTGCCGGAGCGGGCGGCGGAGAACCGGCTCAACATCGTCGCCGCGGCACCCCTGGGCTCGCCGTCGGCGTTCTTCGCGCTCAGCCCCGACTTCACGCTGTGGACCGCGTGGGAAGGGCCGTTCACGGGGCGGATCAGCCACCCGCTCGTCACCCTCGTGGAGGCCGGCACGCCGGTCGCCACGGCGGTCCTCGCGCCCGCGCAGAGCCGCAACAAGCTCGTCTCGCGCGGCACCAACCTCCTCGACGGGCGGCCCTGGCAGCTCGTCGACGCGCTGACCCGTTGACATCCGTTACCCGTAGCGAAACACTGTTTCCACTACGGACCAACGTTGGAGAGTGAGCGCGTGGAGGAAACCGTCCAGCACGTCGAGGAGATGCTCGACGCGTCGCCCATGATCGACGTCCACGACACCTTCGCACAGTTCCAGCAGCTCCTGGCGGATCTCAAGGCCAAGATCGACGCAAGGTTCGACACGACGCGCGACCCGTCGACGGAGATCCTGGAGCAGTACGGGACATATCCGGAGGGTCCGGGCGGCCGGGTGGCCGCCTACAGCGGGCCGGAGGTCGACTGGATGGTGCACTCGTGGCTGGGTGACCCGTCGCGCAGCTTCGTGAACCTGCACCTCACCTGCTGGCTCGGCCCGCAGGTCCGGGTGCCGCACCTCGGCATCGCGCTGCTGTGCTGGCCCGGCGGCTGGTTCTACACCGACTACATCCCGCGGACCGACATCGTCGTCGACGGCGACTACTTCGACCGCTACTACGCGGGCCCCAACGACGCGTGGCTGGAGCACCGGGCGGACGACCAGTTCGCCTGGTTCACCAGCCGGGCCGGCTTCATCCGCGCCTCGCTGTCACCGAACGCGTACGTGTACTCCTTCGAGCGCACCGCGCGGAACCTGCAGGTGGTCAGCGACGTGCTGCACGCCCGGGTCGACCAGTGGCTCACCTGGGTCGACGAGGCTCCCCCCGTGCCGGAGGAGAAACGCGCCGCGCTGCGGGAGCGGGACCTCGCGACCCGGCGCAACATCGCCGACCGCGACCCGGCCAACGTGATGGGCGTGCGGTACTTCGGCGAGGAGACCACCCAGCGTCTCGTGCGCGCCCTGTGGGGCGGCGACCGCGAACTGCCACGCCCGTGACGACGATCCGCTCCCTCTGGTCCGCCGCGACGATCCCCGGCGCGCCCGAGCCCTTCGCGACCGCCCATCTGAAGGTGTACTACCCGGCGCTGGTCACCGGGTCGGACACCGAACAGCTCAGCGGCGTCTTCCAGGCCGACCCGGCCGGCGGGCCCTACCCGGTGGTGCTCGTGCTCAGCGGCGTCAACGTCGGCCAGGACGCCTACCGCTGGCTGGCCACCGAGCTCGCCGCGCAGGGCTTCGCCGCCGTCACCTACGACTGGGTCGGCCCGCTGTTCGCCGGCCAGGTCGGCATCACGCCCGGCGTCGACCTCGCCCTGGCCCGGCCCGGCACCTACGGCGACGGCCCCACCTGCCAGGCGATCGCGCCGCTGCTGGAGCGGCTGGCCGCGCTCAACGCCGCCGAGGGGCCGCTGCACGGCGCCCTCGACCTGGACCGGGTCGCGCTGTTCGGGCACTCCGCCGGCGGCACCGTCGCGCTGCAGTCCGGGCGCTTCTTCCCGCAGGTGCGGGCGGTCGCCACGTACGGCGCGCACACCATGGTCTCCACGATGCTCGGCTGGCCCGCCGGCACGATCGCCGAGGCGCTCGTCGAATCCCCGGTCATGCTGCTCGCCGGCACCGAGGACGGCGTCATCGCCGCCTCCTCCGACCGGTACGGCGCCGCCGCGGACAAGCCGCACGACCCGGTGAGCCGCACGTTCGACGAGGCGCTCAAGGACCGCGACGGCGCCCACGTCCTCGCGACCGTGCACGGCGCGAACCACTTCAGCGTCGTCGAGCCGGCCGACCCCACCTCGGCCCGGTCGTTCCTCGACCGTCCGTCCACCGTGGGCGGCGCCACCGCCCGCGGCGCGATCGCCGGGCTGCTCGCGGCGTTCCTCCGCACCCACCTGCGCGACGGCGACCCGGCCGCGCTCGACACGTTCCCCCAGGACCTGGTTTCCGTCCGGCGCCGCTAGGAGCCCAGCATGTTGAAGAACTTCTGGTACGCGGTCGAGTTCGCCGACCGCGTCACCACCAAACCGATGCGCGCCACCTGTCTCGGTCAGGAGCTGGTGCTGTACCGCACGCCGAAGGGCCGCCCGGTCGCGCTGTCGGACCTGTGCGTGCACCGCGGCGCCGCGCTGTCCGGCGGCTGGGTGAAGAACGACTCGATCGTCTGCCCGTACCACGGCTGGGAGTACGAGCCCAGCGGCGCCTGCGTGAAGATCCCGGCGAACCAGCCGGGCCGCGGCATCCCGAAGAAGGCCCGGGTCGACTCGTACCCGGTGGAGGAGCGCTACGGCTTCGTCTGGGTGTTCCTCGGCGACCTCCCCGCCGAGGAGCGCCCACCGATCCCGGTCTGGCCCGAGTTCGACGACCTGGTCACCAACGGCGGGCGCTACAAGGCGGTCACCGGCGAGTACCTGTGGAAGTCCAACTACGAGCGGATCCTGGAGAACGGCTGCGACATCGCGCACACGCCGTTCGTGCACGCCGGCGCCTTCGGCAACCCGGAGCGACCCGACGTCGAGGAGTACGAGCTGGAGATCCCCGACCAGTGGTCGGCGTTCGCCACCGTGCGGCTGCACCCGCCCGCGCCGAAGGGCATCTGGGCGATGGTCGGGCGGCGTGGCAGGAACCTCAAGGAGCGCCCGCCGGTCGCCACCACCGCCGGCTGGATGCTGCCCAACATGATCAAGCTGCACGTCCGGCTCCCGCTGGGCAACCTCATCATCTACGACACCAACATCCCCATCGACGAGACCACGACGCTCGTGAAGTGGGTCGCGCTGCGCGACTTCTTCACCGGCAACTGGGCCGACAAGAACGCCGTCCAGCGCGTCGAGAAGATCTTCGGCCAGGACGCCCCGGTCGTCGACAAGGTCCGCCCCGAGCTGCTGCCGTTCGACCTCGGCGCCGAGCTGCACGTGAAGAGCGACCTGATCGCCGTGCACTACCGGCGGCGCCGGCAGGAGCTCGCCGAGCAGGGCTGGCTGCTGGGCGACGAGGACCGCATCATGGGCGACGTCCCGCGCCGCGAGGCGACGGTCATCGCCTCCCCCGCCCGCCGGGAGAACCCGGAGCTCGCCCGCGCCTGGGTGCACAAGGCGAAGGGCGAACACCCCACGGTCGCCGAGGCGGAGCGTCTCGGGCAGGCCCACCTGGAGGAACAGTGATGTCACTTCCGTTCGCGCTCGCCACCCGGGTCGTCGACGCGCTGCGGGCCCTGCCCGTCGTCGAGGTCGGCTCGCCCTACCGGGAGCTGCGCTCACCCATGTCTCCGGCACCCGTGGGCACGATGCGGGTGTGGGAGGGTGACGGCGAGGTCAGCCGGGTGGTCTACGTCGGGCTCGTCGTCCCCCCGATCAACCTCGACAGCCACATGGTGTTCGCGTTCACCGCGCCGAAGTCCGGGATCCCGCACTTCACGCTCGACTCCGTCCACGGCGGCGCCTACTACGCCTACCACCTCGACCTCATCCCCCGGGCCGAGCTGTCCTCCCACCTGTCCTACATGGACACCGCGTACCACCCGCTGACCGGCCTGTACGAGGAGGCGTCGCAGCGCGAAGGGCTCAGCCGGGCGCACATCGGCCCGCGCCAGCACGCGCTGATGTCGCCGTGGATGCTGGTGCACCGCGCCGACGAGGCCGCCTTCCGGGGCATGGACGCGATCGTCGACCAGTACGTGTCGCACTGGCTCGGCCTGGTCGAGGCGGGCCTGCCCGCCGACGTGGTCGCGTCGCTGGGCGACACCGACCTCGCCGCCCGCGACGCCGCCGTGCGCGCCAACCTGTTCAGCCCCGCCGTCGACCCGGTCTGGGCGCAGGTCTCCCGCCTGCTCGGCGAGCCCGCCTCCGACGAGATCCGCGAGGTGCTGATGGGCGGGCCGCTCGCATGACCGCCCCCGCTGAGCCTTCGGAGTGGCAGCAGCGCATCGCCGGTGAGTGGCACGGGCGGCCCAGCCTCTTCGACGCCGACGGCACCTGGCGCGGCTACGAGGACATCCGCCGCTCGTCGGTCTTCGCCGACGGCGTCACCACGTACTACATGGACGGCGGCCTCGAGGGCGGCGGCCCGCTCGCGGGGCGGTTCCGGCTCGGCGCGCCGTTCGCGTTCGGCGTCGTCGACTCCGACGCCGACCGGATCTACACCGGGCCCGACTTCTACGGCACCGGCCAGCCGTACGGCACGTTCGTCGACGCCCACTACTACGGCCCCGGCTGGCAGGTCGACCTGAACACGTGGAACCAGGTGCTCGGCGACGACACCCAGGTCTACTCGTCGATGCTGTACCAGGGCCCGGCGGTCGTCGGCTGCTTCAACGGCGTCTACAAGCGCGGCGTCTCCGCGGCCGAGCTGCAGCAGCATCTCGCCGCCGAGACCCGCAACGGCCCCGTGCCGTTCATCCTCCCCACCAAGCAGGCGGGCGTCTACAGTGGATGCTGCGAGCTGTGGGGCGCCGACCAGAAGCTCGCCGGCCCGGTCGACGTGTCGATCGCGCTCGACCCGGTCGACCTGCTCCGCACCCGCCTCACGGTCACCTGGACCGGCGCGCTGGACCGCTCGTACACCGTCGACTGGCGCCGCGACGGCTTCCGGTCCTTCTACGAGGGGCCGCAGGCGTGGGGCAACGCGGTCGCGTTCGGCCGCGCCAACTACCCCACCGTCCACTTCACCGACGTCGTGAAGGTGACCGGCCGCGAGTTCATGCTCGACGCCACCCCCGGGATGGGCGCCGGCACCTCGCTCGCGGTGGCCTACCGCGTGTACAGCGGCGCCACTCTCACCGGCATCCTGCACGGCGAGCTCTCCTGGAGCGCGGCATGACGGTTGTCGTGGTCACCGGCGGCACCCGGGGCATCGGCCTTGGTCTGGTCCACTCGTTTCTGGCGCGCGACTGCGACGTCGTCTACTGTGGACGGTCGATTCCGACGCAGGACGTCGACCCACGGTCGCTCGGTGTGCTCGCGGACGTGACGGACCGGGCCGCGGTGCAAAACCTGTGGGACGAGGCCGTCGCCAGGTTCGGCAAGGTCGACATCTGGATCAACAACGCCGGTGTGTCCACGTCGCGGAAACCGTTGTGGGACCTGCCACCGGACGAACTCGACACGGTGATCGACGTCAACCTACGCGGCCTCGCCCATGCCAGTGCCGTCGTCCTGGCCGCGATGCGCGCGCAGGGACACGGCACGCTCTGGAACATGGAGGGCTTCGGCTCCGGCAACCAGAAGGCGCCCGGCCTGGTCGCCTACGGCGCCACGAAACGGGCCGTCACGTACCTCACCGACGCTCTGGCAAAAGACCTCGGCAAGGACTCCCTGGTCAAGGTCGCGCACCTGTCCCCCGGCATGGTCGTCACCGACCTGCTCTCGCGCGACTACACCCCCGAAGAGTTCGCCAAGGCGAAGAAGATCTTCAACATCCTCGCGGACAAGGTCGAGACGGTCACCCCGTGGCTCGCCGACCGCGTCCTCGCCGGGGTCCCCAACGGCGGCCGGGTCGCCTGGCTCACCACCCCCAAGGCGTTCGCCCGCTTCGCCACCGCCGCCTTCCGCAAGCGGGACCTGTTCGCATGAACGACTACCCCGTCATCCTCGCTGTCGAGGACTTCGTGCCGACGCTGCTCGCCATGTACGGGTTCTGGCTGCTGGCCTCGCTGGGCAAGGCCGTCCCGTGGGGGCGGCTCGGCGCGCTGCTCATCGGAGCCGGCGGCATCGCCAAGTCGGTCTGGAAGCTGCTCGTCGCCGCCTTCGGGGTCGACCTGCCCTGGCTGGAGGCCGCGCTCTTCCCCCTCATGTCCGCGGGTGCCGTCCTGCTGATCTGGGCGCTGCTGCCCACCGCGCCATGGTGGCCCTTCGCCGCGGTGTACGCCGCGGTCACGCTCGGCGCCGCGATCGCCGGCACGATGAAGCCCGTGTTCATCCTCGCCACCGCGGGCGTGACCACGATCAGCGTCATCGGCGCGGTGTACGCCGGGCGGCGGCGGGCCAGGCCGGCCATCGCCCTGTACACGCTCGGCATCGTGCTCGTCACGGCCCTCGTGCCGCTGCGCAACCACCCCGACCACGAGACGCTGCGCCTGCAGTGGATCGAGCAGGGCACGAACACGGCCGCGCAGCTGGCCTTCCTCACCGCGGCGTGGCTCACCGTCCGCGCCTACCGACGCTCCCCCTCCGAGGTGCTCGCATGACCGACGCCCTGGGCTGGCGCCGCAAGTTCGGCGTCATCGCCCCCTCCACCAACACGATCGTCGAACCCGACTTCTACGCCATGGGCGTGCCCGGCGTGACCGCCCACTTCTCCCGCATCCACATCCGCAACCAGGACCTGTCCAGCGACGAGGGCTTCGAGAACCTCCTGGTCCAGATCCGCGCCGAGATCGGCCACGCCTGCGAGCGCGTCCTCACCTGCGAGCCCGACTTCATGGTCATGGGCATGTCCGCGGAGACCTTCTGGGGCGGCGTCGAGGGCAACCGCGAGTTCGTCGCCCAGATCAACGGCATCACCGGGCTGAAGGTCGCCACCGGCGCCGAGGCCTGCGAACGCGCTCTGCACCTCTACGGCGCCCGCCGCATCGGGGTCGTCACCCCGTACCAGCCGATCGGCGACGAGAACGTGGTCCGCTTCTTCTCCGAGCTCGGCTTCGACGTCGTGCGCATCAAGGGCCTGCGCTGCCCGACGGCGGTGTCGATCGCCCACGTCACCGAGGACGAGCTGCGCGCCGCGATCCTGGAGGTCGACGGCCCCGACGTCGACGCCATCGTCCAGTGCGGCACCAACCTCTCCATGGTCCGCCTCGCCGACGAGGCCGAGCGCTGGCTGGGCAAGCCGGTCATCGCCATCAACGCCGCCACCTGGTGGATGGCGCTGCGCGACAACGACATCCCGGACAAAATTCACAACGCCGGATCGCTCCTCCGCAATCACTGAAAATCGCGTGCGGGGCCGCGCCCGGCGCCGTAAGGTGCTCTCCTCGTGGCCCCTGTCATCAGCACCGTCGTCGATAAGGTCCTGCCGGCGCGGCTTGGCAGAGGGTTCCGGTGGCTGGTGGCGTCGTCGTGGACCAGCAACCTCGGCGACGGGATCGCGGTCGCGGCCGGGCCGCTGCTCGTCGCGTCGCTGACGGACAACGCGTTCCTGGTGTCGCTGGCCGCGCTGCTGCGGTGGGCGCCGCCGCTCGTGTTCGGGCTCTACGCAGGGGTGCTGTCCGACCGGCTCGACCGGCGCAGGATCGTCATGGCCGCCGACGGGCTGCGGGCCGTCGTGCTGTGCGTGCTGATCGCGCTGCTCGTCGTCGACCGGCTGCCGGTCGCGGCCGCGCTCGCCGCGCTGGGGCTGCTGACGATCGCCGAGGTGTTCGCCGACAACGCGGCCTCGACCCTCTCCCCGATGCTGGTCGGACGGGACGACCTGGTCCTCGCCAACGCCCGGCTGCAGGCGGGGTACCTGACGCTCAACCAGCTCGTCGGGCCGCCGCTCGGCGCGGTGCTCTTCGCCGCGGGGCTGGTGTGGCCGTTCGCCGCGGAGGCCGTGCTGGTCACCGCCGGGGTGCTGCTGGTGTCCCGGCTCGCGCTGCCCGGCACCACCAGGCCGGCCACGGAGGCGCCCGGCAACGTGCGGCACGCCGTCATGGAGGGGCTGCGCTGGACAGTCCGCCACCCGGCAGTGCGGACCCTGTCGCTGACGATCCTGATCTTCAACGTCACGTTCGGCGCCGCCTGGTCCGTCCTGGTGCTGTACGCGCAGCAGCGCCTCGGCCTCGACGCCGTCGGGTTCGGGCTGTTCACCACGGTCGGCGCCGCCGGCGGACTGCTCGGCACGGGCCTCTACGGCCGGCTGACCCGCCACGTGAGCCTCGGCAACGTGATGCGCGCCGGGCTCATCATCGAGACGCTCACCCACCTCGCGCTCGCCGTGACGACGTCGGCGTGGTTCGCGTCGGCCATCATGTTCGTGTTCGGCGCGCACGCGTTCATCTGGGGCACCACGTCGATCACCGTCCGGCAGCGGGCGGTGCCGGAGCACCTGCAGGGCCGCGTCGGCAGCGTCAACACGATCAGCGTCTTCGGCGGTCTCGTCGCCGGTTCGGTGATCGGCGGCCTCCTGGCGACCCACGTCGGCGTGACGGCACCGTTCTGGTTCGCCTTCGCCGGCTCGGCGCTGTTCGTGGTGCTGCTGTGGCGCGAGCTGACCCGCATCGCCCACGCCGACGAGCGGCACGCACCACCCGAACCTGAGATCACCTACACCGACGGGCAGCACGCACCACCCGGACCTGAGATCGCCCACGCTGACGGGCGGCCCGCCCCGGCTGAGGACGAGCAGCCCACCCCACCCGGGGAAGGACGGCGCGCGACCGCCTGAACCGGGCCGGCTACGACCGGTCGTGGACCTCGATGACGGCCGCCGGGCAGCGGTTCGCGGCCTCGTACACCGACTCCTGGTGCTCCTCCGCGGGGTGCTCGGCGAGCAGGACCACGACCCCGTCGTCGTCGCGCTGGTCGAACACCTCGCCGGCCACCAGGACGCACACCCCCGACCCGATGCACTTGTCCGCGTCCACCGACACCCGCATCACAGGCCCTCCTCGGCCGGCTCGACCTTGTCCCACGTCACGGGCAGCGTCTCCGGCCCGTACACCGACGTCTCCACCTTGAAGCGGATGTCCTCGAGCGGCACCGCGAGCCGCAGCGTCGGGATCCGCCGCGGCAGCGTCGCCAGGACCGTGGTCAGCTCCAGGCGGGCGAGCTGCTGGCCGACGCACTGGTGCGGGCCGTGCCCGAAGCCGAGGTGCGGGCCGGTGGCCCGGCCGATGTCGAGCCGGTCGCCGTCGGGGTGCAGCTCCGCGTCCCGGTTCGCCGACTGGATGGCGACGACGACGTAGTCACCGGCCTTGACCGGCTGCCCGGCGATCGACGTGTCCTCGGTGACCTCGCGCAGCAGCCCCGAGCCGACGCCGAGATACCTGACGAGCTCCTCCGCGGCGGCGCCGGCGAGCGACGGATCCTGCCGCAGCCGCTCCAGCTCCGCGGGGTGCTCCAGCAGCGCGAGGACGCCGTGGCTGATCATGCTGGCCGTCGTGTCGTAGCCGGCGATCAGCATCGCCGCGCTCATCATGACCAGCTCCATGTCGGTGAACGGCCGGTCGGTCTGGTCGCTGCGCACGATCATCCGGCTCAGCACGTCCTCGCCGGGGTTCGCCCGGCGGGTCACCACCGTCATGTACAGGTACTCGAACAGCGGCTGCATGGCCGCGGCGACGTCGCCGGCGCTGGACTTGCCGTCGGAGAGCGCCTCCGCGGCGGTCTTGAACAGGTGCCGGTCCTCCTTGGGGACGCTGAGCAGCTCGGCGATCACGGCGGTCGTCACCGGCCGGGCGAAGTCCGCGTACAGGTCGACCGGCGACGGTGCCGAGGCCAGCGCGTCGAGGCGCTCGTCGACGATCTGCCGGACCAGCGGGCGCAGCTGGTTGATCCGCTTCATGTTGGAGACCTCGGGCGCCATGTGCCGGCGGAAGCGCAGGTGCTCCGCGCCGTCCATGCGCGGGAACTCGCCCTCGCCGACCGGGGTGTCGCCGCCGTAGCCCAGCAGGATGTGCGCGGCGACGCCGGACCGGTTGCTGAAGCGCTGCGGGTCGCCGAGGACCTCCCGCACGTCGGCGTAGCGGCTCACCAGCCACGCCTGCACGCCCGTGGGGCACGCGACGCGGACGACCGGGGTGCCTTCGCGGAGGCTCTCGTACTGCGCGGGCGGGTCGAACGGGCAGCCGCTCGCGGGCGGTAACGGCAGCGGCGGCAGCGCCGCGGACGGATCGTGCTGGACAGCTGTCATCGTGACCCCCGAACGGTGCGGCGCCGGCAACGGCATCCATCTTGGTCGAAGCATCGAGGAAACACCACCCTGTGATCCGGCGGCGGGCGGGATTGATACCCTCGGCCGCATTCCGACGGGGACTGGGGGGACCGGATGGCGGGACAGGACAGCTACGTCGACCCGGCCGAGATGACCGCGTTCGTGGGCAGGACGCACGGCGTCGCGGACCGGTTCGAGACGATGCGCGCCGGCGGCGCCGGCACCGAGGTCGGCCGGATGTCGTTCGGGCTGCTGCCGGCGTCGTTCCAGCTGTGGGACATCTACCAGCAGGTCGCCGAGGCGTGCCGGACCGGCCTGTCCGACGGTTACGAGGCGTTCGAGGAGATCGCCGGCGGCGTCGCCGACGAGCGCGACGCGTACGAGGCCAACGAGGTGGCGAACCTGGACCTCTTCAAGCCGCGGGAGGCCTGATGAGCGCCGTCGCGCTGGAGCGCAACAAGACCTACTTCGAGCAGCTCGTCGCCTGGTGCCCCGAGCCGTTCAAGGGCCTGACGCAGGCGGTGCTGTGGCCGTTCGAGCAGCTGCTGGAGCTGGTCGCCGGCGAGCCCGACGACCTGATGGCGGCGGCCCGGCAGGCGGCGACGACCGGCGACCAGGTCCGCGACGCCGCCGAGCAGCACCGGCAGAACGTGGCGCTGCTGAAGCCGCACTGGCGCGGGCCGGCCAGCGACTCCTTCGGCACCGCGATGGACGACTTCATCGACGCGGTCAAGGATCTCGCCGACGGCTTCGACCAGATGGCGCAGATCCTCGTCGAGGCGGCGAACGCGAGCGTCGAGGCGTTCAACCTCCTGTGCGAGATCATCTTCGAGTTCATCCTGTGGTACCTCGCCGAGCTCATCATCGCCGCGGTCGCGGCCGCCGTGTCGTTCGGCGCGAGCGCCGTCGCGTTCGCGGTGCGGGCCATCGCCCGGCTCGCCGCGACCCTCGGCCGCATGTGGAAGGTGATCGGCCGCTTCGCCGTCGTCCTCGGCCGTCTCGCCACCCGCATCGGCAAGGTGGCGGAGCTGCTGATGAAGTACGCGGCGAAGATGAAGAAGCTGTTCGCCATGAAGCGGCAGTTCTCCCCGTGGAAGAAGGCGCTGTACTCCAGAGCCGGCCTGAACTTCCAGGTGGAGAAGTTCCTCGTGTCGCTGCCGGGCAAGCTGGCGATCAACGCGGCGTCGCCGATCAACATCCCGGGGCTCGGCGGCACGGTGCTCGACGGCGTCGTCGGGTACAACGACCTGCAGGACGGCAAGAAGGACCGCAACTACGTGCACGACGGCACGTACAAGGACGTGACCGGCCGGTACGTGAAGCCGGTCCAGGACCTGATCGATCTGGTGGGCATATGACCGAGTACCCGTCCCTCGACCGGCTGGAGGCCCTCGTGCAGGGCCTGGACGCGATGAGCCGGCACCTCGGCGACCGCCTCGGCGCGCTCGCCGGCCAGACCGCGGAAGGGGTCAGCGACTCCGGCCTGGTCCTCGCGAAGGCCACCACCGACGGGGCCGTCACCGACATCCAGCTCGACCCGCGGGCGATGCGCTTCGGCTCGCAGGACCTCGCGGCCGACGTCCTGCAGGCCGTCAAGCGCGCCCAGGACAACGCCGCCGAGCTGTCGAAGGAAGCGGTGAAGGCGCTGCTCGACCCGGTCTCCCGCGCGGGTGACCAGCGGCGGTACCAGGATGAACACTGACCCGTCGCCTGCCGAGGCCTACGCCGAGGCGCTCGCCGAGCTGGCGCCCGGGGAGCGGGTGCTCGCCGCGGTCGTGGCGAAGGCGCCGCTGGGGCTCGGCCCGCCGCTGCCACCGGACGGCGACGACAGCCCGGTGACGGCGGGGTCCGCCGCGGGCGCCGTCGCCGGCGCGATCCTGTCCCCGCCGAAGCCGGGCCAGGGGTTCTTCTGGTGGCTGGTGTTCGGCCGGTCCGCGGCTGGGGCGGCGACGTCCACCGCCGCCGCCTGCCACGCGGCGACCCTGGGCACCGGCGGCCCGCTGCTGCTGGTGGTCACCGACGCCCGCCTGCGCCTGTACGAGCCGCTCGACCAGGCCCACTTCATCGACGAGCCGAAGTACCACACCAGGCCGGCCACCGAGCGGCTGCGCCCGGTGTGGGACGTGCCGCGCGCCGGAGTGCGGTCCGCCCGGGTCGGCTGGCACCGCCTGAACCCGTCCCGGCTGACGATCGAGTTCACCGACGGCTCGTGGGCGTCGTTCGCCGGCCTGCTCACCATGGGCCGCCGCAAGGCCGCCCCCGTCGTGGCCGCCCTCACCCGCTGACGGCGCGCCCCCAACCGCCGAACGGCCGCGCCCAGCTGCTCGTGGCCGCCCTCAACCACTGACGGCGCGCCCCCAACCGCCGAACGGCCGCGCCCAGCTGCTCGTGGCCGCCCTCAACCACTGACGGCCGCGCAGCTGCTCGTGGCGGCCCTCACCCGCTGACGGCCGCGCCGTTGCTGGTGGCGGCGCTCAACCGCTGACGGCCGCCACCAGCAGCCGGGCCGCGGCGGCGGCGCCGTCGGTGGTGACGTCCCAGGCGGTCGCGCCCGCCGTGGCCTCGACGCCGGGCAGGAGCGCCTCGTGCAGCGCCGCGTTCAGGGTGCCCGCGTGCAGGCCGGCGAGCGACGCCGAGGTCCCGACGCCGAGCGCGACCACCCGGGAGGCCCAGTAGAACTGGTCGCTGAACATCGGCACCACCACCTGCGGCACCCCCGCGCGGGCGGCGGCGACGGTGGTGCCCGCCCCGCCGTGGTGCACGGCCACCGCCACCCGCGCGAACAGCGCCTGCTGGTTGACGTCGCCGACGCTGACGCAGTCCGGCCCGTCGTCGACGGGGGCGAGGTCCGCCCAGCCCCGCGAAAGCACGACCCGCCGGCCGTTGGCCCGCGCCGCCTCGACCACGGCACGGCTGGTGTCGGGCGGCAGCGGCATGCTGCCGAAGCCCACGTACACCGGCGGGTCGCCGGCGTCGAGGAACGCCGCGAGCTCCGCCGGCAGCGGCGCCGGGTCCCGCAGCAGCCACGCCCCGGTCTGCATGACGTCCAGACCGGCGGGCGCCGGGCCGAGGGTGGCGTCGGCGGCGAGCCACGGCCGGTCGGTCACGTTGTGCCGCAGGACGTCGCCGATCTCCGCGAGCCCGAGCCGGGCCCGGTTGTGGTTGACCCGTTCCAGGGCCCGGGCGTTCCAGGCGGCCGTGGTGGCGGCCCACCGGCGCTCGTTGTCCCCGGGCCGCCCCGGTTCCCACGTCTCACCCGGCGAGGGTGGCGGCGCGAGCTCCGGTGAGGGCAGTGCCACCGGCGCGTAGACGGCGGTCACGTACGGCAGGCCGGCGCGTTCGGCGACGGAGCGGGCAGCGTACTGGTGCGCGTTGGCACCGAGGACGGCGTCGCAGCCCTTGACGGCGGCGGCGAGCGTGTCGAACTGGTCGGTGATCAGGTCCGGCACCGGCGCGGGCGGCTGCCCCGGCGCGGGCCTGCGCATCTCCACGCCCATCGGCACCGCGTCGAACCCGTGACCCGCGACCCACTCCACGAAGTTGGGCGGCACGCACAGGCGGGCGTCGTGCCCGAGCCGGCGGACCTCGAGGGCCAGGGCCAGCACCGGTTGCACGTCGCCGCGCGTCCCTGCCGACGACACCAGCACACGCATGGTCTTCTCCTTCTCCCGTGGCCGCGCGCCGTCCGGCGCCGCGGCCACGAATTCTGCGGCAGCACCCGGGTCTTGCCGCAAGACCCCGTGCGTGTTATACGTTCCAATGGGGAGGAGACACCCGTGGTGTCATCCTCCGGCAATGGCGTTTCTTCGGCCCGCCCGGGCAGTAGAGCCGCATGCCGCCCATATGGCTGACACGGCTGGGACGGTCCGGCTGGCTGGTCACCGGCGCCGTCGTGGGCGCCGCCGCCCTGATCGTCGGCGTCGGCGTCATCCTCGCGGTCCTCGCACCGGTCCTCATCACCGTGACCATCGCCGCGGCCCTGCAACCGCTCATCGCCCGGCTCCGCAGCCGCGGGGTCCCGGCGACCGCCGCCGCGCTCACCGGTGCGCTGCTGGTGCCGGCGCTGCTCGTGCTCTTCGGTGCCCTGATGTGGCGCACGATCGCCAACGCCGGCGAGGGTTGGGCCGAGGTCGCCGACAGCGCCGGCGCCCACCTGCGCTCGGCGCTCGGCAGCGATCCCCTCGACGCGCTGCTGCGCTCCAAGCAGTGGCGCGAGGCGCTGCTCGGCGCGGGTTCGGCGCTGCTCAACACGGCCGCGCTGCTCGCCCAGGCCGCGGTCGGCGTGCTGCTGGGCGCGTTCCTGCTGTACTACACGTTCAAGGACGGTCCGGCGCTCGTCGACCACCTCGACCGCACGCTGCCGCTGCGGCCCGGCCTGACCCGCCAGATGCTGGACAGCGCCGCGCTGCGGCTGCGCCAGTACGTCCTCGGCACCACCGTCGTCGCGGCCATGGACGCGGCCGTCATCACCCTCGGCGCGGTCGCGCTCGGCCTGCCCCTCATCGGGATGATCGCGCTGGTCACGTTCGTCGCCGCGTACGTGCCCTATCTCGGCGCGTGGGTGTCGGCGGTGTTCGCGGTCGTCGTCGCCCTCGGCGCCGGCGGCGTGCAGGCGGCCGCGTGGATGCTGGTGATCGTGCTGGTGACACAGAACGTCCTGGAGGGTGTGCTGCGCCCGTACGTCTTCGGCCGCGCCCTCGACCTGCACCCGGTCGTGATCCTGGCGGTCACGGTCCTCGGCGGCGCGCTCGCCGGGCTCGTCGGCGTGCTGCTCGCCCCGCCCGTGGCCGCCATCGCCGTCTCCTGGCGGGCGATGCTGCGCCCGCCCCCGGACGCCCACGTGGAGGCCCGACCACCGTGACCACCGCCCGCCGGGCCCACGAACGGTCGCCGGAGGCACTACGCTCGCCGGCATCGGCTGAGTGCTGAGTGCTGAGTGCCCACGGCGGGGAGGCGCGTTGCGACGAGGGTCGGTCTCCGCGGCGCTCCTGATGGCGCTGGTGGTCGGTGCCGCCTGCGGCATCGGCGAGGCGCTGCAGGATCCGGGGGATCCGGTCGACATGACCGCCGAGACCATCGCCGGCACCTGGCACGCGGGCACCGACCGGTTCATCACGTTCGGCGCGGACGGCACGTTCACCGCGCTGAACCTGCCGCCGGGCCTGTTCCACAGGTCCCCGTCCGGCGCGGCCGCCGAGCCGATCGACGCGTCCGGCCGGTATGTCCTCGCCTACCAGCCGGCGGCGACGGCGGGACCGCACGCCTCCGTCAGGCTGATCATCGAGGAGCGCACCGGGGCGGACCTCGGCGTCGGCGGTGCCGAGCTGAGCGCGCTGCGACCCGGCGACGGCCAGGTCTACCTGGTCTTCTTCTACGTCGGCGACCAGGGCAACATGACGACCGGCTACCTGCGCTGCGCCGACGCCTGCCCGCCACCCGCGAGCGCGGGTCTCGGCCCCGCTCCGCGGCCCAGCTGACCCTCAGGACAGCTTCAGCGCCTCCGCCTGGGCCATGACGGCGCGGCGGCTGGTGAGGCCGACGCGGCGCCCTCGATCTGGCGTTCGATGAGAAAGCGTTGCACTGTGTGCTCCTTGGCTGGTGCTCCGGCGGGGCGCCGGGGCGATGCGTCAAGCCTCGCCGCCGGCGGCCCCTCGGACATCGGGAGCACCTACCTATTCGAGGACGATCCTGCGGCGGGCCCGTCTGGGGAGCACGACGAGCGCGCCCACCCCGGTGAGCAGCAGCGCCGTGCCCCACAGCAGGATCACCGGCAGGATTCCGCCGTCGCCGGTCTTCGGCAGCGCCTCCCCGGTGACCTCCGACGGGGTCGCCGGCGTCGACTTCACGGTGAACCTCGCGACGATCGTGGTGTCCGCCGGCGACGTCACCGGGTCGCTGCCCTTGTTGCACTCCGTGTCGACCTGCGGGTGGTCGAACAGGATGTCCGCGACGGTGAGGGTGACGACGCCGGGCGTACTGGCGACGAACTGCCCCGTGAGGGTGGCGCCGGGCACCGTCGCCTGCGCCGCGATCGAGCCGTAGGCCGGGCCGGTGAGCTTCACCGTGCCGGACTGGGCGCCGCTGAGCTTCACGGTGGCGGTCGGTTTGAGGTCACCGGCGGCGATCGGCGCCGGGCCGTTCTTGCCGCCGTTGTCGAAGGTGTACGTGACGGTGACGTTGGCGCCGTAGCCCGGGTTCGCCGGTGACATGGTGAGCGTGTGGGTGGCGGTCCAGTCGCGGATCGTGCTGAGCGTCTTGCACTTCATCGTCACCGACGCGGGCCCGAACGTCTCCGCGGGGGTGGCCGCCTCCGTGCCCGACGCCGACGCACTCGGGCTCGCGGAGGCCGAAGCGGACGCCGAGGCGGAGGGTGACGCCGACGCCGACGCCGAGGCCGACGGCGACGCCGAGCCGGACGGGCCGGGGGTGACGACGGCGGACGCGGTGACCGGCGTGTCGACCGGCGCCGCCTTGTGGTCGCGGTCGCCGCTCGCCGAGCAGTACGTGGTCGCAGTCGTGTTGGCGAACGCGACCTGCCGCACCACCAGCGTCACCGTGCCGGCCGCCGTCGCCGTGTACGTGCCGGTGGCGCTGATCGGGCCGAGCGGCACCCCGGCCGCCTTCGCCGCCGCCGGGTACGCGGCCTGGTCGAGGGTGACGGTCCCGGTCTGCGCGCCGCCGAGGGCGACGGTGACCCGCACGGGCACGTCGCCGGCGTTGAGCGGCACCGGGCCGTTGGTCACGCCGGCGACCGCGGCGAGGGTCACCGTCACGGTCTGGCCGGCCGCCGGGCTCGCCGGGGACTGGCTGAGCGTGAACGTGTCCGCCCACGTGGTCGGCGACGTGCCGGTCCCGGCGTCGCTGAAGTACAGCCGGCACCCCAGCGACGCGTCCACCGGCGCCGCGGCGGCCGTCCCGGTGACGACGGCGAGGCCGGCGCCCGCCACGGCGAGTGCCGCGGTGGCCATCGCGATGCGGCGCATGTCGCTCACACCCCTTCCGCGGTGTGCGCGCGACGCCGGCGGGCCGGGAGCACGACGAGGAGCCCGACGCCGAGCGTGAGCAGCGCCGACCCGGCCAGGACGACGACGAACGGCTCGTCGCCGGGGCCGGTCTTCGGCAGCGCCGTCGCCTCGGTCGTGGCCGCGGCGGCGGCCTGGGTGGTCGGCTGGGCGGCGGCGCCGAACGTCAGCTTCACCGAGGCCTTGTTGGCGGCGATCTCGCCCGCGTTGCCGCCGGACGGCAGGATCTGCGCGGCGATCACGCAGGTGCGCTTGGTGCAGTCGAACGTGCCGAACTTCTGCGCCAGCTTCAGCGTGACCGTGGGGATCTTGCCGGACGCGTCGGCGTTGACGAACTGGGAGCCGCCCGCGAGGTTGCAGTCGGTGGGGCCCTTCACCTCCTCGATGCACTGTCCGACGGCGATCTGCTTGAGGTTGGCGGTGAAGCCGCTGCCGCCGACGGTCACCGACACCCCGTCGGTCAGGCCGGTGGTCTTGCTGACGGTGAGCGTCGGCGCGGCCCACGCGGGCGCCGCGCCGAGCGGGACGACAGCGGCGAGCGCCGCGGTGACCAGCACCGCCAGGGATGCGATCCGTCGTTGCATCGAAGGTCTCCTCAGTGGGTTGCGCCGGACCGGTTGACGGCCGCGAGGTCGGTGCCGAGGTAGGAGCGCACGACGGCGGGGTGCGCGCGGACGTCGTCCGGGGTGCCGTCGGCAATGATCCGGCCGCCCTCCATCGCCACCATCCGGGTGGCGAGGCGGGACAGCAGGGGCAGGTCGTGCTCGATGACGAGCAGCGTGGTGCCGAGCTCGCGGTGCACGCGCAGCAGCAGGTCGCCGAGCGCCGCGCCGTCGGCCTGGGAGACGCCCGAGGACGGCTCGTCGAGCAGCAGCAACGCCGGTTCGAGCGCGAGCAGGCAGGTGATCTCGACCATCCGGCGGGTGCCGGTCGACAGGTTCCCGACCAGCGAACCGGCCACCGTGGACAGTCCCATGAGGTCGACCAGCTCGGCGGCCCGCGCGGCCTTGCGCCGCTCGGCGACCGGACCGCCGAGCGCGGAGGTGAGCAGGTGGCTCGGCGCGGTCCGCTCCCCCGCCGTCATCACGGTCTCCAGGACGGTCATCGTGCTGAAGAGCCGGGCGTCCTGGAACGACCGGACGAGGCCGAGCTTCGCGCGGTGCTCGGGGGTGGCGCGGGTGACGTCGCCGCCCGCGAAGGTCACGCTGCCGGCGTCGGGTCGGACGAACCCGGCGAGGATCTCGAACAGCGTGGTCTTGCCGGCGCCGTTGGGCCCGATGATGCCGAGGACCTCTCCGTCGGCGACGTCCAGGTGTACGCCGTTGACCGCCGTCACCCCGCCGAACGCCTTCGTGACGCCCCGCACCACGAGCAGCCGCTCCCCGTCCACCGGTGTGCGCAACGGCACGGTGCGCGCCGGCAGCGCCGGGCCGGCGACCTGCTCCGGCTTCGCCGCGGGTTTCGCGGGCTCGGACCACCGTGCGGCAAGCCGGTCGCGGGCCCGTACCAGCAGACCTCCGAGACCTTGTGGCAGCAGCACGACGACGAGCAGCCACGCGAGGGTGAGCGCCGCCTGCCCGGGGATGCCGAGGTCCACGAAGGACGGGATGCCGACGATGAACAGCGCCCCGAGCAGCGGCCCGCCCAGCAGGCCGATGCCGCCGACGACCGTGACGGCGACGACGTCCACGCTCGCGCTCGCCGGGAAGCTGTTGACGGTGAGCTGCGTCTGGCCGTGGCCGATGACGGCGCCGCCGAGCCCGGCGAGCGCGCCGGCGACCGCGTAGGCCTGGAGCTTGCGCAGCGGCGCGGAGACGGTCAGGGCCCGCGCGGCCTCCTCGTTGTCGCGCAGCGCGGTGAGCAGCCGCCCGAACGCGCCGCGGCGCAGGTTCGCCGTCAGCCAGATCCCGAGGCCGAGCATGAGCAGCGCGAAGAGGTAGTAGTCCTTGGCGACCTCGAGGGTGTAGCCGGCCCAGCGCGGCTTCGGGGTGCTGACGCCGGAGCCGAGCAGCCAGTCGCGCCGCAGCAGGTAGGCGCTGGTGGCGAGGGCGAACGCGAGGGTGGTGACGGCGAGCGCGAGCCCCCGCAGGCGCAGCGCGGGCACCCCGACGGCGGCCGCGGCGAGGGCGGCCGCGGCGCAGCCGGCGACGACGCCGACGAAGAAGTTGCCGGTGTCGGCGCCGACCCGCACGGACACGGCGCCGCCGATACCGGCGAACGCGAACTGGCCGAGGGACAGCTCGCCCGCGACGCCGGTGACGACGAGGACCGACAGCGCCACGAGCGTGAACCCGGCGACGGTCGTCAGCGCCGACGCGGTCTGGTTGTCCACGAGGTACGCCAGGGCCGCGGCGACCAGGAACCCGGCGGCGGCGACGAGCCGGCCGAGGTGCCGCACCGGCCACGGACCGGTCAGGATCGCGGCGCCGGAGCGGGCCCAGCCGCCGTCGTCGGCGTCGCGGCGGCCGAGCCTCGGCTGGCGCAGCAGCGCGATGAGGACGGTCGCGCCGAGCACCACCTGGACGATGCCGGTGCCGGCGGACCCGGACAGCAGGATCTGTTCGAGGACGCCGATGCCCAGCGACGCCGCGAACGCGACCGGGATCGACGACAGCCGGGCGATGACGGCGCCGGCGAGGCCCTTCAGCAGCAGGTCGGGCCCGAGCGTGTCGATGGACTGGGCGCCCTGGGTGGGTGTGACGAGGATGGCGGAGAACGCCGCGATCCCGCCGGCGATCGCCCACGCGACGGTGGCCATCCGCGGCGCGGCGACGCCGTCGAGCAGCGCCGCGGACGGCTGGTCGGCGGCGGCGCGGATGGCGAGGCCGTGACGGGACCGCTTCAGGAACAGGGCGAGCCCCGCGAGCAGGATCGGGGTGAGGATCAGCATGGCGGTGAACGCCGGCCCGACCGGGGTCCGCCCGACCGTGAACGACGGCAGGCCCGGCGGCCGGGGGAAGATGGCGCCGCTGACGCCCTGCCGGTTCACCAGCAGCGACACGACGAGGATGAACTGCGAGAGCCCGAGGGTGGCGATCATGCCGATGACCCGGGACCGGTGCCGCAGCCGCCGGACCACGCCCGCCTCGACCCCGGCGGCGACGCCCGCGGCGACCACCATCGCGGCCGGGAACGCGACCCAGTACGGCATCCCTTCACCGGCGACGAGCCGGCCGAGCACCGCGGCGCCGAAGACGCCGATGGAGCCGTGCGCGAAGTTGACGAACCTGCTCGACCGGTAGGTCAGCACCAGGCCGACGGCGAGCAGCGCGTACGTGAGACCGGTGAACAACCCCAGCAGGATGCGGTCAGGCCCGAAGTCGTACCCCCACAGGCTCATGCATGACCGCCGAGCATGAGGGACTGCACGAGGTCGGGCCGGTCGGCGAGGTCGGCGGAGGTGTGTTCGGCGACGATCGTGCCCTTCTCCATGAAGTACGCGCGGTCCACCAGGGACAGCGCGACGTTGACGGACTGCTCCACCACGAGCAGCGCGGTGCCGAGCCGGTTCAGCCGGCGCACCATCTCCAGGAGGCCGCCGACGACGACCGGGGCGAGGCCGAGGGAGAACTCGTCGATGAGCAGCACCCGGGGCCGCTGGATGAGCGTCTTGGCGAGCACGAGCATCTGCCGCTCGCCACCGGACAATGTGGACGCCGGTTGGTCGCGCCGCTCGTACAGGCGCGGGAAGACGGCGAAGGCACCGTCGACCGCCTTGCGCAGGCGGCCGTCGCGGCGGCTGACCGTGTAGCCGTACATGCGGAGGTTCTCCTCCACCGTCAGCGACCCGAACGCCTGCTGACCGACCACCGTGGACAGTCCCAGCCGGACCCGGCGGGCGGCCGGCACGCCGGTGATGTCGCGCCCTTCCAGCAGCACCCGGCCGCCGGCGCCGGGGCGCTGCAGGCCGGCGAGGACCCGCACGAGCGTGGTCTTGCCGACGCCGTTCGGGCCGCAGACGCCGACCATCTCGCCGGCGGCGACGCGGACGTTCACGCCGTACAGCACCTGCACGGGCCCGTAGGAGGCGTCGACGGCGGCGCAGGACAGCGCGTCAGCGGGCCGCAAAGGGCACCTCCTCGCCCTGGTAGGCGAAGCAGCCGCAGCCGCCGTCGTAGGCGAGGGGGCGGTAGCCGTTCGCGGCCGAGAACCTGCCGGGGCCGAGCAGCCCGGCGAACCCGGTCGCGGGGCTGAACCCGGTGCCGAGCGCGCGGGTGGCCTTCGACCACGCGGCCGCGTTGAGGTCGGCGCCGAGGTCGCGGGCGCCGGCCTGCAGCAGCAGCGCCGCGTCGCAGTAGGGGAACGCGACGCGGGCGTTCTCGCGGGTCGCGAACTTCTGCCCGTCGGCCTCGTACACCTTCAGGCAGGCGCGTTCGGCGTCGGTGCCGGGGAACGGGTACGCGCTGTCGGGGACGTCCTGGCTGGGGTTGAAGCCGATGCCGACGGCGCCCTCGAGGCCCTCCTTCGGGATCGTCGCCGGGTTGTTCACCAGGAAGCTCGGGTTGTCGAAGCTGGACAGCGCGTAGCGGGCGGTGAAGCTCTGCGCGGCGGCGACCGTGAGGAAGAACGACGCCATCCGGGCGCCGCCGAGGAAGAACACGCGGTCGACCCCCTTGGCGCGGAAGTCGACGGCGGCCTGGTTGAGCCCGGCGTTCAGGGTGCCGAGGTCGGTGGTGTCGATCCACGCGACCGCCGGTGTGACGTTCAGCCGTTTCAGCTCCGGTACGGCGAGGCGCTCGTACGCGCTGCGGTTGGTGGGCGTGTCGGCGGCGACGACGCCGGCCTTGGTCTTGCCGGCGAAGTACTGCTGCTGTTCGAGGCTGCCGAGGAACGCCCGCACGAACTCGTCGTAGTCCGGGTAGCTGGCGGACCACAGGTACGGTGCGAGCTTCGTGAACGTGGTCTGGTCGTTGGCGACGAGGGTGGCGTCGAGCACGAGCGTGCGGCGAGACGCGTAGCAGGGGCGGGCGTTGCTCTGGAACTGGCCGGTGAGCACGACCGCGAACGCCTTGTCGTCCTGGGTGACCTGGTTGCACAGCCGCTCCTCGGCGGCCGGTGAGTCGTCGGCGGCCTCGTAGTTGCGGTAGACGGCGACCATCTTGCGCCCGGCCACGCCGCCGTTGGCGTTGACCCACGTCTCGAGGGCCTTGACCTGGCGGGCCGGGTCGCCGGCGTCCGCGGTCTTGAAGCCGGTGACGCTCGCGGTGGCCTTGAGGTCGACGCCGACGAACACGACCTTGACGCTGTCCGCGGTCACGCCCGGCCCGGCCCCGGTCACCGGCTGATCGCCGGCGGCGCCACCGCCGTCCAGTGCCCCCGGCATCACCGAGGAGCAGCCGGCGAACGCCACCACGGCGGCGACCGCGGCGGCGCCGGCGCGCAGCGCGAGGGACCAGTCGTGCACCCGCTCACGCACCCACATCAGGGCTCCTCTTCCGCCGGCCGGGCCGGCCCTTCCGGGATGGACGCTGCAGTGCGGCCCGCCAGTCGTCGGCGTCCGCGTGGCCGGCGAGGTAGGCGTCCAGCTCGCCGAGGTCGACGACGGCCGCGCTCCCGCCGGCCTCCGGCACGTCGGATGCCGGGCGGCCGCCCGCGAGGACGGTGTCGAGAGCCGCCAGGTCGACGATCGCGGTGCCGCCGTCGCCGTCCGGCTCGCCGATCAGCTCGCGCAGGGTCGCGGCGCTGATCTGGGCCCGGGCCTTGCGGCGGAGCCGGTTCGCGCCGGGGGCGTCGTCGAACACGAGCACCGCGCCGAGCGCGGGCACCCGTACCAGCGGCGGCAACAGCAACGGGTCGGCGCTCTGCGGCACGAGGGTGTCGCGGTGCCGCCGGGCCTTCAGGCGGCGGTGGACGCCGAGGACGATGAGCGCGACGCCGAACACGTTGAGCGCCAGCAGCCCCCACGGGTACGCGTCGTAGCCGACCGACGCGGCGCCCAGCCCGGCGATGTCGGCGCGGACCTGGTACCGGCCGAACGCCGCGAACGGGATCGTCACCGGCACCCGGTATTCGCGGGTCTCGCCGGGGCGGATCTCGCCGGAGCGCGGCGCCTCCGCCGGGTCGCCGCCGCCCTTGCCGACGCGGACGTTGAGCGGCAGCTCCCGCAGGCTCTGCGCGCCCGGGTTGCGGACCTCGTAGACGAGGGTGCGCTCCGCGCGGGCGCCGAACCACTCCGTCCACGACGGCCGGCCGGTGAGCCGGATCCGCACCACGTCGAGGCGGGCGATGGTGCTCGCCGCGGTCGGCGCCGGGCCGGTCGCGTGGCCGGGGATGTCGAGGGGCACGTCGACGTGCCCGCTGGCGCCGGTGCCGACGAGCGCGACGTGCACGACGCACGGGCACGGGCGGGGTGGGTCGCCGACGCGGATGTCGACGCCGAACGTGCCGTCGGCCCGGGCCGGGGTCGCGACCGCCGCGCGCATGTCGCAGGCGCCGGAGCCGGTCATGGCGAGCTCGCCGCAGGTGACGAGCTGCAGCAGCTGCCCGGCGGGCCAGCCGGCGCCGGTGATCCGCAGCGTCGCGCCCGGTTTCGCCGACGGTGCGGCGGCGCTCGCGGTCATGCCGTCGGCGCGCGCCGGCGCGGCCGGCAGCACCGCCAGCAGCAGTCCACAGAGGACGGCGACGGCCCGCGCCGCCGCCGGCAGCACCGTCGGAGGCGGTCCACACAGGACGGCGACGGCCCGAGGCGCCGCCGGCCGCGGTCCACGGAGGACGGTGAGGGTCCGCCTCATCGCACCGTCACCGGTTCGGGCAGTCGCCTGCGGGGCTTGGCGGTCACCGCGGCGGCGCGGCGCCGGCGGTACCAGACGAGCAGCACCAGACCGGCGACGACAACCGCGAGGGTCGGCCACGACACGACCACCGTCGTGTCCTGCGACCGCGCGGAGACGCCGCCGTCGGCGGTCACGGTCACCGAGGTGGTGACGACGTCGAACGGCCACACGCCGCTGAACGTGCCACCGAGCCGGGTCCGCGCGCCGGGCAGCAGGTCGATCTGCGGCGCGCTGCCGTGCTGGGCGATGCGGTGGCCGAACAGCCCGGTGACGCGCACCTCCAGCTTCGGCGGCAGGTGCAGGTTGCCGGTGTTGACGACGTCGTACGTGTAGGAACCGTCGACGGTGGACGGCAGCCACGGGGTCCCGTGCTTCGTCGTCACGTGGTCGACCCGCAGGCCGGGGACGGTCGGCCCGCTGACGCGCAGGTACACGCGGGCGGCCACGGCGCGGCGGACGGTGACGTCGACGCCGTTCTGCTTCGTGGTCGCGCCCGGCTGCTCCTCCATGGCGACGACCCCGCCGACATGGTCGCCGGGGGTCGCGTTGGTGGGCACGGTGATGACGAACGGGACGTCCGCCTGCGACTTCGCCGGCACCGTCACGGTCGCGGCGCCGACCTGGGTCCAGGCGCCGATGTCGACTCCGGCGGCGTCCTGGGTACGCAGGCCGAACCCGCCGTCGCGGGGGGTGTTGTACGCGTCGGCGCCGTACAGGCGGAACGTGCGCGGCTGGTCGGCGAGGTTCGTCACCCGGACCGAGTCCTGCACGGAGGTGCCGGGCGGCGACTCGAGGAAGAAGTACAGGCGCGGCGCCGGGCCCGGCTGCGCGGGCGGCGTCGGGTTCACCGACCACTCACCGTTGTCCGCGGCGTGCGCGGGCGCGCCGACGAGGGCGACCGCGAGCACGACCGCGAGCACGCTTGTCAAGGAACGCAACGTCTGTCCTCCCGCTTGGAGGTGGGGGCCCGGCAGGACCCCCACCTCGGCTGCTAGCTCAGCGTGATCGTGAGCGTCGCGGTGTAGCTGCCGGCCAGCTGATTGGCCGGGATCTGCAGGTCGAGCGCGGCGCCCGCGTCGAAGCCGCCACCCGTGCCGGCCGCGTCGGCCGGGGCCGAGCACAGGGTCGAGCCGTCGACCGCACCCGCGGAGCCCGCCGTCGCCGTCACCGCGTTGGTACTGCCGGCGGCGGCCACACACGTCGGGATCCAGGTGAGGTTCGCCTTCGCGATGCTGCCGCCCGGCGTACCGGTGAAGTCGGTGACCGCACCGACCAGGCTCCAGCCGAAGGTGCTGCCCCGGTAGTCCGTCACGGTGATCGGCGCGAGCGCGCCGGTGCCGTGCTGGACGGTGCCGTTGAGCGTGACGCCGCTCAACGTGACGTTGCCCGAGCCGGTGGTGCGGGACATCGCGAGGTTGCCCGCCGTGACCGTCTGGGACAGGTTGTAGGTGAGGTTGCAGGAGCCCGTGGTGGCCGGGCCGGCCTTCGCCACGCAGGAGTCGGCCGAGGCCGTCCAGGTGGCGACCGCGAACAGGGTGCCCGGCCCGGTGCCCGACGACGCGCCGATGTAGGCGGTGGTCGGGTCGTTCACCGTGAACGAGCCCGTGATCGCGCCGGTCGCGCTCGCCGTCGCCGTGACCGCCGCGTCGGCGGTGGGCGGCGGCGGGGGCGCCCCGGCCTTGTAGCCCCGGATGGAGACGGTGCTGCCCGGGTTCCAGTTGGTGCCGGTCACCGCGACCGCCGTGCCCGCGCCGCCACCACCGGGGGTGATGGAGATGGCCGGTGCGCCGAGGATCGTGATCGGCGTGGTGACGGTGTTGGTGCCGTCGGACACCGACAGCGTCCGCGCCCCGGTCGTGGCGCCGGCGGGGACGACGAGCGTCCCGGTGCCCGCACCCGTGGCGTCGGTCGTGCCGGCGCCGCTGCCTTCAGCGGTGCCACCGCCGCCCGCGTTCTTCAGCGACGCGCTCAGGGTCGCGCTTGGAGCCAGCCCGGTCACGGAGAAGTTGATGGTGTTTCCCGCCCGCGCAGCGCTCGTGACGCTCTGCCCGGTGACCGAGGTGATGCTGGTGCCGCCGCCGAACACGCTGTAGTTCTCGACGATCGTGCTCGCCGCCGGGGCGGCCTTGTGGTCCCGGTCGCCCGGGCCAGAGCAGTACGTCTTGGCGGTCGCGTTGTTGAACACGGCCTGCGTGACGGTGAGCGAGGCGGCCCCGGCCGTGCCGGCGACGTACGTGCCGGTCGCGGTGATGGAGCCGAGCGGCGCACCCGCGGCCGCCGGGGCGGTCGGGTAGGTGGCCATGTTGAGCGTGACGGTCCCCGACTGGGAGCCGCCGAGCGCCAACTTGATGACGACAGGCACGTCACCCGCGTTCAGCGGGACCGGACCGTTGTTCGGCCCGGCGACCGCCGTGAAGGTGACGGTGACGGTCTGCCCGGGCGACGGCGTGGCCGGCGTCTGGGTGAGCCCGAACGTGTCGTTCCACGTCGTCGGCGAGCTGCCCGTGCCGGCGTCGCTGAAGTACAGCCGACAGCCGAGCGAGTTCGCCGCAGGCCCGTACGCTCCGGCAGGCGCGCCGCCGAGCGCGATGGCAGCGGTGAGGCCCAGTGCCCCAGCCGCCACCACCTTGGAGGGATTCTTCATCGAATCGCCTGCTTCCTCTCTGGTGTTTGCTCCGGCGACTGCCCCACCGCCTTCAGTCCCCGTTTCGCAGAGTGGAACGATGTTTCATCGGTGGTAACGTAAATAAACGCAGCCCGAACCCTCGTTGTCAACCGTCCGGACAGCCGCTGTTCGCGTCCCACGATGCGGGACGACGGCACGGGGAGCGGCGCTTTTGGGATCGGCACCACCCACGCGACAGCGCGTCCGCATGGGCTCACGCAGGCGACCGGCAACTGCACCGCGACCCGGCGCCCTGGGATCCACCGGGCCTTGCGCTGGATGGCGGCGGTCCTCACGCAGGGTGCGGCATCACATCGTCGATGTCGATGCCCGCGGTCCAGCAGTGCGCCGACAGCACGGTGCTGCCGGAGGTACACCCCCGGCAGCACCGACTCGCACAACGACCGATAGTCAGACGTCCACCGGATCGCCAGTCGCTACGAACGCCCTCACGGCGACGAGAAGTCGCCGCAGGAAGCCTTGCAGATCGGGCGCCACCAGGCGTGGCTGCTCGAAGCTGCTGGAATGGATTCCGTCCTCGACGAGGCCCGGCGGCAGATAGAAGATCTGACCGGTCTCCCGAGCCATGCTGTATTGCTGCCCACCCCCGGTTGATCCGAATGTGACAACGTGCCCGATTTCCGCAGGACGCACCAGCGTCGGCAGCGCCCAGTCAGCAGGAACAGCGATCCTGCTGAGTGGGTAGATCCGATACCCGTTCCCGAAGTCGATCAGGCAAACTTCGCCGATCTCGGCGTAGAAGTCCCGCAATGACGACGGAAGCGTCGCGCCGAACTCAGCATCGACCGTCGACGGGTCGGGCTCCGCGACGCAATTGCCGCCTTCGCCGAACGGGTAACCGAAGCGTTGTTCGAAGTTGGCGGACAACGCAGCGATTTCGCGTCGGACCGCCGCCTTCCACCCCGCAATGTCGTCCACGGCCGGCTACCCCCTCCAGAAATGATGGCCGAATTCAACATCGATCGCCCAGGCAAACATCTCGATCGTGGATCTGGAGGCGTTGGGGATGGTGCGCCGGAACTCGGTGAGTGGGCCATGGAGGACTACGACGAGGACGCGCCGCGGCAGGTCGTCGACGACTCCAACTACCAGCGCCCGCTGACCCTCACCGAGCCTCCCGGCACCGTCACCTGGTGCGACAGCCACGACGGTCGCGGGTCCCGGCCGTTTCGGGATCGCCGCACGCGGCGACGACGGTGCTGTCTGGGCTACCGGTCCGGGAGGCCGGCGAGGTGATCCAGCCAGCGCCGGACCGCCCGCAGGTCGGCCGGGCTGGACCTCGGGTCGTCGAGGATCCAGCCCGTGGCCTGCCGGGACCGCTGCATCCGCTGTACGTCGGGCACGAGGACCCCGCCGATGGACCTCTGCCACAGGTCGCCGCGCACGGCCACGTCGCCGTCGCGCGACAGCATGACGAAGACCGGCCGGCCGCGGCCGAGGCCGAGGATGCCCGCCGAGCCTTCGCCGACGACATCCCAGTCGTCGGTCAGCGCCACCTCGGCCCACCAGCGCGTGCCGTAGGCGCTGTCCTCGCTCAGGTCGACGGCGACGAGGAACCGCCGGTCCTCGGACGTGAAGAGGCCGTGGCCGCAGCACATCTCGTGCCAGGCGGCGTTGCCCCGCTCGACCAGGTCCGGCGCGTCGTCCGGGATCTCGAACCAGCGCCGGCCCGGAAACTCGGAGGCGTTCGTCGCCGCGGCGGCGACCGCGGGCGGGATGTAGGGGTGCCCAGGGTCGGCGACGGTGATGAACTCCAGGCCGGCACGACCGAACTCCGTGCTCAGGTCGCGCATCCCCATGCTCCGATCGTCGTCCTGCGCGGGACCGGCGTGGGGTGCGGTCCGCGCACCCCACGCCGGTCAACCACCTTACGGAACGGACGTCACCACAGGTGCCGTCGCCCACGGATACTGATAGACCTTCGAATAGTCGTGCACGCCGTGCTGATCGAGGCCGACCCAGGCGAGCGCCCCGTCGGACCGGCGCCTGACCACCCGGAACTGGCTGCCGTCCCCGAGATCGTAGATCGGTTCACCGCCGAAACCACGCCCGAAGTGCCCCGCCGGCAGATTGTGCCCGCCGAAGTTGTCCCGGGTCTGGTTGGGGTTGCGGCGCTGCGGGTACGTCGGGTCGGTCATGATGCGCCGGACGATCTCATGGATGGCGGGCGGCACCTGGAAGTACGACCGGTTCTGCTTGAAGTGCCCCTTCCACTGGTCACTCCGGGCCTTGACGTTCTTCGGCGAGTAGGGGTCGTCGGCCGCGTAGTTGTCGTTGTCCTCGTCCTTGGGGCAGTTGTGCACGAGCACCGGGGACGCACCGGCGAGCACGTAGTACGTGTGCATCCGGGCGACGGTGAGGTCGTGCATGTACTTCGCGCCGGTCCACACCACGGACGCGCTGACCGTGGCCGTCGAGCCGTCGGGCGCGACCAGCAGATCGCCGGACGCCAGCTCCCCCGCGTGCTCCCACCGCTCGTGGGATTCGTTCCAGAACGGGTGGTTGGCGGTCGTCTGCAGGGTGGCCTTGCCGCCCTCGCCGTCCACCACGTCGAGGTTGGCGAACTCCGCGTCGAGGTTGCGGTGCAGCGCCTCGACGACCTGGGCGCGCGTCTCTCCGGTCTCCGGATCGGTCGCGAGGACCTCGTCGCCGACCTGGATGTCCTTGATGGCCTTGACGGTGCCGTCGGCCATCAGGACCCTGGTCTCCGGATCGAAGCTGTGCTTGCAGCTGTCGCCGTCGCCGCCCGAGTTCTGGTCGCCGGACTTGCCGTCCCCGCCGGAGTTGTTCCCGTCGCCACCGTCGCCGGTCTTGTCGCCGGACTTGGTGGTGTCACCGGAGTTGCCCGAGTCGCCGTTCGACGACCCGTCGCCGTCCGAACTGTTGCCGTTGCCGTTACCGTCGCGGTTGTGTGACGGTCCGGTGTCGATGCCGGGGATCTTGACGTTGAACTTCTCGGCGAGCTTCTTGGCGAGGGCGGCGCCGCGGGCGCTCAACCCCGCGCCGCCGGACAAGGCGGTGATCAGCATCTCGCCGGCGAGCTCGCCGATGGTCACGCCGCAGTCGTAGGCGGTGGCGTCGCCGCCGACGCACGAGGCGATCTGGTCGCAGATGCCGCTGATCGCGCAGGCCCAGCCCATGACGAAGTTGCCGGTCTTCTTCTCCCACTTCTTCGCCTCGCCCTTGAGGCCGTTCCACGCTCCCTTCGGGTCCCTGAGCATCTTGAGGATGCCGAAGAACGCTTCCCAGAACTTGAGGCTGTTCCAGAGGCCGCTCAGGAAGCCCTTGAAGAAGTCGCCGACGCCCTTCAGTCCGCTCGGGTCGGAGAGCGTGGTCGGGTTGTTGCTCGCGTACGCGTAGCCGTGCATCTGCTGCGGATCGTTGAAGTCGACGAGCGGGTCGAGGGAGATGAACCTGCCCGTGTTCGGGTCGTACTCGCGGGCGCCGAGGTGGACCAGGCCGGTCGGGTCCGCCGTGCCGCCGACGAAGCCCTTCTTGTTCGGCCACGACACCGCCGCGCCACGGGCCTCGCCGTACGGGGTCTGGCGGCGGCGGGTCACGGTCTGGGCCGCGTCGCCACTGATCGCGACATTGCCCGTGCCCTGCTGGTCGCCGCAGAGCCAGGCGATGCCGCTGCCGGTCCGCTGCCCCACGACCTGACCGTTGAACGAGTAGAAGCGGGTCGTCGTCAGCGTCGAGGCGCCGGTGAGCTTGATCTCCATGTTGCCGACGTAGAGCGTGGCGCCGGTGCTGTCCTTGGCGAGCAGCCGGTTGCCGGCGCCGTCGTAGACGTAGGACGTGGTGCCGGTCGTGTCGGTCACCGAAGTGAGGCGCCCCTCGGCGTCCCACTGCAGGTTCTGCTGCCCGTTCGGGCCGGGTCGAGACGTCGTGTTACCGGTCTTGTCGTACTCGTACGTCGAGGTCTTGAGGACCTGCCCGGTGGAGTTCTTGAGCGTGGAACCCTTCAACAGGTGCGGCTGCGTCCCGGCGACGCCCTGGTTGGGGTAGGTGTAGTCGGTGGTCTGCAGCCCGGTCGGGGTGAGGTGGTCGATCTCCTTCAGCCTGGAACCGGTGCGCCCCTTGGGGTCGGTGGCGGCGCCGAAGTCCCACTCCTGCCAGTACGGCGCCGGACCACCCATCGTCGTCGACGCGGGCGAGGTCGAGCAGTCACCGCTCTGCGGCGTCCACGCCTGCTTCAACCGGCGGACGTGGTCGTACTCGAAGCACTGCGTGTCCCGCTGCCCGTTGAGCGGGTTGTCGTCGATCTTGATCAGGTTGCCGGCGGGGTCATACTTGTACTCCGCGTCCGCGACGTACGCGGAGCCGACCGACTTGATGACCGCCTGCCGCTTCACCTGGTGCGTGACGTCGTCGTACTCGGTCTTGCTCTGCACGAACGGCGCACCCGTCAGCGCCGTGGACCGGATCACCGAGCTCGACTCGCCGAACTCCGTGTAGGTGGCGTCGGTGACGTAGTGGGTCACGTCGCCGTAGTTCGTGGTCAACGCCTTCGGCAGACCGTACGTGCTGTCGTACTCGTACGTCAGCGTCTCCCCGGCGAGGTTGCCGACGGCCGGGAACGTGACGGTGTTCAGGTCGCCGTTGACCTTGTACGTGTTCCGCACGGCGAACGAGGTGCCGAGGACGCCCTCGCTCTGCGGAAGGGTGACCCTGGTCTGCGTCGGCCGGTACAGCGCGTCAGCGGTGACCAGCTCGGTCTTGTACTCGTTCGTGCCGACGAACCGGGACACCGACTTCGTCAGGCCCTTCGCCGGCAGGTCGTACACCGTCTGCACGCGCAGCGGCCCGGTCTCGCTGCCGTCACGGATCGAGGTGGGCCGGTCGAGGTCGTCGTAGGTGTACGCCAGAACCCGGTTCTCGGCGTCCTTCACCTGCACCAGCTGGTCCGAGGTGTTGTACGTGTACTCGGTGGCGCCCCGGTCCGGGTCCGTGGACTTCTTCGTGCGACCCAGCTCGTCGAACTCGTACGACCACACGTTGCCGGAGGCGTCGGTGATCTTCTCGACCTGCCCGGTCTTGTTGTAGCTGTAGGAGATCTCGTCGTAGGTGCCGGTCGGGGTGCCGCCGTGGTACTGCCGCAGCTTGGTCGTCTGCCCGCGGCTGTCGGTGAACGTGGCGCCGGCCGTCCCGCCGAGCGGCGGGGTGACCGTGGTGTAGTCGCCGTAGTACTTGGTGACCGTGCTCCACTTGTAGACGTTCTCCGAGTACAGCGCGGCCTCGATCGGCCGGCCGGCCGTGTCGAAGTCGATGCGGCTCTGCGCCGGCACGTCCAGGTCGGCGGGCTGGTGCAGGGTGAGCCCGGCCGTGCCGGTCGTGTCGTAGGCCGCGTTGCTCTTCCACACCCGGCCGAACGAGTCGTAGAAGTTGGTGTCGGCGATGATCCTGCCCCCACCGACCGCCTTCGCCTGCTTCTGGCGCGGTCGCAGCAGCCCGTCGTACAGCTCGAACAGCGACTGGTAGTTGCCGTTCGCGTCCTGGCTGAGGGTCTCGACCGCGTTCACCGAGGTCTTGCTGATCGTGTACCGGTATTCCACGCTCGGCGTGTTCAGGTTGCTGGCCTGCAGCCGGTCGGCGTTCCACACCTTGGTGCGGCGGCCGAGCGCGTCGTACTGCGCCGAGGTGACGCGGCTGTTGACGTCGGACTCGCTGAGCACCTCGCCGTGCGCCGGGTCGATGACGACCGTCGTGGTCCACAGCTTGGGGTTCGTGGTGGTCATCCCGACGAGCGGGCCGCCCGTCGTCGGCGAGTAGTCGGTCTTCGACAGCCGGCCGGCGATGTCGGTCGACTCCGTGGTGCGGCCGTGCGGGTCGTGCTTGTACGTGCCGACGGTCTGGAACTGGACGTTGCCGCCGTTCCAGGCGCTCATCCGCTCGATCTTCGTGACCAGACCCGTCGTCGGCGTCGCGCCGTAGGCCAGGTTGTCGTACGTGTACCGCAGGTCCGAGATCACCTGGTCCGCGGCGGACGGCCCGCCGGCGGTGCAGTCACCGGCCCAGGTCCGGACCCGCTTCGCCGAGCGCAGCACCCATACGTTCGGGTCGGTGTTGGGCAGGTACTCGTGCACCGTGCACTTGTCGTCGTCTGGGTCCGCCGGGTCGCCGAGATCCTTGATCTTCAGCGGGACGCCCTGCTGGTCGTTCTCGGTGACCGTCTCGAAGCGGCGCCACTGCCCGCCGCTGATCAGCGCGCGGGTCGCGGTCTTCTCGCTGCCCGTATAGCGGGACTCGGTGACGACGCCGTTGATCGTCCGGCTCGCGGCGGGGGTCGTCGACCGCCACGGGCTCGTCACCGTGCCGGCGTTGACCGCCCCGTCGAGATAGACGAGCTGCTCACGAACCATGCCCGCGAACTGCTCGTAGTCCGGGAACGGACCACCCTCCAGGCCGTTCACGTTCACCGTTCTGGTGCCGGAGGCGGTCTTGTCGCCGTGCATGCCGCGGAAGTACTGCGCCCGCAGCACCTGCTGCTTCGGGCCTTCCCCGAACTTCGTCTTGACGTACGGATACCCGCGCCATTGACCCCACGTCTTGTACTTGGCCTGGACGAGGCCGTCCTCGCCGTCCCAGTGCCACAGAGGCAGGTTCTCGGGGTTCTCGTACTCGTAGAACGTCTTGGTGGCGCTGCCACCGGCGGTGAGGTCGATCTGCTGCACCGAGTCGACCACGTACTTGTGGAAGTAGTCGGTGCGCGGCTGGGTGTACCCCTGCGGGACCCACTTCACCGGGTAGCAGCGCAGGGTGTTGCTGTCCAGGGCATTCGAATTCGGCAGCCGGCCGGGGTTGGTGCAGTCCGGGTCGCTGTAGTCAACGGCGATCTCCGCACCCGCCTCGGTGCGGATGGACGTGATGCGCCACCAGTTCATCGCCGGCGCGAAGTCCGACCACACCGCGTCGACGCGGTTCGGCAGCTGGATGCCCTCGAACGTGACCTCGGGCAGCGTGATGGTGGCGCCGTTCAGCCCCTTGTGGGTGATGCCTTCCAGCCACAGACCGGCTCGGGTGCCGTCACCGGGGTCCGGGAACGACTGCCGCAGGTTCCACTGGTCGACGTCCTGGTATCCGCTGCCCTTCCGCACCTTCGTGGTGACGCTCGTGAGCCGCTTGCTGCTCCAGAACGTCGGCGCCGACTGCCAGCACGTCCCGCTCGACGCGCAGTTCTGGTCCCACGGCGTGTCCGGCCAGTTCGTCTTGTCCTTGGTGCCACAGTTCGCCGTCACGCACCGGTCCGACACACCGAAGTGCACCTGCGCCGGCGCGGCCGTCCCCGTGTACGCCGAATCGGTCCGCACACCGTTGACGACGGTGCGGTTGTCGGTGCCGTAGTCGATCCGGACGGGGTAGGCGTCGCGGTGGTAGACGACCGGCGAGTTCTCCTGCTTGTTCTTCGCGTAGTAGTTCGTGTCCCGCGCGTACCACAGCGATGCGGTGTTGCCGTAGATGTCCTCGATGTAGTCGAGGTTCCACCGGTACGCCTGGGTGCAGAACGACGCCGCGAACGTGGATGCCTTGCACGGCTCCGTCGCGTGGTTGCCCGCGACCGGCACCGCCTGCACCGAGTTCGTCTCCGCCTTGTTCGCCGTCCAACCCGGCAACCGGTTCCGACCGAAGAAGTACTTCGTCCCGTCCGCCGCGGTGACCTTCCAGTACTCACCGTTGTCGTCACCGTTGGTGTTGGCCCCGCCGATCACCTTCTCGATCCGCGACCCGTCGTCCTGGACCGGGTGCCACAGACCGCTGCCGTCCTTCAGCAGCTCACCGCCGCCGCCGTTGAGCGACATCACCGCGTTGTCGGTGGCCCAGCACATGTCGCCGGTGTCTTCGGTGTTGTTCGCCTTGCTGCCCTTGTCGTCGGCCTTGTCATCCGCACAGCCGACGTACCGGCGCTCGATGAAGCCCGTGTCGTAGGAGAAGCCCTCACCGATCCAGCCCGGCTGGTTGTTCGACGCCGCCTGCCGGCCGTCCACCGACTGCGACGAGTAGCTCAGACCCACCGTCGGCCCGGGACCACCCACCGCCGGGGGCACCCGCATCGGGTACGACCACGAGAAGCCACCGGCCGAGCCACCCTGCGACCACGTCGACGACGGGGCAAGGGTTGTCGCACCGAAGTCACCGGCACCACCGGACGGCCCCGCCGCGAGAGCCACCATGACGTTGCCCGACGTCAGCTTCGACGCCGCCGCGGTCGTCACCGGCGCCGGCAGCGTCACCTCACCGGTCACCGTCTTGGTCTTCACGTTGTTGTCGGACTTCACCGGCACCGCTCGGCACGCCGCGTCCTCAGGCCGGGTCTGATGGCACTCCGGGATGACCAGGAGCCGCAGCCGGCTCGACCAGTCCGCACCGAACGCCGACTCGAACGCGCCGTAGCTGGCCTCTAGCTTCACGACGCCGGTGCTCGCGGCCGCGTCGGTCCGCGCGACCCGGAACATCACGCCCTGCACACCGGCCGCGCGGACCTCGTCCTGCGACAGCGTCTGCACCCGGACCTGCTCAGGCCCCTTCGCGCCGGCCACCACCCGCAGCGGCGCACCAGGCACCGACACCGCCGTCTCCGCCGGCGACGCGCTACCGGACGCCCGCAGCTGTGACCGCGCCGCGGCGATGTTCACGTCCGCGGTCGCGGCCGCCGGCCACTGCACCGAGCCGACCGACGCGCGACGCGCCGCCGCCGACGCCGTCCCCGGCTGCGGCTCCTTCACCGCCACCGTGCCACCAGGCACATCCTTGAACCGCTGCGCCGCCTCAGGCTTCGTCACCTTCGGCGCCGCCTGCACCGGCGGCACCACCAGACAGTTGGCGGCGAGCGCCAGGATCGCCGACGCGGCGACTGTACGCGTCACGCGCCCGAACAGCCGGCGGGACCGGCCTGGCAGCAATGGCAGGCCGGGCGGCCCGAAGACACCGGTCAAGGACACAATTCCTCCGCAGCAATGCGTAAGTGGCCACCGTCGAGACACGACGGCAGCCGAACATCGTCAAGAAACAGAAGATGAAGAAGAAGGATCCAGCCGGCCTACGCCGGTACGCCGACCATCTGCGGAATCATGTCGGCCACTGCCTTCTGCGCAGCGCGCAGCCACCACTGAACATGTAAAGCCTCCCCGTTAGGCCCATGCAGTCGCACCGGGATCGATACCCGAGCAGCCTGCAATTTAGGGGTCGCATTCACCGAAGTCAAGGCATCATGAGGCGTTCATGACGGCACTCACCGCCAATCCGGACATACCTCCGACGGCGTGCCGACATCGCGCGCATCGATTGACACGGCCACTGGCCTCCCCCTAGGTTTCGCTCACTTTCACTTCGCGGGGGCTAACAGTGATCAGACCTCATCCTGCCGTGCGTCGACACGGCTCCTCCAAACTCGCCATGGTGGCGTCGCTCGCGGTCGCCTCGGTCGGCACCGCGGTCGCGCTCACGGTCGGTGCGCCGGCCGGCGCCGAACCGGCGCCCGCACCGACGGGTCAACCGGCCACGAACCAGCAGGCGTCCGAGAACACCGCGATCAGGCAGGCGGTCGAGAGCGGCCGCACCATCGAGGTGGCGAACTCCCGGTCCGAGATGGCCCGCACGATGGCCACGCCGCGCGGCACGCTGGTGCGGGAGAGCTACTCCGTGCCGCACTGGACCAAGAAGGACGGCGTCTGGCGGGAGATCGACCTGTCGCTGCGCAAGGACGGCGCCACGCTCGCACCCGTCGCCTCGGTGGCCGACGTACGGTTCTCCGCCGGCGGCACCGAACCCCTCGTCACCCTCAACGGTGCGGGCGGCGCGCTCAAGCTGACCTGGCCGTCGAAGCTGCCGGCGCCCCGCATCGAGGGCGACACGGCGGTGTACGAGTCGGTGCTGCCGGACATCGACCTCCAGGTGCAGTCCACAGTGGAGGGCTTCGGCTACTCGCTGATCGTCAAGACCCGCCAGGCCGCGGCGAACCCGGCCCTCGCCAAGCTCAAGTTCGGCCTCACCAGCACCGGCTGGACGCTGCGCAACAAGCCGGGCGGCGGCTACGAGACCCGCGACAGCACCGGCAAGACCACCGCGTCGGCCGGGCCGGCGCTCATGTGGGACTCCGCCGGCGTGCCCAGCGCGCAGCGGTCCCTCGCGGCGGCGCGTACCGCGGGCAAGAACTCCGTGCTGCGGCACGTGCCCGACGACTCCCGCAAGGCCGACCTCCCCACCACGGTGGAGGACGGCTCGCTCGTCATCGTCCCCGACGCCGCGATGCTCGCCGACCCGAACGTCGCATACCCCGTGGTCATCGACCCGTGGACCGGCGTCGGCCGCGCCCGCTGGGGCTACACCGACTCCACCAACGCCAACCGCGACGACGGCATCGTCCGCGTCGGGCAGAACACCGACGGGTCCGGCACCTTCCGGTCGTTCTTCGCGTTCGACCTGACGTGGCTGCCGGGCAAGCAGATCCGCAACGCCAAGTTCGTCACGATGATGACGCACTCGTGGGCGTGCACCGCGACGCCGGTCAGCCTGTACCGCACCGGCGACCTCACCGGATCCGGTAGGCAGGCCTGGTCGGGCCCGGCCCTGAACCTGTTCGTCGAGACGAAGTCGGGCAACGCCCACAAGCCCTCGACCGGCGCCGGCTGCGCCAACGACCCTCAGCCCAACATGTACATGGAGTTCTCCAACCAGACCCTGGTGAACGACGTCATCAACTTCGGGCAGGGCCGGGGCAGCTACACCCTGGGCCTGTCCGCCCGCGACAGCGACGGCACCGACGAGACGGCCAGCAACCGCTGGAAGAAGTTCGACCAGGCGCAGACCGCCATGTCGGTCGAGTACAACAGCCTGCCGAACACCCCGGTCGCCTCGGCTCTGACCACGCACACCGACTTCACCGCCGCGGGGCAGGCCTGCGTCACCGGCACCGGCCGGCCGATCGTGCGGTCCACCGCGCCGTGGCTCAAGGCCAACATCTCCGACCCCGACGGCGACCAGAGCGGCCAGCTGTCCGCGTCGTTCGCCCTTGAGCAGTGGAACGGCACCACCTGGACCGCCATCAGCGGCTGGCCCAAGACCGACACCGGGGTCCCGTCGGGCACCCTCGCCGACATGGCCGTCCCGGCCGGCACGCTGACCGGGTCGATGGCCCGCTGGCAGGTGCGGGTCAGCGACGGCCTCGGCGGCAACTCCAACTGGTCGCCGTGGTGCGAGTTCTCCATCGACACCACCCCGCCGGGCGTCAAACCGACCGTGGCGGCATTCGACGGCCTGTACGTGGAGACGCCGCCCAACGACGTCCACCGCGGCTCGGTCGGCCGCAGCGGCCAGTTCACGTTCGGCACCAACGGCGAGACCGACATCGCCGACTACGAGTACCAGCTCGACGGCGACGCCAAGACCTACGTCGCCGCCTCCGCCACTGACGGCACGGCGACCGTCTGGGTCACCCCGACCCACGTCGGCGAGAACGTGCTGACCGTCCGCTCCCGCGACGCGGCCCAGAACGCGTCGCCGCCCAAGGACTACCGGTTCCTCGTCAACTCCCACTCCGACCCCAAGACCTGGAAGCTCGACGAGGGCACCGGCACCACGCTCGCCACCAGCCCGGCCGGCGGCCCGACGGCCACCGTCACCGGCGGCGCGACCTGGACCGACGGGCGGATCCTCGGCACCCACGCCGTCAACGGCAAGGACAGCGCCCTGCACTTCGACGGCGTCGACGACATCGCCGTCGCACCCGGCCCGATCATCAACACGACGAGGAGCTTCGGCGCGGCCGCGTGGGTCCGACTCACCGGCGGCACCTCGAACGCGCGCACCGTGCTGTGCGTGGAGGGCGGGATGACCTGCGGCATCGCCATCCAGTACCTGCCGGCGCCGACGAACCGGTGGGCGCTGACCGTGTACTCCACCGACCTCGTCGACGCGGCCCCCCGCTACGCCACCGCACCCACCGCACCGGTCTTCGGCCAGTGGACGCATGTCGCGGTGTCGTGGGACGTGGGCATGAAGATGATGAAGCTCTACGTCAACGGCGTCGTCGCCGGCCAGCTCAGCCGCCCGTCCAACTGGAACGCCGTCGGCGTGCTGGACATCGGCGGCGGCAAGTACGCCGGCGTGCGCCAGCCGAGCTTCGAGGGCGACATCGGCGACGTGCGGGTGTGGGACCGGGCGATCGACCCGTTCGTCGACATCAAGCCGGCGGTCACCCCCGTCGTCACCGGCGAGTGGGCGATGGAGGACTACGACGAGGACGCGCCCCGGCAGGTCGTCGACGACTCCAACTTCCAGCGCCCCCTGACCCTCACCGAGCCTCCCGGCACCGTCACCTGGTGCGACAGCCACGCCAGCACCGGCCTCTGCTTCGACGGCCTGTCCGGCGCCGCCACCGCACCCGCCGTTGTACGCACCGACCAGTCGTACACGGTCTCCGGCTGGGCCCGGATCACCGACACCAGCGTGTCCCGCACCGTCTTCTCCCAGCAGGGCACCCGCGGTGCCGGATTCACCGTCCGGTACGACAAGACCGTCAACCGCTGGTCGTTCGTGGCGGCGGGCAGCGACGCCGACGCACCCGCGATCTACAAGGTGAACTCGACCGCCGCGCCGGTGCTCAACACCTTCACGTTCCTGGAGGCCGTCTACGACGCGCCGGCCGGGAAGATCCGGTTCTACGTCAACGATCAACTGCAGGGCGAGACGTACTACACGGCGAACTGGAACGCCGCCGGCACGTTCAACGTCGGCCGGACCCTCCAGGCCGGTGCGGCCGCCGAGTTCTTCGCCGGCGACGTCGACGAGGTCCGGGTGCACACCGGCGCCATGCACTCCACCAACGGCGCCGTGCCGAACAACACGCTGATGATGTTCCGCTCGGGCGTCACCGGCAAGTGCATGGACAACCCGTACGGCGCCAGCACCGATGGCAACCGCATCCAGTCGTTCGGCTGCAACGGTGGCTCCGACTCGCAGCTGTGGACGATGCCCGGCGACGGCACCATCCGCATCGCGGGCAAGTGCCTCGACGTCAACAACGCCGGCACGACACCGGGCACGTACGTGCACCTGTGGACGTGCCACGGCCTGGCCGCGCAGCAGTGGGAGGTCGGCCCGTTCAACTCGCTGCGCAACCCCAACTCGGGGCTGTGCCTGGACGTCCCGAACTCCAGCACCGCCAACGAGACCAAGCTGCAGGTGTGGACGTGCAACGGCGGCGCCGCCCAGAGCTGGACGCCGCAGTGGACCGGCATCGGCGTGATCCGCTCCGGGGTGCCCGGCAAGTGCGTCGACAACTACCAGGGCACGGGGGCCAACGGCAACCTGATCAGCTCGTGGGACTGCAACGGTGGCGCGCACTCGCAGATCTGGGCCGTCATGGGAGACGGCACCATCCGGATCAGGGGCATGTGCCTGGACATCATCGGCTACGGCACCGCCGCCGGCTCGAAGATCCACCTCTACACCTGCAACATGACGGCCAACCAGATCTGGGAGCTCGGCCCCAACAACTCCATCCGCAACCCGGTCTCGGGCCGCTGCCTGGACCTGCCGAACCAGAACACGGCCAACGGGACCCAGCTGTGGATCTGGGACTGCAACGGAGGCCGCGCCCAGGAGTGGTTCGTCTCGTGACCTCCTGACGCCGGCCCTACAGCAAGAACCAGGAGTGGCTGGTGCCGTAACCCACCTCACCATCGCGACGGGGACCCGCAACCGCGGGTCCCCGTCGCCGTACTACAGGGCGATGCCCCGCTTGCGGTAGGCGATCACGTCGAGGAAGTCGATGAAGTGACTTCCTGCAGATCATGGATGAGCTCCGACACGGCGACCGGGTCGATCGCGCCGAAGCCGGGGACGAGCTTGCCGTCGGCGTGGGTGGGCAGCCACACGTTGCCGAGGGTCTGCTGCTGTTCGGCGGTGACGTCGCCGATGAACATGCCGGGGTCGAGGTCGATCGAGGCGACGAGGCCGCCGGGCAGGTCACGCTCCAGCGTGCACAGCATGCCGCCGTCGCCGACCTCGCCCATCCGCCAGCCGCGGCGCACCAGCCCGAGGAGCCGTCCGACGTGGACGGTGCGGCCGTCCTGCCGGTCGAGGCTGTGGGCGGTGCGCTCGTCGTCGGTCAGCACGTGGACGTCGCGACCCAGCTGCGCGAACGGCTGCAGGACCTCGTAGTCGGCGAACACCTCCGCCCACGCCGCCAACCGGTCGCCGAGCCGGAGCGGGTGCGCGAGCCACACCGTTGCGGTCGCGGTGACGACGATCGGCTCGTCTTCCACGTCGGCGTACGTGCGGTCCTCGGCCACCCGGAAGCACGCCTCGCCACCGTCGGGGCCCTCGGACGTCACCCAGAGCAGCCGGCGCGCGACGTGCCACAGCAGCGGATGTCCCACCAGGTGCCGGTGGAACTCCGCACTGCTCCACCGGCGCTGGTCGGCCATGGCGCGCTCGAGGCGGCGGATCTGGTCGGCCGCCACGGTCCGCACGTCCTTCTTCAACCCGAGGAACCGCTGGTACGCGGCGGGCGCGGCGACCGGGTCGTCCTTCACTCCGGGCCTGGGCAGCGCGGCGCGGCGGGTACCGGCGGCGTCGGTGACAAAGGGCATGAGGTGCTCGTCGAAGCCGACGACGAACCGACGCGGCCCGTAGTCGAGGCTGAGGCTGCCGTCGGTGTCGAGACCGAGGTCGGGCACGAGGCGGTCCGCGAGCTGCTCCAGGGTGAGACCGGTGTCCCGGGCCAGGGTCTCCAGCCGCTCCTTGGCGAGCCGTCGGGTGCTGTGCTTGGAGGCTTTGTCGGCGACACCCTGGATATGCATGAGCGCCACGTCGGTGCCGATCGCGGTGAGCACGTCGAGGCCGCGTGCGGCCCGGGTGTGGTCGCCGTGACCGGGCCAGGAGCGGATCAGCGGACTGAGCCTGCGGGCCGTCTCGTCGTCGCCGATGAGACCCTGCATGTCGAGCGCCCATCGGCCGACCGACGGACAGCTGGCGTCGACCCAGCGCAGCAGCAGGGCCCGGCCGAAGGCGGCCAGCGAGACGGGGTCGCAGACGTCCTTCACGATCTCCAGACCCGCATACGGCAGGGCGGGCTGGGACAGCGAGAGCATGGTGACCACGTGCCGCGCCGACTCGACCGGCAGGGTCCGCACGCCGTCCCGCAGCCGGATCGTCGGCAGCGTCGGCACGCCGACCCAGCGCGGGATCTTCGGCAACGTCGAGGGCAGCAGCTCGAGCGGGTCCGTGTCGAGCATCGCCCGGATCGCGGCGCCGGCCGCCGAACCGTAGTTGTCGGCGGCGGTGAGCACCAGATCCCGGTGACCGTCCGTGGCGAGCGCCAGCAGTGCGTGCCCGGCGAGTTCGCGGCGCGGGCCGGGCTCCTCCAGGGCCGGCGGCACGAGATCGCGGGCGGCGGCGGCCGGGTGGCGGGACAGCCACTGCCGCGCGAGGTCGCGGGTCCACGCCGACCGGGACTTCACCCGCAGTTCCATCATCAGGTCAGCCAGCTCCGGGCCGGTGAACGGCAGCAGCCGCAGCGTCGTCTCGGTGACCATCTCCCGCGACAACGCGACGAGGTCCGGCACGGCGTGCAGCGCGTCGGCTCCCGGCGTGCCGTCGGACGCCAGCGGCGCGGAGCGGGTCAGTCCGGGCACCACGACCGGCTCGCGGCGGCGGGACCACGGCGGGGTGACGAGCACATCCGGCAGCCCGTCGTGCCCAGTGGTCGCCGGGTCGGTCGGCGGCGGCAGGTCCGTCGTGGTCACGCAGTCACCTCACGCAGGTCAAGGATGAGCGGCTCATCGTCACCCATGCCGCCGATTTCGACAAACGTCTGCTACCTCGGCGCCGCGGCACACCACGACCTGCTGCAGGTCGACATGGCCCCGGCGGCCGGCCGCCGTACATCGTGGAGGCAGGCGACCGCATCACGTCCGCCGGTGCCTGGGTCCTCGCCCACCTCGCGGCGCGGCGCGGTGAGCGGGGGTGGGGTCAGGACTCCTCGGCGAGGAGGGCGGCGGTCGGTAGGCGCTGCAGGAGGGCGGCGGGGATCAGGGCGGCGCAGGTGGCCAGCAGGGCGCCGGCGGCGACGGCCGAGCCGGCGGTCGTGAGCAGGGCGGGGCTCAGGTCGCCGACGAGCCAGGCGGCGGCGGTCACGCCCACGGCGGCGCCCGCGAGGCCGCCGAGGAGGCCGATGCCGAGGCCCTCGGCGGCGACGAGGCGGGCGAGGGCGGCCGGGGTCCAGCCGGTGGCGCGGAGGGTGGCGAGCTCGGCGGCGCGGTCGCGGATGTTCAGGTAGAGGACGTCGGCGACGGCCAGGACGCCGAGCAGGATCGTCGCTGCGACCGCGATCGTGTCGACGGTCCTGACGCGCAGGGAGACCGCGTCGCCGAGGAGGGTGCCGACGATCGCGCCGTGGAAGGCGAAGGTGATGGCGCCGAGGACGGTGGCTGCGGTGATGCCGATGGCGAGGGCGCCGCCGGCGAGGGCGGTGCGGCCGGGGACGCGGACCAGGTTGAGCAGGCCCATGGTGACCGGGCCGCGGGGGCGGCCGGCGCGGCGCGGGCGGGTGACGGCGGGGCGCAGGCCGGCGGCGGGGCGGCCGCGGGCGGCGCCGAGGGCCGGCAGCAGGCCGGCGAGCAGGGACAGCCCGACGGCGGTCGGCAGCGCCAGCAGGGCCTGCGTCCAGCTGGTGCGGACGTCCAGCAGCCCGCCGAGCGGGCCGGTGAGGGCGAGGGCGCCGAGGCCCGCGACCGTCCCGATGACGAAGACCTCCCCGAGGACCGCGGCGAAGATCCGATGGGCGGGCCAGCCGAGCGCGGCCAGGGTGGCGAGCTCGGCGCGCCGGTCGCGGACGCCGGCGGCGACGGCGTTGGCGAGGAAGAGCGCGCAGACCACCAGGACGAGGACGAACAGGACGGCGCTCTTGCGGTCGATGGCGGTGATGATGCTCGCCGCGACGCCCTTCCTCACCCAGTGCTCGGTGACGCGCAGCTCGGGCCGCTGGTACTTGCCGGCGGCGAGGGTGACGGTCTGCGGGGAGGGCGAGGAGCCGTACGTGATGTCGACGTCCAGGCCGGTGCGGGCGGAGATCTCCTCCGCGACGACGCGGACCCGCTCCCGGGAGGTGGCGGAGAAGCCGTGCACGCCGGCCACGCGGACCCGGATGGCGCTCAGCGGCGCGGCCTTGTCGGTGCCGATGGTGTCGGTGAGGATGTCCGGCAGCGCCGCGATGCTGGTCAGCAGCATCGGTGGGGACGACAGGTACCCGCCCGGGTTGCCGCCGGGGGCGAGCGGGCGGTCGCCGAGCAGGCCGCGGGTGGCCTGGTCGGCGCCGACGACCAGGGGTGGCTCGTAGGTCTCCATCGGCACGCGACTGAGCGGGTTGAACGTGGTGAGCCGGGCCGGGTCGAACGTGCCGACGACGCCGAAGTCCGCCGTCGTCATCTCGCCGTTCGCGCGCACCGACACGTTCTTCACCGTGCGGAACGAGGTGTCGTCGAGCTGCCACGGCGCGGGGAAGCCTGAGGAGTACGGCAGGACGTACGCGGCCGCGTTGTCGGGCACGGGAACGGCGGTGAGGCTGCCGTCCGGAGCCGGCGCGTAGGAGACGCCGCCGATCTGCAGGAGCCACTCATGGCTGTAGAGGAGGCCGAGGCCGAGGCCGGTGCCGACGGTGTGCTGGTAGGCGGCGTCGGCGTCCAGCACGTCGTCGCGCACGTGGGTCGTGGGTGCGGCGGTCATCGCGGCCAGCATCGACTGCGACGTCCCGGCGGGCAGGGCGGGCAGCGGTGCGTGCGAGATGCTGACGGCGGTGGTGGTGTCGGCGTACCGGCGCGACGACGCCAGCACGGGCACGACCATGTGCTGCTCGGAGGTGCCGGGAATGGCGGTCGCCTGCGCCGGCGTGTTGGCGAGGAACGTGCCCTGCGTGGCGCCGCGCAGCCCGACGAGCCGGTCCTCGGCGTCGGGGTCGACGGCCGCGACGAGCATCGGCTCGTGCCACGTCAGGGAGATGCTGAGCCGCTGCTGCGGCTCGGTGTCGTACAGCGTCTCGAACCGGCCGTCGGGGCGCCGCCGGAACGCGAAGACGGACTGGTTGGTGGCGTCGGTGACCTGGCCCTGCTCGACCAACGGGCACACCTGCCGGCCCTCCTCGAGCAGGCCCGGGGTGCCGTGGCACAGCTGCTGCCACGGCATCGTCTGGCCGCCCGAGAACTGCAGCAGCTCCTCGTTGCGGCCGAGCCGCGGCCACGAGACGTCGTGCGTGGTGACGTACACCCAGGCGGGGGTCGCCGGTGTACGGCTGAGCCCGCGGTCCGCCAGCAGCGTGCGGTCGACCCGGATGACCTGCCGGTCCAGCTTGGGGTCGACGAGGTCGGTGAGGTCGACCGGCGCGACGACGGCGGCGTTGAGCGACCCGGCCATCGCGATCGGCGCGGCGACGTCGATGCCGGGCACCGAGCGGACCTTCGCCCAGTCGTCCATGGTGAGCCCGCCGTAGATGCCGGACACCGCGTTGGGCCGCAGCAGCGCGCGGTCGCCTTCGAGCGGCAGCCGGCTGCCCTTCGGCCTGACGAGGATGTCGTACGCGGCCCGCACGTTGGCGTCCACGGTGCCGGTGACCTCCAGCCGCGCGGTGGCGGTGGCGCCGGTCAGCACGGTGAAGCCGGTGGTGGCGGTGAGCACCCCGACGAGGAGCGCCACCGCCCGTCCCGCCCGCCCCCGAAGATGTGCCCAGACGAATCGGATCACCCGCACACACTGACCTATACATTGTGACAATGCAAGCCCCCGCGGGGCGCCGGCGGACTTACCGGCGCGGCCGGCCGCCTGCCGGCGGGTGGTCGCCCGCGGCGAGCTCGCCGGCCTCGGCGGCGCGGATGATGCGGCGGAAGGTGGGGCACTCCACGTGCGTGGGGGCCGGGCAGGCCGCCGCGTGGCGGAGGGAGTCGCGCAGGACGGTGAGCCTGCCGATCGTCGCGTCCAGCTCGTCGGCCTTCGCGGCGAGCACGGCGCGGTCGATGCGGGGGCTGCCGTCGGGGGCGAACATGAGCGCGATCTCGTCCAGGGAGAAGCCCGCGGTGCGCCCGAGCGCGATCAGCGCGAGCCGCGGCAGCACGCCCGGATCGAACTGGCGGCGCAGGCCGGCCCGGCCGACCGAGGCGATCAGGCCCTTCTCCTCGTAGTAGCGCAGGGTCGAGGCGGGCAGCCCCGAGCGGCGCGCCACCTCGGCGATGTCCAGGTTCGTCATCGGCTTGACCTCAAGTCGGCTTGAAGTGAAACCGTCCCATCCGGTCACCGTTCATGGCAAGGGGGAGCTGAGCATGGAAGCGCAGACGGCACTGTGGAACGGCCGCGCCGGGCAGGCGTGGGTCTCGGCGCAGGCGATGCTGGACGAGGTGTTCCGGCCGTTCGAGGACCTGCTGGTCGCGGCGGTCCGCGGCGGCAGCGTGCTCGACGTCGGCTGTGGCACCGGCGGCACGACCGTCGCCGCCGCCCGGAAGGTCGGCCCGGGCGGCCGCTGCGTCGGCGTCGACATCGCCGGGCCGATGGTCGCGGCGGCGCGGGAGCGGGCCGGCCGCGAGGGGGTGCCGGCCGACTTCGTCCAGGCGGACGCGCAGGAGCACGACTTCGGGGCGGCGGCGTTCGACACGGTCATCTCCAGGTTCGGCGTCATGTTCTTCGCCGACGCCGTCCGCGCCTTCACCAACCTGCGCCGCGCCGCCGCCCCGGGCGCGGTCCTGCGCGCCGTCACCTGGCGCGGCGTCGAGGAGAATCCGTTCATGACGACGGCGGAGCGGGCCGCGGCGCCGCTGCTGCCGTCGCTGCCGGTCCGCCGGCCGGACACGCCGGGGCAGTTCGCGTTCGCCGACCCGGCGAAGGTGCGGGGCATCCTGCGCGACGCCGGCTGGACCTCGGTCGACATCCGCCCCCTCGACGTGCCGTGCGCCTTCCCGGAGGCGTCGCTCGTGCCGTACTTCACCCGGCTCGGCCCGCTCGGCCTGGTCCTGGGCGACGTCGCCGAGCCCGCCCGGACCCGGATCGTCGAGACCGTCCGCGCCGCGTTCGCCCCGTTCGTGCACGGCGACGAGGTCCGCTTCACCGCCGCCTGCTGGCAGGTCGACGCGCACGCCCCGGCGGGCTGACGGCCGCTCGTCACTTCGGGGTGAGGTGGCCGGCGCAGGACTCGCGCCGGTCGCCGCCGGACTTCGTGCCGTCGGGGCAGACCACGTTCACCCACGTGACATTGTCGAGGTCGGCGTCGTCGAGGCGGGCGCCGCGCAGGTCCGTGTCGGCCAGGAGGGTGCCGGACAGGTCCGCGCCCCGGACGTCCGCGCCGCCGAAGTCGGATCGGCGGAACTCGGTCTGCCGCAGGTGCGCGTCGCGCAGCACGGCGCCGCGCAGGCCGGTGTCGGCGAACGTGCTGCCGTTCCAGGTGGTGCGGCGCAGGTCGGCGCGGCCGAGCTCGACGCCGGTGAGGGTGGCGTCGCGGACGTCGGCGCCGGTGAGGTCCGCGCCGGTCAGGTCGACGTTCTCCATCGACACCGTCCGCAGGTTCGCCTCGTGCAGGTTGCTGCCGCTGAGGTTCGCCTCGCGGACGAATCCGTCCACAGTGGACCGCTCCAGGTCGGCGCAGCGCAGCTGCCGCTGGGACAGTTCGGCATCGTTGACCGTGCGTCGTGGCATCGAGACCGCGCCGGGCTCCGAGCAGCGCCGCCCATGGGTCTCGCTGTCCCGCGTCTGTACGACCAGCAGCACGCTGAGCAGGACGGCGCAGAGCAGGAAGCCCGCCGCGACGCGTCGCGGCCGGTGCCGCACCGCGTGTCGCAGCTTCGCCAGGCCACCGACGTTCACCGCGGGCCCGGCGTGACGAGCGGGCGCAGGGCCAGGCGGAGGATGCGGTCGTCGTCGGCGGTCGGTCCGCCGGGGTTGCGGCCGTCACGGTTGGACGTGGTCATCCAGACGCTGCCGTCGGGCGCCCTGACGGCGGTGCGCAGCCGGCCGTACTTCGTCGCGAGGGCCTCCACGGGCTTGTTCGGCACCCCGCCGCCGGGCCGCCACCGGATGCCCCACGCGTCCGGCCCGCCGCCCTCGGGTGGCCGGCTGCCGGCCTCCTTCTGCAGGCTGCGGTCGAGGCCGACGAGGTACACGCGCTGCCCCCGCAGGCAGGTGACGACGGCGGTGTCGCCGACCACGGCCACGTCGGCGCTGACCCCGACCTCCGGGTGCCACGTCACGACCGGGTTGATGTACTTCGGGTTGGTGCCCATGCCCTCCACGAGCGGCCAGCCGTAGTTTCCGCCGGGCACGATGATGTTCAGCTCGTCCCAGACCGCCTCGCCGATCTCGGTCTCGTACATCGTGCCGTCGGCGGCCCAGTCCAGGCCCTCCGGGTTGCGGTGGCCGTAGGACCAGACGAGCGAGCCGCGGAACGGGTTGCCGGGCGGTGGCTTGCCGTCGGTCGTCATCCGCAGGATCTTCCCGCCGAGGTCGTCGAGCTGCTGCGCCGCATCGGTCCTCGACGCCTCCCCGGTGGTCGCGTACAGGTACCCGTCGGGGCCGAACTCGAGCCGCCCGCCGTTGTGGATGCCGCCGCGCGGGATGCCGGTGACGATCGGCTTCGGCCGCTCACCGAACTTCAGCCTGGCGACCCGGTTGTCGACGGCGGTGGTGTAGTAGATGTAGACCGTCTGGTCGACGGCGAACCTTGGCGACGCGGCGATCCCGAGCAGCCCGCCCTCGTTGTCCGACACCGCCTCGCTGATCTTCGTCACCGGCGTGACGGTCAGCGAGCCGTTGGCCGCCCTGCCCGGGCCGATCCGCAGGATCCGCAGTGTCCGCCGCTCGGTGACGAGGGCGCTGCCGTCGGGCAGGAACGTCAGGCCCCACGGGACGTCGAGGTGCCGCGCGATCGTGGTGACGGCGACCTTGGCGTCGCCGCTCGCCGACGGGTCGATCGGGCCGTGACCGAAGTCGGTCGGGTCGGTGACGCCCGGCGCCGCGTTCTTGGGCGGTGGCTTCGCCGGGGCGTCGGACGTGCAGCCGGTGGCGACGCCCAGCAGCAGGCAGAGCGCGACGGCCCCCGCGCGGACGGGTGTACCCATGGACCGGCCTCCGCTCGCGCAGCCGAACATCGTCTCCCTGCACGATCACGAATCCGTGCCTTCTCCGGCGTCACCCACGGCGGGGGAACGTCACCGGGCGTTTGACCTCGTGTCGGGGCGGGCACAAGGCCGTGGAGTCGAGCACCCGTACCGTTGAGGGAGACCAGATGAGACTGCTGACATTGGCCGCCGGGCTCGCCACCGGTTACGTGCTGGGCACCCGTGCCGGCCGCGGCAAGTACGAGCAGATCGTCGAGGGCGCCCGGCAGCTGCGTGCCAACCCGACCTTCGCGCAGGCGCAGGAGACGGCGAAGAAGCTCGCCTCGTCGCCGCCGCCCACCGCCTCGATCACGCCACCCGCGGCGTCGCCCGCGATGTCGTCCGCCACTTCACCCGCGATGTCGTCCGCCGCGTCGTCCACCACCACGACGCCGCCGGCCCGGGCCGCCTCGAACGGCGCCGCAGCGAAGCCCAAGGCCCCGCGCGGCACCCCCGGTCAGGGCACGCCGGGCGCCGACCCGCTGAAGTAACCGCCCCGAACGATCCGAACGGTCCCGGCTGCAACTGGCCGGGACCGTTCGCGTGCAAACGGGCCGCCGGGGCTCAGGCGGCCTCGGCGATGAGGTCGTCCTCGGTGGCGCCGCGGCGCCAGTACCCGGTGAACATGACCCGGCGGCGGTCGATGCCGCGCTCGTGGACCAGGTGCCGGCGCACGGACCGCACGACGCCGGACTCGCCCGCCACCCACGCGTACGGGGTGCCCACCGGCAGGTCCGCGGCGCGGACCGCGTCCAGGACGCCGCCGCCGACCAGCCAGGTCAGCTCGGCGCCTTCGGGGCGGGGCAGGTCCCGTACATCGGCGGCATCATGCACCTCGATCCAGGCCCGGACCGGCATGGACGTGCCGACCCACGCGAGGATGCCGGCGAGCGCCGGCAGGGCCGTCTCGTCGCCGGTGAGCAGCACCCAGTCGGTGTCCTGCGGCGGGCGGAAGTCGACGCCGCCGTTGTCGGCGACGGTCGGGGCGAGCACGACGGCGCGGTCGCCGGGGCGCGCGTGCCGGGCCCAGGCCGACGCGGGGCCGGCGGTGACCGTGTCGTGCACGGCGAAGTCGACGTCGAACTCGTCGCCGCGCTGCTCCCGCACGGTATAGGTGCGCATGACGGCCCGCGTCGCGGGGTCGGCCGCGCGCCATCGCGGGTACCAGTCCTCGCCCCTGGGCACGACCGCCGCCCGCTGGTGCGGCTGCGGCAGGAACAGCTTGAACCGCTGGTCCCGGCCGCCGCTGGTGAACGCCGCCAGGTCGGCGCCGCCGAACACCAGCCGCACCGCCGACGGCGACAGCAGCTCCTTGCGCAGCACCGTCACGTCGAAGAAGTCGAACGTCACCCGGTGACCTTCTTCGCGCTCGTCAGGGCCTTCGCGAGGGCCTCCAGGGGGCCGGCGCAGCCGGCGTGGCTGAAGCGCGGCTCGCTGAGCCACGGCACGACCTGGCCGGCCTTGACCGCGGGCAGCGCCGCCCAGGTCGGCTTCGCGGCGAGGTCCTTGGGCTGCAACGCCGAGGTGCGGCTGTCGAGGAGGATCACGTCGGCCTTGTACCGGTCGGCGTTCTCCCAGCTGAGGTTCTCGAAGAAGCCGCCGGTCACGTTCTCCGGCGTGATCACGTCGACGCCGAGCTCCCGGTAGTGGCCGAGGTCCGCGTACGCCTTGGGCGTCGACGCGTAGAGCAGGTCGGGGCTCGCGGAGGCGGCGAGCACCTTGAGGCCGCCGTTGCTCTTGACCGCCGCCTTCACGGCCTCGCCGGCCGCCTCGAAGCGGGCCTTGGCGTCCACGACCGGCTTCGCGGACTGGTCGGCGCCCAGGGCTGCGGCGAGGGTGGAGTACCGCTGGATCACCTGCGGCAGGCTGACCCCGCCCGAGACGGTGATGCCGACACTCGGGGCGAGCGCGAGGATCTTGTCCTTGCTGTCGTCGGGCACGTACCACAGCGCGTTCGGCTCGTACATGTTCGTGACCAGCAGGTCCGGGTTGAGCGAGGCGTACTTCTCGATGTTGAACTCGCCCCACGCGTTGCCGAGCGAGGTGAGCCGGGCGACGTCGAGGTCACCGGCGAGCGGGTCCTTGCCGCCGTCGGCGCTCTTCGACGGGCCGAACGTGCCGAGCACCTGCGCGTCGACGCCGAAGTCGCGCAGCGCGGCGGCCGAGCCGACGTAGGCGACGACCCGGGTGGGCCGTTTGGCGGCGCTCGCCTTGGTGCCACGGTCGTCGGTGAACTCCCACGCCGCCGCTTCCGCTCCGCTGGTGCCGTCTCCGCAGGCGGCGAGCAGGGCGCCGAGGCCGAGGCCGCCGGCCGCGGTCAGGAAATGGCGTCGGTTCATGGGTGCACCTTCCGTTGACTTCAGGTTTTTACTTCGGTTTTTGACTTCAGCGTCGAGCAGCGATTAGGTTAGCCTCACCTAAGTTGATCGTGTCAAGCCCGGGGGTTCGTGCGTGCAGGTCCACAGAGGGCGCTGGCTGCTGGTGTTCGTGGCCGTCCTCGCCCTTGCCGTCGTCGCGAGCCTCGCGGTCGGCGCGCGCTCGCTCGCCCCGCCGGACGTCTGGCACGGGCTGATCGACCCGTCCGATCCCGCTGCCACGGTCGTCCGCCGGCTGCGGCTGCCACGAAGCGGCCTCGGGCTGCTCGTCGGGGTCGCCCTCGGCCTCGCCGGCGCGCTCATGCAGGCGCTGACCCGCAACCCGCTCGCCGACCCCGGCCTGCTCGGCGTCAACGCGGGCGCCTCCGCCGCCGTCGTCTCCGCGATCAGCTTCCTCGGCGTCACCGGCCTGTCCGGGTACATCTGGTTCGCGTTCGCGGGCGCCGCCGTCGTCACCGTCGTCGTCTGGGCCGTCGCCGGCGGGGCCACCGCGACCCCCGCCGGCCTCGCACTGTCCGGCACAGCCGTCACCGCCGTCCTCTACGCCTACGTCGCGGCGGTCCAGCTGCTGGACACCGCCTCCCTCGACCGGATGCGCTTCTGGACCGCAGGGTCCCTCGCCGCGGCGTCACCCGGCACGGCGAGGCTGATCCTGCCGTTCGTCGCCGCCGGTGTACTGGTGACCGCGGCGCTCGCCCGCACCCTGAACGTGATGGCGCTCGGCGACGACACCGCGCGTGCCCTCGGCACCGACCCGGCCCGCGTCCGCGCGGTGGCCGCCGTCGCCGTCGTCCTGCTCTGCGGCGCGGCGACCGCGGCGTGCGGCCCGATCGTGTTCCTCGGCCTGATGGTGCCGCACCTGGTCCGCCCGCTGACGGGGCCCGACCTGCGGTGGCTGCTGGCCTTCTGCGCGGTCCTCGCCCCCGCTCTGCTGCTCGGCGCCGACGTCGTCGGCCGGGTCGTGTCCCGCCCCGGCGAGCTGCAGGTCGGCGTGGTCACCGCCGTCGTGGGCGGCTGCTTCTTCCTCGCCGTGGTCCGCCGGAGGCGGGCATGAGCGTCGTCGTCCGGACCCGCTGGGCCGCCGGCGGGTTCGCGGTCGTGGCGGTCGTCCTCGCGCTGTACGCGGTCGGCAGCGGCGACTACCCGATGAGCATCCCCGCGGTGCTGCGCACGCTGACCGGCGGAGGCTCGGCCGCGGAGGCGTTCATCGTCACCGAGATCCGGCTGCCGCGGGTCGTCACCGGCCTGTTCACCGGCGCGGCGCTCGCCCTGTCCGGCGCGGTCTTCCAGTCCGTCGTCCGCAACCCGCTCGGCAGCCCCGACGTGCTCGGCTTCACCCAGGGCTCCTCGACCGGCGCGCTGCTCGCCATCGTGGTCGTCGGCGGGGGCACCGCCACCGTCGCGGGCGGCGCGGTCCTCGGCGGCCTCGCCACGGGCGCCGCCATCCACCTGCTCGCCTGGCGCGCCGGCGGGTACGGCAACCGCCTCGTCCTCATCGGCATCGGCGTCGCCGGCATCCTCACCGGCGTCATCAGCTACCTGCTGACCCGCGCCCAGATCATCGACGCCGCCCGCGCCGTCCTCTGGCTCACCGGCAGCCTCGACGGCCGCGGCTGGGGCAACGCCCTCGTCGTCGGCGCCGCCGTCTGCGTCGCCGGACCCGCCGTCCTGGCCTGCGGCCGGCCGCTGCGCGTCCTGGAGCTCGGCGACGACCCCGCCACCGCGCTCGGCGTCCGGGTCGGCGCGGTCCGCTTCGGCGCTCTCACCGGCGCGGTCCTGCTCGCCGCCGCCGCGGCCGCGGCGGCCGGACCGGTCGCGTTCGTGGCGCTGACCGCACCCCAGCTGGCCCGCCGACTGACCCGCGCCCCCGGCCCGAACCTGCTGCCGTCCCTCTTCCTGGGTGCCGCCCTGCTGACCGCCGCCGACGTCGCCGGCCAGCGGGCCGTCCCCGACCACCAGATCCCCGCGGGCGTGGTGACCGGCCTGCTCGGCGGCGGCTACCTGATCTGGCTCCTGGCCCGGAGCCAGATCAGGAGCGCCCGCCGTGCCTGACCGGCTCGCCGCCGAGGCCGTGACCCTCGGCTACGACGCCCGCACCATCGCCGAGGGGCTGACGGTGCGCGTCCCCGACCACTCGTTCACGGTGATCGTCGGGCCCAACGCCTGCGGCAAGTCGACGCTGCTGCGGGCCCTGGCCAGGACGCTGCGCCCCAGGACCGGCGCGGTGCTGCTCGACGGGCACGACATCCGCACCCGGCCGACCCGCGAGGTCGCCCGGACCCTCGGGCTGCTGTCACAGTCGGCGACCGCCCCCGCCGGCATCACCGTCGCCGACCTCGTGGCCCACGGGCGCTACCCGCACCAGGGCCCCCTCGCCCCCTGGACCGCCGCCGACCGGCACGCGGTCCGCGACGCGATGGACGCGACCGGCACGACCGCCCTGGCGTCGGCCCCGGTCGACGAGCTGTCCGGCGGCCAGCGGCAGCGGGTGTGGATCGCGACGGCCCTGGCGCAGGACACGCCGATGCTGCTGCTCGACGAGCCGACCACGTACCTCGACGTCACCCACCAGATCGAGGTCCTCGAACTGTGCGCCCGGCTGCACCGGGACCGCGGCCGCACCCTCGTCGCGGTGCTGCACGACCTGCACCTCTCGGCCCGCTACGCGACGCACCTGGTCGCCATGCGCGCCGGCCGGGTCGTCGCCGAGGGGTCACCGGCTCAGGTGGTGACGGCGCCGATCGTCGAAGCGGTCTTCGGCCTGACCTGCCGCGTCATGCCCGACCCGGAGACGGGGACTCCCATGGTGATCCCGCGCGCTCCCGCCGGATCCGGCGGACCTGCCGCTCGACCCGCAGCTCCCGCAGCGCCGTCACCGTAGCGACCCCGGCGACGGACCCGACGAACCACACGAACGGCGCGGCGACCACCGCGGCGGCGACAGACAACAGCACGACATCCCTCTCGGCCGGAAGCAACCCATGATGCCTGCCGCACATCGCGCTCAGGTTGCGACCCGGTCAGCGCCCGGGCGCCGGCCGGGTCAGGGCCGGGACGCCGGCCGGGTCAGGGCCGCGTCACGGCTGGGGCGCCGACCACGGGCCGTCCGGGGCCAGGGCCACCAGGACCTCCAGCAGCTCCGGCGGCTGGAGCTCGTCCGGCAGCGACGCCAGGTCCGACCAGAGAACCCACGCGTGCGAGTCGAGCGTCACCTGCTCGTGGGGCAGCAGACCCGTCCGGACCAGCGGCGGCCGCTCGGCGTCGAACCGGGCGAGGAAGAACTGCTCGGTCCCGACGTACCGTGTGCCCTTCCACCACGAGTCGCGGGACACCGGCACCCAGCGCTCCCGCACGAGCCCCGCGTCAAGCCCCGTCTCCTCGGCCAGCTCCCGCCGCGCCGCCTCGAACGGGGTCTCGCCGGGGTCGATGCCACCGCCGGGCGGCTCCCACAGCCACCTGCCGTCCGAAGGGTCCCGCCACCGCAGCAGCAACACCCGGTCGGCGGCGTCCAGGCAGATCACCCGCGCGGCGGGCCGGTGCTTCGTCACGCCCCGACCGTAGCCCCTTTGCCGGCCGCCGTGCGTTGAGGAAGATTGGCGGCCATGACCAGTACCCCCGGCCCGGGCCGGCTCAGGCAGAACGCCATCTACCGTGCCGGCGTGCTCGGGCGGGCGCCGGACGTGCCGACCGACGCCGACGAGCTGGAGCGGCGGGCGCATCGGGCGATGTCGCGGAAGGCGTGGGCGTACGTGGCGGGCGGCGCGGGCGGTGGCGCCACCATGCGGCACAACCGGGCCGCGTTCGAGCGGTGGCGGATCGTGCCGCGGATGCTGCACGGCGCCACCACGCGGGACCTGACCACCACGGTGGCCGGCACGTCGCTGCGCGCGCCGCTGCTGCTCGCCCCGGTCGGCGCGGGCGCGCTCGTGACGCCCGGAAGTGACGTCCGCATCGCGGAGGGCGCGGCCGCGGCGGGCGTGCCGTACATCTTCTCCAGTCAGGGCTGCGACCCGATGGAGCGCACCGCGGCCGGCATGGGCGGCACCCCGTTCTGGTATCAGCTGTACTGGTCGACGGACGAGCGGCTCGTCGACTCGATGATCGGGCGCGCGGAGGACTGCGGCGCCCGCGCGCTCGTCGTCACGCTCGACACGACGTTGCTCGGCTGGCGGCCGCAGGACCTCAACCTGGGCTCGCTGCCGTTCGCGCGGGGGCTGGGGATCGCCCAGTACACCTCGGACCCGCGCTTCATGGAGATCGTCCGCGAGCGCATGACCGCACCCGCCGGCAAGCCGCAGGTCACGCTCGGCGCGCTGCGGACGCTGTGGTCGATGGCGCGCAACCACCCCGGCGGTACGGTCGCCAACCTGCGCTCCAGGGAGCCGCGGGCCGCCGTCGAGACCTTCCTCGACATCTACTCCAACCCGGGCCTGAGCTGGCGGCACGTGGAGACGCTGCGCCGCCGCACGAAGCTGCCGATCCTGCTCAAGGGCATCCTGCACCCCGACGACGCCAGGACCGCGGTCGCGGCCGGGGTCGACGGCATCATCGTGTCCAACCACGGCGGCCGGCAGGTCGACCACACGGTCGCCGCCCTCGACGCGCTGGTCACCGTCCGCGACGCCGTCGGCCCCGACGCGACCGTCCTGTTCGACAGCGGCATCCGCTCCGGCGCGGACGTGTTCGTCGCGCTCGCCCTCGGCGCCGACGCGTGCCTGCTCGGGCGGCCGCACATCTACGGGCTCGCGATCGCCGGTGCGGACGGCGTACGGCAGGTCGCGGAGAACGTCGTCGCCGAGCTGGACCTGACGATGGCCCTCACCGGTGTCCCGGACGTCGCCGCCATCACCCGCGCACAGCTGCGGGAACACACCCGGTAGCCGGTGCGGGCGGGTCAGTCCCAGACCCGGCCGAGGGCGGCGAGGCCGGTGGCGTATTCGATGCGGGACAGCCACGGCAGCGGCCACGCCGTCATGCCCAGCGACGCGCCCAGGAAGGCGCCGGCGAGGCAGGCGATCGAGTCCGAGTCGCCGGAGGTGGTGGCGGCGCGGGCGAGGGCGGTCACCGGGTCGTCCGCATGGCGGATCGCGCACAGCAGGCCGGTGGCCAGGGCCTCTTCGGCGATCCAGCCCGCCCCGGTGGCCGCGCACGGGTCGCCGCCGTCGTCGGGGCCCGCCAGGGCGTCGTCGAGGCGGTCGAGCACGTCGAGGCACTCGTCCCAGCCGCGGCTGATGAACTGCTCCGGCGAGCTCACCGACGGCTGCTGCCAGAGGGTGCCGAGCCAGTCCGACCGGTAGGTGGTCCGCTGGGACTCGCACCGGTCGCGCAGCGCGGCGGGCAGCTCCGCGACGGCGGCTCCGTCGCGGAGCAGGCGGACGGCGAGCGCGGTGAGCTCGCTGGCCGCGAGGGCCGTCGGATGGCCGTGGGTCATGGCGGCCTGTAGCTGGGCGACGCCCGCGAGGGTGTCCAGGTCGTAGGTGGGGACGAGCCCGACGGGCGCGACGCGCATGTTGGCGCCGCAGCCCTTGGAGCCGGCGACGGTCGCCTCGGTCCACGGCACGCCGCGGGCGAGCCCGCCGCACGCCCGCAGGCACGTCATGCCGGGCGCGCGGTTGTTGTCGGGGCTGTGCGCCCACTCCACGAAGCGGGCCCGCAGCGGCGGCTCGAGCGCGGCGGCGGTGGTGGCGGGAGCGTCCAGCAGCGCCCAGCCGACCGCGAGCGTCATCTGCGTGTCGTCGGTGACGAGCGCCGGGTCGCCCTCCAGGTCGCGGGGTCCGCCGGGACCGTAGCGCGCGACAATCGCGTCGACCGTCATGAACTCGGTGGGTTTGCCGAGGGCGTCGCCGTACGCGAGACCGAAGAGACACCCGGAGGCCGTGGTCGACATGGGAGGGATCGTACGGAACACGCGTCAGAACGGGGGCAGGGCCTTGAAGCGTTCGTCGAGGCGGATGCTCGGCAGCAGCCGGCGCAGCATCGCCCGGGTCGCGGTCAACGGGTGGTGCGGGAACTCGGCGTCGTACTGCTCGTCGTCGGCGTGGTGGGTGGGCAGGCCGCCGGTGGCGTCCGGGGCGAACGGCGACGGCTTGTTCATCCCGTCGGGGCCGAGCTTCGTGAAGACGAGCGCCTCCCGGACGCCGGTCGTGCCGGACTCCGCCGCCTGTAGCTTCAGCACGGTGCTGCAGGTGGCCCGCGGGATCGTGTAGGAGCCGAGGAACACCAGGCCGTGGCCCTGGGGGTGGCGGATCTTCACCACCTGCCGCAGCGCGGGCACGCCGTCGACCGGCTCGACGGCCGCGTCGATGAGCCCGCCGCCGGCCGCCGCGGTCCGCCGGGCCGTGCCGGCGAACAGCGCGGCTGGGTCGTGCAGTGGGGCCGGCAGGTCGGGGCGCAGGTTGAAGAAGTGCAGCGTCATCACCGGACCCTGCTCGTGCTGCCAGGCGTACTGGTCCATTTGCTGGAAGCCTGTGAGGTCCAAATGGGTGATCGCGCTCATAGAAGTTCACCCTAATGGGCTACCAGGTGACCCCGAAATACGGTGAATAGCCCGTTTTGTGGCTCATACCACCAGGGGATTCGGGTGACCAGCTCGGTTGCCCGGCTGTCTCTGCGGGGGAAAGAGCAGTACCGTAGGTCCCGGCGAGGTCTTCACTGCCGGCAACGATGGCCGGTAGGACTCGTCTGTTTCAGGAGGAACGTGTGGCTAGCGGTACCGTGAAGTGGTTCAACTCCGAAAAGGGCTTCGGCTTCATCCAGCAGGACGACGGCGGCGCGGACGTCTTCGTGCACTACTCGGCCATCGCGAGCTCCGGCTACCGCGAGCTGACCGAGGGCCAGAAGGTCGAGTACGACGTCACGCAGGGTCAGAAGGGCCCGCAGGCGGACAACGTCCGCGGCATCTGATCTTCATGCTCCTGCTGCGGAAGCCGCGCACCTGCCGGTGACCGCTTGCAAGACGGGCCCGTGCGACGCTCATTGAATGGGCGTGGCGCGGGCCCATCGCCATTCCGGCGGGCACACTTCCGGGTGCAGCAGTGCCGCCAGGGCCTCCACCCCGTCGACGAGCCTCGGGCCGGGCCGCACCACGATGCCGTCGGCGTCGATCGCCCACACCGCGGCGTCCGGGAAGCGCGGCGCGACGAGCCGGGCCTGCTCGGCGGCGCCGTCGAGGTGGAACCCGCACGGCGACACCACGACCACGTCCGGCCCCGCCGCGGTCAGCGCGTCCCAGGTCGTCGCCTGTGACCGCGCGCCGGGATGCGCCGCGACCGGCTCCCCACCGGCGGCCGTGACCAGGTCCGGCACCCAGTGGCCGGCGGTGAACGGCGGGTCGACCCACTCCACGACCAGCACCCGCGGCCGGGGCCGCCCGGCGACCGCCGCGGCGACCGCATCCAGCCGCGCCCGCAGGTCCGCGACCAGCCGGTCCGCCCGGTCCGGCACCCCGGCGCGGGCGCCGACCGCCTCGATCGTGCCGAGCACCTCGGCGAGGGAGTGCGGGTCCAGCGACAGCACGTCGGCGCGGCAGCCGAGGTGCTCCAGGGCGTCGGACACGTGCCCCGACGGCAGCGCGCACACCCGGCACAGGTCCTGCGTCAGGATCAGCTCCGGGTCGAGCGCGGCCAGGGCGCCGGCGTGCAGCGTGTAGAGGTCCTCGCCCGCGGCGAACCGCTCCCGCACATACGCGTCGATCTCCGCCGGCGCCATCCCGCGGGTGCCGCGCCCGCCGACGACCACGGTCTTGCCGGTCCGCGCGGCCGGCGGCTCATCGCACTCGAACGTCACGCCGACCAGGTCGTCGCCGAGCCCCAGCGCGTAGACGATCTCCGTCGCGGACGGCAGCAACGACACCAGGCGCACGCCGGCCAGCCTAACGGGTGAGTGAACGGACGCCGGGATTCACCCGTCGACACTTCACCGTGCTGCCGCCCCGCATTCACACTGCGTCACGAGATCGTTGGGATAGCCTCGTCGAGGACGCGGAGCCCGCGTCCACTCCCCCCGTGAAATCCGCGATTGTCTCGAGGTCTGACGCTGGCCCGCCCGGCCCGCGTCCTGACCCGTCGCGCCTGCGCGAGGGAGAGGTATGTGTTGACGCGAGTCCGGCCGCGGCACGGGCGCAGGCCCGCGACGCTCGAGCAGTTATATGCGGGACGGGACAACGGGATCGGCGCGATCCGGCTGGGCCTGGCGGTCGTCGTCGTGTTCACGCACGGCACGTCGCTCGGCTTCGGCTGGGAGGACCTCGGCGAGTCGCTGTTCCGTGGACAGACCAACACCGGCACCCTCGCGGTGTTCGGCTTCTTCGTGCTGTCGGGGCTGCTCATCACGCGCAGCGCGGCGCGCACGACGATCGGCCGGTTCGTGTGGCACCGGATGCTGCGCATCCTGCCGGCGCTGTGGGTGTGCCTGCTCGTGACGGCGTTCGTGGTCGCGCCGCTCGTCGCGTTGCACGAATGGGGGACGCTCAAAGGGTTCTGGTCCGGGCCGAAGGGGCCGCTGCAGTACGTCACCGGCAACTGGTTCACCGGCGTCCGCCAGTACGGCATCCATGACCTGCTCGGCGCGTCCACCCCCTGGGGGCGGCAGTCCGGCGGCAGCGTGTTCGACGGTGCGTTGTGGTCGCTGGTGTACGAGGTGCTCTGCTACGGGCTGGCCGGGGCGCTCGCCGTCACCGCGGTCCTGCACCGCAGGCGGTGGCTGGTCGTGTGCCTCGCCGTCGCGCTGTACGGCGTCGTCGTCACCGACCAGATCCAGGGCCGCCCGCTGACGGGGCCGCCGACCCCGCACTACGGCCAGGTGCACCTGCCGCTGCTGGGCGAGGTGTCGTTCCACTGGCTCATGTACCTGGGGTTCCTGTTCCTCGCCGGCGCGGTGATGGAGCTGTACCGCGACCGGGTCGTCATCCACGACGGCGCCGGGTTCGCCGCCCTCGCCGCCCTCGCCGGGTCGCTGCTGTTCGGCGGCTTCTTCGTGATCGGGTTCCCGGCCCTGGTGTACACGCTGATCTGGGCGTCCGTGCGGCTGCCGGCCGGGCTGCGGTGGATCGGCCGGCGCAACGACTACTCGTACGGCGTCTACATCTACGGGTTCATCGGCCAACAGGTCTTCGCCGGCCTCGGCTGGAACCGGTGGGGGTACGTGCCCTACATCGCGATGTCCCTGGCCGCCGCGTTCGGCGCCGCCGCGCTGTCGTGGCACCTGGTCGAGCGGCGCGTGCTCGCGTTCAAGGACTGGACGCCGCGCCGTGCGCGCCCCGTCGCGAAGGTGCCGGTCCAGGCCGCGGGCCCGGTCGCCGTCGCGGACGTCCCTATTGCGGTGGGAGCCCGAACAGACTGATCAGCCCAGCGGTGCGCAGCGTGCGCAGCAGCACCGCCGACGGGTTCTCCAGCACCAGCCGCGAGCCGGCCTGCTCGGCCTGCCGGTGCGCCGCCACCAGGGCACCGATGCCGCTGGAGTCGATGAACGTGACGAGGCGCAGGTCGAGGTGCAGCGTGCCCGGCGGCGGCCGCAACGACCGCTCCACGCACTGGCGGAACCGGTCCGTGGCCCCGTAGTCGAGATCGCCACGGGCCACGATGACGACGCCGCCACCGATGCGGCCTTGCACGTGCAGGCTCATGTCCACCGAGAAACCGTCCCAACTCCGGATCGGTGAACCCTATCGACCCTGCTCAGCGGCGGTTCGTTGCCATCCGGCAAGCGAAGCTGCGGGGGCGCGGGCGAGGCTGCGGGGGCGGCGAGCTGCGGGGGCGCGCGAGGCTGCGGGGGCGCGGGCGAGGCTGCGGGGGCGGCGAGCTGCGGGGGCGAGCGAGCCTGCGGGGGCGCGGTGGGGCGCCCCCGCAGGCGTGTTCAGCGCACGAACTGGGTCTCCACGCCGGCGTCGACGGCGTCGCCGATGCCGTAGACCCAGGCGGCGCCGACCGGGTCGCCGAGCTGGGCGCGCAGCCACAGCGCGGCCCACCGGGCGATGTTCTCCACACCCGCCGCCTGGTTCAGGGTCTGCGGCGACAGGTCCGGCCGGGCGCCGGCCGGGTTCTGCGCGTCGGTGATGCCGTAGTGGTTGGCGCCGGCGACACTCACGTACAGCTTCGGCGCGCCCTGCAGGACCGCATACGTGCCGAGGCCGTTGGCTGGGGTGCCGATGCCGTCCACGGCGCCCTGGATGAGCGCGACCGGGACGGTGTTGGCGACCGGCGGGATCACCGGCGAGCCGGGGGCGGCGTTGTTGGTGCCATAGAACGCGGCCGCCCGCAGCTGCGCCGGCGCCGGGATCGGCACGTCGGTGAACGGCGGCGTGGACAGGCCCGTGGTGAGACCGAGCCCGGCGGCACCGCCGAACGAGTGGCCCGTGAGCAGCAGCGCGCCCGCGTCGATCTGGCCCTTGAGCGGCGAGCCGGTGCGGGCGTTCTCGGCGGCGGCCCAGGCGACGGTCCAGGTCGCCTCGGCACCGTCGGCGTACAGGCCGGGGACGCCGAAGATGACCCGGGTGTGGTCGGGGACGAGGACCACGAAGCCGTAGGAGGCGACCTTCCGCGCGAACCCCGCGTAGGCGGACCGGCCCACGTTCGCACCCTGCAGCAGCAGGACGACCGGCCACGGCTGGTGCGGTGAGGAGGTGCTGGGGTGGTACACGTCGGCCTGGTCGCCGTTGACCGTGGTGCCGTAGGTGCCGACGTTCGAATACGCGGCGTCCGCCCGGGACGGGCCGATCAGGGCGCCGGCAGCACCCGCAAGGGCGGTGCCACCGGCTGCGAGCAGCACGCCGCGGCGGCTGAAGCGTTGAGCCATTCGGACCTCTGTTTCCTCTAGTGAAACACAGTTTCCTTTACGACACGCGTCAGCGTACGGGAACAGTGGGGCCCGCCGTCAATGCCTGGTTCGCATCGACGGCGGGCCGTTGTTCGATGGGTCGGGCTCAGCTGCCGCTGAGCGTCTGCGTCACGCCGCCCGTCAGCAGCGACTGGTAGTACGCGCCGCCGGGGTAGTACGTGGCGGTCGTCGTGCCCGCGACGGCGTCGCCGGCCCAGGCGACCGCGAAGGTCTGCAGCGCCGTGACGTTGCCCGGCTGGGAGGCGCCGTTGGGCACGGTGCACAGCCCGTCGGTGCTCGCGCCCTCCGCGTCGCAGTGGGAGCCGGTGGTGAGACGGACGCCGAGGAACGGCCGGTGCACGTCGTTGGTCAGCTCGACCGTCCCGTTCGCGTTGGAGTTGGCGAGGTACGGCGGGGACGAGATCGCGAGGACCGGCGTGCTGGTCAGGTTGAGGCCCTTCAGGCCGGTGGCCGTGTTGGAGCCGATGAACGACTTCACCGGGTCGAGCAGCTGGACGAGGCGCACCCGGGCGAACTGCGACGGGAAGGTGGTGCGCAGCCGGTTCGCGACGTACGCGGCGACCTCACCGCCGGCCGAGTGGCCCGCGATCACGTACGACGTCGGCAGGGTGCCCGCCGGGCGGCCCGCCTTGCTCAGCGCGTCGGCATAACTGCGGGCGAGCGCGCCGCTTGCGCTGTTCGCCTGCCCGAGCCAGGTCGCGACGTTGTTCAGGAACGGGGCGTTGTTGCCGAGGTTGCTGACCGTGCAGCCGAAGATGTCGGCGGACGGCAGCGTCGGCGCGAAGACCACGAGCCCGGCCGCGGCGTAGCGCTCGGCGAGGTCGGCCAGGTTGCCGTTGGAGCGGGAGAAGCCGTGCTGCAGGTAGACCAGGCCCTTGGCGGTGCCGGCGGGCAGGAACCAGTCCGCCGACGGCCGGTAGGTCAGCCCGGCGCACGAGACGTCGACGGTGTTGCTGACCTGGGTCCATGCGCTGGCAGCTGTCGCCGCCCGCGCCGGTGCGGTCAGGCTCACCGTGACGGCGATGAGCAGGGCGGACAGGGCGGTCAGCCGTTTGGAGAACATCGAGCGCTTACCTCCTGACGTGTATCGCTGGACGAAACGCTGTTTCCTGAGGATCGATTAAGCTCTGCTTGTTGGCAGGCTGTCAAGAGGCGTAGAGTGCCGTCGTGAAGGGAAGCCCATCGATGTCGTATCCACCTTCGCCGTGGTCTCTGCGCGGCCGGATGCACGTGTCCGTGTGGGCCGTGCCGGTCGCGGACGTGCCCGCGCTGCCGCCGGCGCTGGACGGCGCCGTCCGGGTGCTGCGCGTCGGGAGACGGGCGTTCGTCGGCACCGCGTGGGTCGACTACCGGCCCGGCGGCGACATGGCCTACCGGGAGCTGCTCTCGGCCGTGCTGACCCGGGCCGGCTGGCGGCCGCGCGTCACCATCACGCACATCTGGGTGGACAGCGTCGCGTCCCGGGACGGCGGCCGGGAGCTCTGGGGCATCCCGAAGGACCTCGCCGACCTGACGATCCCGTCCGCGTCCGGCCCCGCCGCTGCGTCCACAGTGGACGGTCCGATCGCGTCGGCGGCGCTGCCGCGCGGGGACGGGCTGCCGCCGCGGCTGCCGGCCGGGTTCCGGGTCGTGCAGGCCCTCGCGGGGCGCGCCGAGACGACGCCGGTGCGCTCGACCGCGCGCTACGGCCCCGCCCGGGTCGCGTGGACGATCGCTCCCGAGGGCCCGCTGCGGTTCCTCGCCGGCCGACGGCCGCTGCTGTCGTTCGTCGCCGGCGACTTCCGGATGCGGTTCGGCGCGCCTCAGCGCGCCGCTGTGGAGTCCTCTGGGTAGTTCGCTGTGTAGTCCGCTTCGCTCAGGTGGGCCGTGCGCGCCGCGTATTCGGCCGCCATCCCCGGCCAGTTGGTGACGACGCGCCCACCGTCGGTGCGGTACCAGCTGTCGCAGCCCACCCAGACGCTGTCGCCGAGCCGGCGCTGCATCTCGGCGTCGAACGCGCCCGCGACCTCCGCCCGCACCTCCACCGGACCCCTGCCCGCCAGCATCCGCACCGCCTGCACGATGTAGCGGGCCTGCGCCTCGTGGAAGTACACCACCGACGTGTTGCCGGTGTTGGTGTTCGGCCCGTACATCAGGAACATGTTCGGGAAGCCCGGCACCGCGATGCCGAGGTGCGCGTAGGCGCCGCCGCGCCACTCCTCCTGCAGGTCGCGCCCGTCCCGCCCGGTGATCCGCACCGGTGCGAGGAACTCGGTGGCCGCGAAGCCGGTGCCGTACACCAGGACGTCGCACTCGTGCACGGCGCCGTCCTCCGTGCGGACACCCCCGGCGGTCAGCCGCTCGATATCGGCGGTCACCAGGTCGACGTCGGGGCGGCGCAGCGTCCGGAACCAGTCGCCGGTGAACAGCACCCGCTTGCACCCCATCGCGTAGTCCGGCGTGACCCGCTGCCGGATGCCGCGCGCCTGCAGCACGCGCTGCGCGCTGGACAGTGTCCAGACCGCGAGGCGCGCCGGCCGGTTGCCGGTCACCGCCTTGCCCGTCACGACGGTGAGCAGCCACGTGCCGGCCCGCGCGGCCCGCATCACCGCCGGGACCCTGCGGTTGAGGGCGCGCCGCCAGCTCCCGTACCGCCGGTTCGGCTTCGGCAGCGTCCACGGCGCCGTGCGCTGGAAGACGGTGACCCGCGCGGCGTGCGGCGCGATCGCCGGCACCAGCTGGATCGCGCTGGCACCCGTGCCGATGACGCCGACCCGCCTGCCGGTCACGTCGACGCCCGGATCCCAGCGCGCCGTGTGCATCGCCGGGCCGGCGAACTCCTCCGCGCCCGGCAGCGCCGGGATCACCGGCCGCGACAGCTGCCCCATCGCCGGGATGAGGACGTCGAACTCGTCGCCGGAACCGTCCTGATAGGACACCCGCCACCGCTCGCCGGTCCAGGCGGCGGCCACGACCTCGGTGCCGAGCCGCAGGTGCGGCTCCAGGCCGAAGTCCCGGACGCACCGCTGGAGATAGCCGAGGATCTCCGGCTGCGGCGGGAATCGCTGCGACCAGTGGGGGTTCGGCGCGAACGAGTACGAGTACAGCGGCGCCGGGATGTCGCACGCGCAGCCCGGATACGTGTTGTCGCGCCAGACCCCGCCGACGCCATCCGCCTTGTCCACAATGGTCAGATCGCGGAACCCGGCCCGGCGCAACAGGTGTGCGGCCGCGATCCCGCCGAACCCGGCGCCGACGACCAGAATCCGCGTCATAGCTTCCTGAACACCTGCTCCACGAGCGTGATGAGGCTGGTCGACAGCAGCACATGCACCTGGTCCCGGCTGAGCACGCCGCGCTCCAGCCACTCGCGGGCGGTCGCCTTCGCCAGCCCGCAGTAGGCCCGGACCATCGCCCGCAGCTCGTCGCGGTGCTCGGCCTGGCCGTCGAGCCCGACCGCCACCAGGATGCTGTCGGCGGCGATGTCGTCGGCCTCGCGGAGCACCCGCTCGATGTCCGGGTCCCGCCCGACCCCACCGCCGTCGACGGCCGCGAGCCACGACCGGCTGTGCCGGGACACCACGTCGAGGAACCAGGTGACGCTGGCGTCGACCCGGGTCGCCAGGTCGCCGTCCGGCAGCTGCTCCACGGCGACCGCGGGGATCGTCACGAGCACCCGGACCGCCTCGACGAACAGGCCCTTCTTCGTGCCGAAGTAGTGGTTGATCAGCCCGCGGGCGACCCCGGCCGCCTCGGCGATGTCCGTGGTGGACACGTCCGCGTAGGCCCGCTCCCCGAACAGCCGCACCGCGACGGCGAGGATCTGCTCCCGCCGGACGTCAGGCTCCAGCCTCCGCCCCCGCTCGACGGTCTCCCCGCTCATCCGCATGGCAGCCACCGTGCCCTGTTGTTGGCTGGCTGTCAACAACGTACGGTGACCCTCGTGACCTCGCTGTCGCACCACCGGTCCGGCACCGGCGAGCCCCTGGTCCTGCTCCACGGCATCGGCAGCCGCTGGCAGCTGTGGGAGCCGGTCCTGCCCGCCCTCCGCCCCCACTTCGACGTGCTGGCGCTGGACCTTCCCGGCTTCGGCGCCTCCCCACCGACCGCGGGCGCTTCCGTCGGCGCCTCCCGCACGGGCGCCGACGCCGACGTGGCCTCGTTCGCCGACGCGGTGACCAGCTTCGCCGCCGCCGCGTTCCCGGGTGCGGCGTCGTTCCATGTGGCGGGCAGCTCGCTCGGCGGTGGGATCGCGCTCGAGCTGGGCCGCCGCGGCGTGGCCAGGTCGGTGACCGCGTTCGCCCCGATCGGCTTCTGGGGCCCGCTCTCCCGCCGCTGGTGCCAGGCCTCGGTCACCGGCGCCCGGGTCTTCGGCCGCCTCGCCCGCCCCGCGCTGCCCGCCCTCGCGTCGACGGCCGCGGGCCGGATCGCCGTGTTCGGCCTGTTCTTCGGCCACCCGGCCCGCCTCGACCCCGCGGTGTGCCTCGCCGACGTCGACGCCCTGGTGGCCGCCCCCGCCTTCACCGCCGCCAGGTCCGCGTTCGCCGGCCACCGCTTCACCGACCCCGGCACCCTCGACACCATCCCGGTCACCGTCGCCTGGGGCACCCGCGACGCGATCCTCCCCGCCTTCCAGTCCCGCCGCGCCGCCGCCGTACTGCCACACGCCCGCCACGTCAGCCTCAAGGGCTGCGGCCACCTCCCGTTCTCCGACGCCCCGGACACCTGCGCCACCCTGATCCGGACCACCATTGGCTGATGACCCTCTGGCCTTGCGGTTCACGTCCTGGTCGGCCTTGACGACCCCGCACAACGCCCGGACCCGGTGACCGCCGACAAGGCCTACTCCTCCCGAGCCAACCGGAAGCGACGCGGCCGGGCCGGCGGCACAGGACCTAGACGCACTTGGGCAGGCCGCCCAGGGTGCCGTCGCGGAAAGCGGCGATGCGGTCGAAGGCGGTGGCGTCGTTGCTGGAGCCCGCGCGGCCGAAGACCAGCAGGGCGGCGACGGCCTCGTCCAGGTCGCCCGGGGAGAGGCGGAGGCCCTCGGTGCGGTTGAGCAGGTCGTTGGTCCACGAGCCGGCCAGGCAGTCGACCGTCAGCTGGCCCTCGCGGCCGGTGGCCGGCGCGCCACGGCGTTCCTGGGCGACGCGGGCGAACAGGTCGGCCAGGAGCATGCCGATGGCGTTGTCGCCGATGTGCTCGTACAGCTGCGGGCCCAGCTGCTTGTCGTCGAAGGCGATGAAGTCCCGGCTCGTGCAGGCGAAGGCCGGCGACGGGTCCTGGCCGGGGCAGTCGGGCGGGTCGGCGGGGTCGAACGGGACCACCTCGACCTGCTTCCACGGCTTGCCGGTGAGCCGGGGGTAGGCGCGGCTCCAGTACGCGGAGGCGTCGGCGGACAACTCGGACACCGCCTGCTCGTAGGGCAGGTCGCCGCCGGACGCGGCCTCCTCCTCGGAGCTGAAGGGGACCTCGGTCACCGGCAGGTTGCGGGCGTTGTACGCGGCGCACCGGCCGGCGCCCTGCTCGACGCCCTCCTGCAGGGCGCGGACCCGGTCGAAGGCGTTGCCGTGCGCCTGCTCGGCCTGGGCCGGGACGCCGGGCTCGTCGCGGAGCGTGAGCATGCCGGCGACGGTGCTGTCGAGCTCCGCGGGGGTGGCGGCGGCGAACTTCGAGGAGTGCCCGGCGGCGATGTCGGCGATCCAGGTGCCGGCGTAGCAGTCGGCCTGCTGCTCCAGCACGATCGTCGGCTGGCCGCCCTGCTGGAGGCGGGTCTGCACGGCGTGGCCGTACTCGTGGGCGAAGACGACCGCGACGAGCAGGCGGCCGAAGTCGGCATCGAGCTGCGGGACGAGGGTCTCGGCGTCCCAGGCGATGAAGTCGCCGGCCGAGCAGTAGAAGGCGTTCGGCTGGTACCGCCACCGTTCGGGCCCGCACGGCGGCGGCGGGTCCTGCCGGGTGTACGGGTGGTAGCCGCCGGTCACGGGACGGAAGGGCGCGCCGCCGGACAGGCGCGGGTAGGTGGCGGACCAGAACCGTTCGACGTCGGCGATGGCGTCGCGCGCGGTCTGGTCGGCGCGGGTGGCGTCGGGCGCGCGGCCCAGGACGCCGCCGAGCGGGGCGCCACGCTGCTCCTGGTCGCCGCCGGTGCCGACGGCGCAGCCGGCGCCGACCACGAGGGCGACCGCGGCGGCCATGACGCGAACGAGACGGCTCATGCCGCCGCCTCCGCCGCGCTCCGGCGTCGGCCTGAGCCAAGCACCGCAAACCCGGTTCGCAGCCATCCGCTGCGCTCCTGCCCGCCCACGTCATGCCCATGCCCCACCGGGTCCGGCGCGAAACGCGGGCGGGACTCGATCGAGCGGCACGCATATCATCGCCCGGTGGACTTCTTCGACGGTGCCGACGGCACCCGGCTCGCGTACCACCGCGGCGGCGCCGGCAGCCCGCTGATCTGCGTCCCGGGCGGGCCGATGGTGGCCTCGTCGTACCTCGGCGACCTCGGCGGGCTGTCCGCGCATCACGACCTGGTGCGGCTGGACCTGCGCGGGACCGGCGGGTCGGAGGAGCCGCGCGACCCGTCGACCTACCGCTGCGACCGGCTCGCCGACGACGTCGAGGCGCTGCGGGAGCACCTCGGGCTGGACCGGATCGACCTGCTGGCGCACTCCGCCGGTGCGGCCGTCGCGGTGCTGTACGCCACCCGCCACCGCGACAGGATCGGCCGGCTCGTGCTGGTGAACCCGTCGCCCCGGGTGGTGGGCCTGGAGGTCGCCGACGCGGACCGGCGGGAGGTCGCGCGGCTGCGCCACGCCGAGCCGTGGTTCCCGACCGCGTTCACCGCGTTCGAGCGGGTGTGGGCCGGCGAGGCCGTCGCCGCCGACTGGGCGGCGATCACGCCGTTCAAGTCCGGGCGGTGGGACGACGCCGCCCGCGCGCAGGCCGCCGAGCAGGACCGGCTGCGCAACGACGAGGCGGCGAAGATGTACTACGACGGCGTCGACGCGGCGGCGGCCCGGACGGCGATCGGCGGCCTGCGGGCGCGGGTCCTGCTGATCGCGGGCGAGTATGACGTGGCGCTGCCGCCGAAGCGCGCCGCCGACTACGCGGGCCTGTTCCCGCACGCCGAGGTGGCCGTCCAGCCCGCCGGCGGGCACTCCCCGTGGCTCGACGACCCGGCCTGGCTCGCGACGACGGTCAGCGCGTTCCTGAAATAGGCCGTTGCATCGCCTTTGTACGTTGGTCCGCGCACACGAACCGACGATCAAGGAGCATGCATGAAGCGCCTGGCGCTTTCGACTTTGTTGGTGACGTTGATCGGCCTCACCGCCGCCGGCTGCAAGGCCGACGAGGCCGACTCCCCCGCCGCACCGGCGACCACCGCCGGGGCGGCCGCGACCCAGGGCGGGGACCAGTACCCGAAGGGCGACGACGGCGCGAAGGCGCTGCTGCAGGCGCTGCCGAAGGACCCCGCGCTCGTACAGAAGCTGCAGCCGACGGCCGAGGACTACAAGGCGCTGTTCGTGGGCGCCGCCGCGGCCAAGGCCGAGCAGTTCTACAAGAAGAACGTGTGGACCGGGCAGAAGGTCGAGGTCGCCGGCAGCGCGGGCCAGACCGAGCTGAAGGTGGCCAAGGCCAGCAGCGACGACCTGAAGGCGTGGACCGCCGCGGCCGAGGCCGAGTTCCCCGGCGGCTACAAGGACGTCGGGCCGCACCTGCAGCCCGGGGTCACCTGGTACCGGTGGAAGTACACCGAACCGGGCAAGGACTCCGGCATGGCGTTCGACGGTCTGGTCCACGTCAACGGACACTGGGTGTGGACCCCCAAGCCGTGGAAGGCGCTCGAAGGGTAGGCGATGGAAGAGCGGGAAGAGCTGAGCTGGCAGGAGTTCGGCGCGGCCTCGCGGGAGCTGGCGCAGGCGGTCGCCGACGACGGGTTCCGGCCCGGCGTGGTGCTGTCCATCGCCCGCGGCGGGCTGCTGCTGGCCGGCGCCCTCGGGTATGCGCTCGACGTGAAGAGCATCGTGATGATGAACGTCCTGTACTACACGGGCGTCGACGAGCGGCTCGAGGCTCCGGTGGTGCTGCGCCCGACCCCCGACGGCGAGGATCTCGCCGGCGCGCGGGTGCTCATCGCGGACGACGTCGCCGACACCGGCGCCACCCTGCGGGTCGTGCGCGACTTCTGCGTCGCGCACGCCTCGGAGGTGCGCATCGCGGTGCTGTACGAGAAGCCGCAGAGCGTCGTGCCGTGCGAGTACGTGTGGCGGCGCACGGACCGCTGGATCAACTTCCCGTGGTCGGCGGAGCCGCCGGTCACCAGCGCATGACGGCGGGGGCGCGGCCGGTCCGCGCCCCCGCCCTCACACCGCGTGCTTTCACGTCGCGTGCCGGGTTTCAGCGGGTCGTCCGCGCCTGGCCGCTCGTGTTGTAGCCGCGGCCGTTGTACAAGCTGCCGTTGTACGCGCGCCACAGGTCGCCGTCGCCCGGCTGTCCGTCCCGGAAGTCGCCCTCGCCGAGCCGGCCGACGACGAACCCCGCCGCGGCGGCCGCGAGCAGGAACGTGTCGGGGCGGCCGCGGGCGGCGTCCCGCACGCACTCCAGGACGCCCTCCGGCTCGTGCCCGGCGAGGTAGTCCGCGGCCCGGTGGCCGCACCGCGGCATCCGCGTGACGGCCTTGTTCGCGGGCGGGCCGCCGCGCCCGCCGGCCATCTGGTCGAGCTCGCCGGCGGAGCGGCGCACGCCGTTCCCGCCCCGGTCCGCGGGTTCGAGCTCAGCCATCACAACCTCCAGGGTGTTCGGGGGATTGCCGGCCCCATACCCGGCGACATCGGAGGTAATCACCGCGACACGGATGGATCGGTCGAGCCTCTGGATCGATTCAGTCGCGCGGCACCGGTCCCTGGTGCTTCCCAGCGATCGTTCAGCGAAGCCTGCTAGCGTCGGATCATGGTTGGTTGGAGTACCGGGCCGGGCACTGCCCGGCTGGCTAATGGTCCCTCATGCTGATCCTCATCGGCCTCGCACTCATCGTGGTCCTCACCGCCGCCACCGGCTACTTCGTGGCGGCCGAGTTCGCCTACGTGGCCGTGGACCGCGCGAAGCTCAAACGCGCCGCCGACGACGGTGACCTGGCGTCGCGGCGCGCTCTGCGCGTCACCGGGCGACTGTCCTTCATGCTGTCGGGCGCGCAGCTCGGCATCACCGTCACGGCCCTGCTCGTCGGTTTTGTCGCCGAGCCTTACCTGGGCACGGGGCTCGCGCGGCTGCTCGGCACGGCCGGGGTGCCGCAAGCGGCGAGCGCGTCGGCGGCGGTGGTGCTGGCGCTGCTGATGGCGACCGTGGTGCAGATGGTCCTCGGTGAGCTCGGCCCGAAGAACTGGGCGATCGCCCGGCCGGAGGCCCTCGCCCGGGCCCTGGCCCGGTTGACGCTGGTGTACCTGGCGGCGGCCGGCCCGGTGATCCGCATGTTCGACGCGGCGGCGAACCGGTTGCTCCGGCGGGTCGGCATCGAGCCGATCGAGGAGCTGCCCGAGGGCGCCACCCCGGAGGACCTGGAGCGCATCATCGCAGAGTCGCGCACCGGCGGGCTGCTCGACGCCGACACCTCGCAGCTGCTGCAGCGCGGGCTCGCGTTCCGGGCGCGCACCGCCGAGGAGGCGATGATCGCCCGGGTCGACGTGGTCACGGTGGCCGCGACCGACCCGGCGATCCGCCTCGTCGAGCTGTTCGACACCGGGCACACCCGCTTCCCCGTCGTCGGTGAGAGCGTCGACGACCTGATCGGCGTCGTCGGCGGCGCCGATCTCGTGGCGCTGCCCGCCGCGGACCGGCACAGGATGACGATGGCGGAGATCGCGCTGCCGCCGGTCCTGGTGCCGTCGACGGCGGCGCTGCCGGCGGTCCTGGAGCGGCTGCGCACCGAGCACCGGCAGCTGGCCTGCGTCATCGACGAGTACGGCGGCTTCGCCGGCATCATCACCCTGGAGGACGTCGCCGAGGAGCTGGTCGGGTCGATCCGCGACGAGGACGACGCGCCGGAGCCGTCCGCCGTCCGCCAGCCGGACGGCTCGTGGCTCGTCCCGGCCCGCTGGCGGGTCGACGAGGTGGCCCGCACGACCGGCGTGACGCTGCCGGAGAGCGACGACTACGACACCGTCTCGGGCCTCGTGCTGCAGCGTCTCGGCCGCATCCCGCGCCCCGGCGACACCGTGGAGGTCACGCTGCCGCCCGCACTCCCCGACGACGACGCCCCGCCCCGCGAGGTGCGCCTGGAGGTCCTGACCGTGCACCGCCACGTCCCCGACACCGTCCGCGTGTCCGTCCTTCCGAAGAAGGTGACGGCGTGAGCGGGCCGGAGCGCAGCGGAGGAGCCGCGAACCAGCATTGCAGGGTTGGCTCAGGCCGGCGCCGGAGCGCAGCGGAGGTGACGGCGTGAGCACGGGTTGGGCGCTTCTCGTGTCGGCGGTGCTGCTGGCGGCGAACGGGTTCTTCGTGGCCGCCGAGTTCGCCCTCGTGGCCAGCAAGCGGCACCGCCTCGAGCAGGCCGCCGCCGACGGGAGCCGGGCCGCGGCCGCCGCGCTCGCCGGCAGCCGCGAGCTGTCGCTGATGCTCGCCGGCGCGCAGCTGGGCATCACGCTGTGCTCGCTGGGGCTCGGCGCGCTCGCCGAGCCCGCGATCGCACACCTGCTCGACCCGCTGTTCCACGCGGTGGGACTGCCGGAGCGCTTCAGCTACCCGATCGCGTTCGTGATCGCGCTCGCCGTCGTGGTGTTCCTGCACATGGTGGTCGGCGAGATGGCGCCGAAGTCGTGGGCGATCAGCAACCCGGAGCGCTCCGCTCGGGGGCTGGCGCTGCCGTTCCGGGCCTTCACCCGGGTCGTGCGGCCGCTGCTGGCGCTGCTCAACGGCCTCGCGAACGCGTGCCTGCGGCTCGTCAAGGTGCAGCCGCAGGACGAGCTGTCCGCGGCGCACGGGCCGGAGGAGCTGATGATGCTGCTGGAGTCGTCCCGGCAGCACGGCACGCTCGCCCAGGACCAGCAGGAGCTGCTCAGCCGGGTGCTGCAGCTGCAGGACACCACCGTCACGCAGGTGATGACCCCGGCGGCGGCGATGGCGACGGTGCCGCTGGACGCCACCGCGACCGACGTCGAGCTCGCCAACCGGTCCACCGGCCGGTCCAGGTTCCCGGTCGTCGGCGCCACGGGCGGCGTCGTCGGTGTCGTGCACGTCCGCGACGCGCTGCGGGCGACGACGGCCGGCACGGCGGCGACCGCCGCCGACCTGATGATCACCGCGTTCACCCTGCCGGCCCGCACCAGCGTGCTCGCCGCGGTCCGGGCGATGCGGGAGTCCCGGGCGCAGCTCGCCGTCGCCACCGAGGACGGCGCGCCGGTCGGCCTCGTCGCCCTGGAGGACCTCCTGGAGGAGGTCATCGGCGAGTTCGACGACGAGACCGACGTCACAGCCGGTGCGCGGTCAGGTCAGGCGCTGCTGGTACGGAGCGCTGCGCAGCGCCGCGACCGGTGACCACTCGGCGAGCACGAGGGTGGCGTCGTCGGCCGGCGCGCCGCCCTGGTGCTCGGCGACGGCGTGCGCGAGCCGGCGCAGGGTCTCCGGCGCGGGCAGGCCGGCGCTCGCGTGCCGCTCGGTGAGGTCGATGAGCCGCCGCACGCCGAACTCCTCCCCGGCGGCGTCGCGGGCCTCCGTGACGCCGTCGGTGTAGAGCAGGAGCCGGTCGCCGCCCTCCAGGTCCTCCTCGGCCACCTCGACGTCGTCGTGCACCCCGAGCGGCATGCGGCGGCCGGCCGCGAGGTCGTGCACGACCCGCCCGGTGCGCAGCAGCAGCGGCCGTGGGTGTCCTGCGTTGATGTACCGCAGCCGCCCGGCCTCCAGGTCGAGCTCCGCCAGCACGGCGGTCACGAACCGGCTGTCCGGGAACTGCTCGGTCAGCGCGGTGTCGGCGGCGCGGGCCTGTTCCCGCAGGTCACCGCCGGCGCGGCGGACCGCGCGCAGCGCCGACATCGCCACCCCGCAGGCGAGGCTGGCGGCGAGCCCGTGCCCGACGGCGTCGAGGATCACGATCCTGGCCCGCGCGCCGTCGATCGCGTAGTCGAAGCCGTCGCCGCCGACGTCGTAGCACGGCTCGAGGATCGCGCTGATCACCATCCGCTCGCAGGCCGACGTGAGCGGCGGCAGCAGCTGCCGGAGCAGCTCCGCGGCCGGCGTCATCGACCGGGACCGGCGCACCTGGGCGAGGAAGTCACCCTTGTGGGAGGTGACGGTGACCAGGTGGCCGATCAGCCCGGCGAGGGTCTCGCAGCGGGCCCGCAGGGATCCGTCGCGCACCTGCGGCTCGGCCTCGCCGACCTCGAACTCGACGACCCCGAGACGGTCGGTGCCGTTGACCATCGGCACGCACCAGCCGCGGTCGCCCATCTGCTTCGACGTGACCATCGCGAACGCGCGCCCCGCCGCCGTCGTCTCCACCGGCTGCGGCGGAGGCAGCGGGTGCCGTGGACGCGGCACCGGACACAGGACCCGCTGCTCCTCGTCGACCAGGTAGATGGTCGCGTCGATCCCGAGCGGCGCCAGCGCCGCGTCCACCGCCGTCGCCAGCCCGTCCGGCTGGAACAGGTGCGATCCGTCGAGAATCGCGCTGAACGCTTCGAGCCAGCGCGCTTCCACCGTCGCCGCCATGCCTCGCTCACCCCTCGGCAAACCAAACACAGTCGCGTGTGCGACCCATCCGTCACACCGGCCGCTCGTGCCACCCGCGGCCGGTGTACGGATTCCCAACCGCGCCGCGCGGGAAACGGACCCTGTGGCTGTCCGCAGGTTCCCGTTACGCTCGGGGTTGTGGAGTTCTCCCTGGACCGTGACGAGTCCCAGGTGGCGGATGAACACGTCACCGCCGACGTCACCGACCGCGACGGTGCCGTCGTCGTGTCGGTGCGGGGCAAGGTCCTCTACGACACCCTTGCCCCGCTCGCCGACGTCCTGTCCGACCTGACCCAACGTCCGGAGCTGCACCTGGTGCTGGAGCTGTCGGACGTGCCGATGTGCGACTCCAGCGGGCTCAACCTGTTCGTGCGGACGCGGTCGAGGCTCGCCGAGACCGGGGGCTGGCTGCGGCTGACCGGCACCCGCCCCCTGGTCGACAACGTGCTGCACATCACCAACCTCGACCGCATCCTCACCCGCTACGCCACCGTGGAGGAGGCCATCGCCGCCGGCTGACGGCCCGGCACCGCGTCCCGGCCGCCCGGCGTCGAGCAAGGTGGCGGTCAGCGAGCCGGCGAGCGAGGCCCGCGGGCCGGAGCACCGGCGATTCCACCGATGCCGCCGCCCGCCGGCGCGGCAAGGGTGACATCCATGTCACCCAGTGCATCGGCACGACTCGCCGCCACCCTCCTGGCCGCCCTGACGCTCATCGCCGCGCCGGCCGTGCCCGCGCACGCCGCGCGGGAGGCGCCGCCGGTCACCGTCACCGGCCCGCTTCAGCGGCACCGCGCTCGTCGAGTGGCAGAACGTGACCGCCGGCTACGACCTCGACGCGTTGTGGGACCACGACGCCATCACCCGGCAGGGGCACGCGTGGGTCGGCGTGTCCGCGCAGCGGGTCGGCGTCGAGCAGCTGCGCGGCTGGAGCCCGGCCCGGTACGGCACGCTCGACGTCACCGGTGGCGGCCGGTTCACCGCCGACGAGCTGTCCTACGACATCTTCGCGAAGGCCGCGGCGGCCGTCACCCGGTCGCTCCGGCCGCGGACCACGCTCGCGATCGGCGCCTCACAGTCCGCCGCCCGGATGACGGTGTACTACCAGAGCATCCTGCCGAAGGTGACGCCGGTCTTCGACGGCTACGCGTTCGTCGTCGGGTCCGCGCCGACCCGGGTGGGCGCCGAGCCGGTGTTCCAGGTGCTGTCCGAGACCGACGTGCGGACCCCCGACCGGCCCGCCGACACCGACCGGTTCCGCCGCTGGGAGGTCGCCGGCGCCGCGCACTCCGGGTGGCGCGGCCAGGAGTACCGGGCGCCGATCTCCGTGCGGGATCTGGGGGCGGCACCCCAGTACACCTGCGGCAGCCCGCCCTTCAGCAGGGTGCCGCTCGACCATGTCGTCGCCGCCGCCTACGACCACCTGATCCGCTGGGTGCGGCGGGGCACTCCCCCGCCGGTCGCTCCCCCGCTGGTCTTCGGCGCCGACGGCACGAAGACCCGCGACGCGCTCGGGCTCGCCACCGGCGGCATCCGGTTGTCGCAGGTGTCGGTGCCGACCGCGCTGAACACCGGCGACAACACCGGCGAGACATTCTGCCGGCTGTTCGGCACGCACCAGCCGTTCGACGCCGCGACGCTGCGGCGCCTGTACCCGCACCGCGGCGATCACCTGGCGAAGGTGATCCTGGCGGACGTCGCCAACGTGCGGGCCGGGTACCTGCTGCCGGCCGACGCGTGGCAGAACGTCGTGGGGCGTTCTTAGACAACCTTTAACCGGCTCACAGGCACCTGTCAGCCGGTCCCCCAATAGTTGAACGCATGACGATGACAGTTGCGGCGCCGCGCCCGGCCGCGACCCCCAGATGGTGGGCGGACGCGGGCGGCGTGGCTGCCATGGCGAGCCTGCTCGTCGTGGCCGCGCTGTGGGTGGCCAACGGCGGCGTCCAGCAGCTCCTCGCCGGCGGCGGCGACGCGTGGTCCGCGGCGGGCCGGCTCACCGGCCTGGTCTCATCCGACCTGCTGCTGCTCCAGGTGCTGCTGATGGCGCGGGTGCCGCTGGTCGAGCGGGCGTTCGGGCAGGACCGGCTGGCGCGCTGGCACCGCTGGACCGGGTTCACCTCGTTCAACCTGATGGTCGCGCACATCGTGCTCATCACCATCGGCTACGCGGTCGCGTCCGACGCGAACGTGTTCGCCGAGCTGTGGGAGCTGACCGTCGAATACCCGGGGATGCTGCTCGCCGCCGCCGGCACGGTCGCGCTGGTCATGGTCGTGGTCACGTCGATGCGGGCGGCGCGGCGCCGGCTGCGCTACGAGTCGTGGCACCTGCTGCACCTGTACGCCTACCTCGGCGTGGGGCTCGCCCTGCCGCACCAGCTCTGGACCGGCGCGGACTTCCTCGCGTCGCCGCTGTCCACGGCGTACTGGTGGACGCTGTACGCCGTGTCCGCCGGCGCCGTCCTCGTCTACCGGGTCGGCCTGCCGGTGTGGCGCAACGCGCGGCACCGCCTGACCGTCAGCCACGTCGTGCCGGAGGGTCCGGGGCTGACCTCGGTCTACCTGACCGGCCGGCACCTGCACGAGCTACCGGTCCGGGCCGGCCAGTTCCTCCAGTGGCGGTTCCTGGACGGTCCCGGCTGGACGAGGGCGCACCCGTACTCGCTGTCGGCGACCCCGCACACCGGGGTGCTGCGCATCACGGTGAAGGACCTCGGCGACGGCAGCTCCCGCGTCGCGTCGCTCACGCCGGGCACCCGCGCGCTGGTCGAGGGCCCGTACGGGCGGCTCACCGGCGAGTCGTACACCGGCGGCCCGGTCGTCATGATGGCCTGCGGCATCGGGGTGACGCCGCTGCTCGCGCTGCTCGGCGAGCTGCCCTACCGCGCCGGCGGGGCGACCCTGCTCTACCGGGCGCGCAGCGAGGCGGAGATCGCGTTCCGCGACGAGCTGGACTGGCTGGCGCGGCAGCGTGGCGTCCGGGTCGTCTACCTGCTGGGCCCGCGCGCCGGTGACGCGTCGTGGCTGCCGCGGCACGCCGCGGGGATCGGCGACGCGGAGGCGCTGCGCAGGGTGGCGCCGTCGATCGCGGCGGCCGACGTCTACGTCTGCGGGCCCGACTCGTGGACCGAGGCGGCCCGCGCCGCCGCCCGCGCCGCCGGGGTCCCCGCGTCGCGCGTGCACACCGAACAGTTCGCCTGGTAACGGAGAGGATCGCCCCGTGCGACGGATCACCTTGTGGCTGCTGTCGACGCTCGCCGCCGTGGTGCTGCTGTTCAGCTACCGCACCAGCCTCGGCGGCACCGCGACCGCGGCGACCGGCTCAGCAACCGCCTCCGGCGGCGGAGGCGGCACCACGAGCGGCGGCAGCGGCAGCGGTACGGGCAGCGGCGGCAGCGGCAGCGGTACGGGCGGCGACAGCAGCGGCAGCGGTACGGGCAGCGGCGGCACGGACGGTACGGGTGCTACCGGCAGCGGCAGTACGGGTACCAGCGGGGCGACGGGCGGCACCGCCTACAACGGGTCGGTGGTGTCGACGCGCTGGGGCGACATCCAGGTCACCATCACCGTCGCCAGTGGGAAGATCACCGGTGTGACCGTGCCCGTGTACCCGGACGCCAACGGCAAGGACCGCCAGATCAACGCCCGCGCCCTGCCGATCCTCAACAAGGCGGTCGTCGCCGCGCAGAGCGCCGACATCGACACCGTCTCGGGCGCGACCGTCACCAGCGACGGCTACAAGGAGTCGCTGCAGGCCGCGATCGACGCCGCGCACCTGTCATGACCGCCACCCTGCCCCGCCGCGCGTGGGTCGAGCAGATCATGGGGCTGCCGGTCTCGGTCCACCTGCGCGGCCCCGGCGCCGGCGACCCGCCCGCCGAGGCCGCGGTGGCCAGGGTCTTCGCGGACCTGCGCCGCGACGACGCGGCGTGCAGCCCGTACCTCGACGACAGTGACCTGTCCCGCTGGGAACGGGGCGAGGCGCCGCCGACGCCCGCGCTGGAGGCCGTGATCGCATTGTGCGACGAGGCGCGGGAGCGCACCGGCGGGTGGTTCGACCCGCGGGGGCTGCCCGACCCGCGCACCGGCCGCCCCCGGTACGACCCGTCGGGGCTGGTCAAGGGGTGGGCCGTGCAGCGGGCAGCGGCGCACCTGCCGGCCGGTCTCGGCTGGTGCGTCAACGCCGGCGGCGACGTGCTCGTCCACGCGCCGGACGGGCAGCCGCCGTGGCGGATCGGCGTCGAGGACCCGGACGCGCCCGAGGACCGGGTGGCGCACGTCGTGACCCGGGGTACGGGCGCCGTCGCCACCTCCGGCCGCACCCACCGCGGGGATCACATCGTCGACCCGTACACCGGCAGTGCCGCGACCGGAGTACGGGCGGTCACCGTGACCGGCCCGGACCTGCTGTGGGCCGACGTCTACGCGACCGCCGCCGCGGCCCGCGGACCCTGGGCGATGGACTGGCTGGAGGAGCTCGACGGCTACGAGGCGCTCATGGTGACGGCGTCGGGCCTTGTCCGAGTCACCGAGGGCTGGCCCGCCGGCTGAGGCCGGGGTGAGGCAAGCTGGGCAGCGGAAGGGGGACGGAATGCGGATCCTCGTCGTGGACGACGACGCCGCCGTGCGGGACTCGCTCGCGCGGACCCTGCGGTTCGAGGGCTACCAGGTCGACACCGCCCGGGACGGGCAGGAGGCCCTCGACGCCGCGCACGCCGACGAGCCCGACGTGATGGTCCTCGACGTCAGCATGCCGCGGATGGACGGCCTGCAGGCGTGCCGCCGGCTGCGCGGCGAGGGCGTGCTGGTGCCGGTGCTCATGCTCACCGCCCGCGACAGCGTCGGCGACCGGGTCGCCGGCCTCGACGCGGGCGCCGACGACTACCTGGTGAAGCCGTTCGCGCTGCAGGAGCTGCTGGCCCGGATCCGGGCGCTGCTGCGCCGGTCGCTGCTGTCCGCGCCGCCGGAGCCGCCGTCGGACCTGCTCACCTTCGCCGACCTGCGGCTCGACCCGGCGACCCGGGAGGTGTGGCGGGGCGGCAACCCGCTGCGGCTGACCCGCACCGAGTTCACGATCCTCGAGGTGTTCCTGCGCCACCCGCGGCAGGTCCTGACCCGCGGGACGCTGTTCGAGCACGTGTGGGGCTACGACTTCGGCGAGACGTCCAACAGCATCCACGTGTACCTCGGCTACCTGCGCCGCAAGCTGGAGGCCGACGGCGGCCCGCGCCTGCTGCACACCGTCCGCGGCGTCGGCTTCGTCCTACGGGAGGAGCCCCTGTGAAGCCCGCGGGAGGAGCCCCTGTGAAGCCCGCGGGAGGAGCCCCTGTGAAGCCCGCGGGAGGTGCCCCGGTGCAGCGGGCCCGGGCGGTGCTGGGGCGGTGGTGGCGGCGCAGGACGCTGCACGACCGGCTGTCGCTGCTGGTCACGGCGGCGGTCGCGGCGGCGGTGCTGACGGTCGCGGGGATCGCGTTCGCGGCGGTCGCGCAGATCCAGCGCCAGCAGCTGCGCTCGCAGCTGGAGACCGACGCGCGGTCCGTCGTCGCGCAGCCCGAGCTGTGGCGGGACGGCCCGCCGCCGCAGGGGCCGGGCGGGCGGCGGGATCCGCGGTTCCGGCGCGACATCGGGCCGCGCTGGCAGGTGCTCGGCCGCGACGCCACCGTCACCGCGCACTCGACGAACGACCTGCCGGTCACCGACGGCGCGCGGCGGGTCGCGGCCGGTGAGGAGCAGCAGGTCCAGGAGCGGGTGCTCCTCGACGGGCACAGCTACCTGATGCTGACCGTCGCCGCGGGCCGGGGCGGCGGGGCGGTGCAGGTGGCCGCCGACCAGACCCCGGCGAACCGGACGCTGACCATGTTCGGGCTGCTCATGGCCGCCGGCTGCGTGCTGGGCATCGGCGGGGCCGCGGCGCTCGGCCGGACCGTCGCCCGCGCCGGGCTGGTCCCCGTGCAGCAGCTGACGAAGGCCGTCGAGGACGTCGCCGTCACCATGGACCTGAACCGGCCCGTCCCGATCCACGGCGTCGACGAGATCGCCCGCCTCGGCCAGTCGGTGAACACGATGCTCGCCGCGATCGACGCCGCCCGCCAGTCGCAGCGGACCCTGGTCGAGGACGCCAGCCACGAGCTGCGGACCCCGCTGACCAGCATCCGCACCAACATCGAGCTGCTGCTGGCGGTGGAGCGGCAGCCCGAGCTGGCGCACCGGCTGCCGCCGGAGGAGCGGGCGAAGCTGCTGCGGGACCTCGACGCCCAGGTCGGCGAGCTGGCGGCGCTCACCACCGAGCTGGTCGAGCTGGCCCGCGAGGAGACGACCCGGGAGCCGGCCGAGGACGTCGAGCTGACCGACGTCGTGGCGGCCGCGATCGACCGGGTGCGCATCCGCGTCCCGGCGGTGACCTTCACGTTCGACGCGGACGCCGCCCCCGTCCACGGCCGGCCCAACGAGCTGGAGCGCATGGTCGTCAACGTCCTCGACAACGCCGCCAAGTGGAGCCCGCCCGGCGCCACCGTGCACACCGGGCTCACCGCCGAGCAGGGCTGGTGCGTGCTGCGGATCGCCGACACCGGCCCCGGCATCGACGCCGAGGACCTGCCGCACGTCTTCGACCGCTTCTACCGCTCGCCGGCCGCCCGTGGCATGCCGGGCTCGGGCCTCGGCCTCGCCATCGTGGCGCAGACCGCCGCCCAGCACGGCGGCACGGTCACCGCCGCCCCCAACGACCCGCGCGGGACCGTCGTCACGATCCGGCTGCCGCGCCTGTAGCGGCCCCGCGGTCCTTCCACAGCACCACGCCCGCGCTGGCCGCGACGACGAACCCGATCGCGGCGATCTGCGCCGGGTGCAGGTCCTGGCCGAGGAGCACCCACCCCATCAGCGCCGCGATCGCCGGGCCGAGGCTCATCAGCACAGCAAACGTCGACGTCGGCAGGCGGCGCAGCGCGGTCAGCTCGAACGTGTACGGCAGTACCGACGACAACACCGCCACCGCGGCGCCCAGGGCGAGCACGCGGGGGCCGGTCAACGCCGCGCCGGCGCCGAGGATCCCGGCGGGCAGGGCCAGCAGCGCGGCGACGAGCATCGCGAGGGTCAGGCCGTCGCGCTTCGGGAAGGTGGCGCCGGCCCGCGCCGACAGCATGATGTAGCAGGCCCAGGCGGCGCCGGCGAGGAACGCGCAGCCCACCCCGAGCGGGTCGAGCTGGTCGAACCCACCGCCGCCGAGCAGCGCCACCCCGGCGAGCGCGAGCAGCGCCCACAGCCACGCCACCCGCCGCCGCGCGGTGACCACCGACAGCGTCAGCGGCCCCAGCACCTCCAGGGTGACGACCGGGCCGATCGGCATGCGCGCGATGGCGACGTAGAACGCGAGGTTCATGCCGGCGAGGACGGCGCCGAAGAGGCCGACGAGGATCCATTGCCGGGTGGTGTACCCCCTGAGCCTCGGCCGTCCGATCGCGACGAGGACCGCGCTGCCGATGAGCAGCCGCAGCGACACGACCCCGGCCGCCCCGGCGAGCGGGAAGAGGGTGGTGGCGACGGCCGCCCCACTGTGGACGGACGTCTGCGACGCGAGGACCCGCCACACCCCGCCGCCCTTGGACTCGACGGCGACGGTGGTCGGGGCGGGCGCGGTCAGGACGTCGGTCACACGGCAACGCTATGCAGTGGCGCGGATCATGGGAAATGCCGTTTCGCCGGTGGTTATGCTTGACGCGCATGACCAGTCCGCAGCGCCGCGGAGGGGCCGGCCATGCGTGGGGCCTTTGAAGGCGGCGGGAATGGCGACCATCGAGCTGCGGCACCTCCGGGGGTTCCTGGCCATCGCGGAGGAGGGCAACCTCACCCGCGCGGCCGCCCGCCTGCACCTGACCCAGCCGGCGCTGACCCGCACCCTGCAGCAGCTGGAGGCGCACCTCGGGGCCCGGCTCGTCGACCGCTCCACGCACCACCTGGCGCTGACCCCGGCCGGCCACGAGTTCCGCCGCAACGCGGCCGCCGCGATCGCCGCCGTCGAGCACGCCCTCGACCCCGACCGGTCCCGGGGGCTGCCGGTCCGGCTCGGCCACGCGTGGTCGGCGCTCGGGGCGTACACCACCAGCCTCCAGCGACGGTGGAAGCGGGCACACCCGGACACCGTGCTGGAGCTGCTGCGCCTCGACGAGCGCAGCGCCGGCCTCGCGTCCGGCACGGTCGACGTCGCCGTGCTGCGCGGCGCGCCCGACGTCCCCGGTGTGGTGACGGCCCACCTGATGCGCGAGCCCCGGCTCGCCGCGGTCGCCGACGACAGCCCCCTGGCGGGCCGCGCCTCGCTGACGCTCGCCGACCTCGCCGCGGAGCCCCTGGCGCTGAACACGGTGACCGGCAGCACCACCCTCGCCCTGTGGCCGCCGGACGCCGCGCCGTCACAGGTCGTGCCCGTGAAGAACACCGACGACTGGCTGTCGGTCATCATCGCCGGCGACGCGGTCGGCGTGACACCCGCGGGCACCGCCGCGATGCACCCGAACCCGGCGGTGCGCTACGTCCCGCTCACCGACACACCCCCGGTCGACGTGATCCTCGCGTGGCGGGAGCCCTTCACCCACCCGGCCGTGCCCGACCTGCTCCGCCTCGCCCACGACGTCGTCAGGCGCTGACCGCCCCCCAGATCGTGCCCGTTCCCCAGGATGCGACCATCGTCGGCGCGCTGTCAGGCGCGCGACCGATGGGAAACGACCTATGACGCTGCGGCGCAGCCACGGGGGGCGGACGGCGAAGGCCGTGCTGCTGCTGCACGGGTACACGCACGGGCCGCGGCAGGTCGAGCGGCTCGCCGGGCTGTTCTACGAGCGCGGGTGCAACGTCTACGCGCCGGCGGCGCCCGGGCACGGCACGCCGGACGCCACGCACAGGGGTTTCACGTCGCGGGAGCTGCTGCGGTACGCCGGCGACGCGCTCGACGTCACCGCCACGCTGGGCGACGAGGTGGGGGTCGTCGGGGTGTCGGCCGGCGCGGCCCTCGCCACGTGGCTCGGCGCGAGCCGCGGCGACACGGTCGCCCGGCTGCTGCTGATCACGCCGCTGTTCGCGCCCCGGCGGCGGGTGCCGTGGCCGCTGACCACCCTGTACGGCCTGCGCCTCCTGCCGGACCACGTCGACGCGCGGGGTTACTCGTTCACGGCGGTCGCCCAGTACCTGCGGGTCGCGGCGAACCTCCCGAAGCGGCCGGCGGTGGGCGCGCTGCGGCGGGTCGCGGTCGTGACGTCGCCGGGCGACACGGTCATCGACGCGGTGCGCGCCGTGGCCGTGCCGCGACGGCTGGCCGAGGCGGCCGGCGCGGCCTTCACCCACCACATGCTGCCGGAGGGTGAGGACCACGCCCACAACGTCATCGGCGCGCACGCCGAGGCGCTCGACGAGCTCTACGCCGACCTGTACGACGCCTGACCCGTCACCCCGCGTGCCGCCCCGGCGCCCCGGTCGCGACGTGCCGGCCCGGGTGATGCGCCGGAGCATCCGGACTCTGAGCGGACTCGCCGGAAGACGAAGCCGTGGTAGGGCGGGCGGGCCACCAGAAGCGCTCGCCGAGCAGCAGGGCGATCGCCGGCACGACCACGGTCCGCACCACCAGGGTGTCCAGGACGACGCCGATGCCGACGATCACCCCGATCTGCGTCAGCACGATCACCGGCAGCACCCCGAGCACGGTGAACACGGCCGCGAGCAGGATGCCGGCGGAGGTGATGACGCCACCGGTCGCGCCCAGCGCCCGGATCACGCCCGCGCGGGTGTCGCCCAGCGCCGCCGCCTCCTGCCGGGCCCTGGTGACGAGGAAGATGTTGTAGTCGACGCCGAGCGCCACGAGGAACAGGAAGCTCAGCAGCGGCACGCCCGCGTCGAGGGCCGGGATGTCCAGGACGTGCCGCAGCACGAGGCCGGCGGCGCCGACGCTCGCGGCGAAGCTGACGATGACGGTGAGCAGGAGCAGCACCGGCGCCACGACCGAGCGCAGCAGCAGCACGAGGACGAGCAGCACCACCAGCAGCACCAGGGGGACCACGACGGTGTTGTCGCGGCTGTACGCGTCGCGCTTGTCCAGGTCCGCGGCAGGCGCCCCGCCGACGAGCGTCTCGCCGGCCGAGAGCGCGCCGAGGGCCGACCGCAGCGCCCGGACCGTGTCGTCGGCGGCCGGCGTGCCCGATCCGGCCTTCAGGTCGACGCGCAGCTTGGTCAGCGTGCCGTCGTCGGAGCGTTCGGGCCGGCCGACCGCGGCGACGCCGTCCGTGCCCTCGACGGCGGCCACGACCCGGTCGGTGGCGGCCGCGGGGACGATCACGGTCACCGGCTGCGCCGAACCGGCGGGGAAGTGCCTGGCGAGGGCCTCCTGCGCGGTGACCGACTCGACCTGCGTGCGGAACTGCTCGGTCTGCGACAGCCCGATCGACGTGCTCAGCAGGCCGCCGGCGAGCACCGCGAGCAGGACGGTGGCGCCGGCGAGGACCCTGGCGGGGTGCCGGCCGACGGCGTGCGCGACGCGGGACCACAGGCCGCGGGTCGTCGGGTCGTCGCTGCCGACCCGCGGCACGAACGGCCAGAAGATCCCGCGCGGCAGGCACACCAGCGCGGCGGGCAGCACCACGAGCCCGAACAGCAGCGCCACGGCGACCCCGATCGCGGCGGCGACGCCGAGCGTCCGGTTCGCGGTCAGGACCGCCGCGAGCAGCGTCAGCAGCGCGAGGACGACGGTGCCGGCGCTGGCGACGACGGCCGGCGCGGCGTTGCGCAGCGCGACCCGCATCGCCTCCCGGCGGTCGTCGGCGCGGCGCAGCTCCTCCCGGTACCGGGAGATCAGCAGCAACGCGTAGTCGGTGCCGGCGCCGAAGACGAGCACGGACACGATGCCGCTGACCGACGCGTCGGTGCGCTCGCCGACGAGCACGGCGACCCACGGCAGCAGCTTCGCCACGACCTGGTCGCCGACGCCGATGACGACGAGCGGGACGATCCAGAGCAGCGGGCTGCGGTACGTGATGAGCAGCAGCAGCGCGACCACGCTGGCCGTGGCGATGAGCAGCGTGACGTCGGCGCCCTCGAACGCGGCGGAGATGTCGCGCCCGAACGCGGGCCCGCCGGTCACCTGCGCGCTCAGCCCGGCCGGCAGGCCGCCGTGCACGGTCTCGCGCAGCTTGTCGACGGCGGCGTACAGCTCGTCGCCCTCGCCGGTGAGCGTCACGGGCAGCAGCGCGGCCCGCCCGTCCTCGGCGACGACGGCCGGCGCCTGCCCGCCGGCGGTGGTCCTGGTCCGCTCGATCGCCGCGCGGTCGGCGTCGGTGAGGGGTGCGTCGCGCCGCTCGTACACGACGACGGCCACCTCGGCGCGGCCGCTGGCGAACCGGTCGGCCAGCTCGATGACCTTCGTCGACTGCTTGCCCGCCGGCAGCCCGTCGGCGGGCTCCTTCTCCGGCTGGGCGGGCGAGGTGAGGAACACCAGCGCCGTCAGCCCCACCGTGACCAGCAGGATCAGGACCGCGCCGAACCGGCTCGTGACGGCCGCCGTCACTCGTGTGCCCACGCTCTGTACCTTCCGGAGACAAATATTTCGACGATCGAACTTCCGTTGCCCCCTTGATACCCGCCCGACCCAAATCGACGCAAGAATCGACGCAAAAACTCGTCATGGATCACACCCCTCCTTTCCCGGCGCGGTGGCGTGTCGGAGGGTGTGGAGGTGGACGTGGACGCAGAGGAGTCGTTCCTGGCGTACGTGCGGGAGCGGGTCGCCGCGCTGTCGCGGATCGCGTTCCTGCTCACCGGGGACCGGCACCTGGCCGAGGACCTGGTGCAGGAGACGCTGCTGCGGGTGGCCGGCCGGTGGGGGCGGATCGCGGCCGGCGGGGACCCCGACCCGTACGTCCGCCGCGCCCTCTACCACCAGCACGTGTCCGCGTGGCGGCGGCACCGCGGGCGGACCGTCCACGTGGCGCACCCGCCGGACCGCCCCGGCCCCGACGAGTCCGACGCGGTCACCGGCAGCGTGGCCGTCCGCGCCGCGCTCGCCAGGCTGGCCCCGCGGCAGCGCGCGGTGATCGTGCTCCGCTACTTCGAGGACCTCACCGAGGCGCAGACCGCCGACATCCTCGGCTGCCGCGTCGGCACGGTGAAGAGCCAGACCCGCGACGCGCTCGCCCGGCTGCGGGCGGTCGCCCCGGAGCTGCTCGGCGACCCTTCCGAACTGGAGGTGCGAGGATGACGCAGGAGTTCACCCGCCGCCTGGCCGCGGCCGCCGACGACATGCCCGCCGCCCGCGTCCCGTCCGACCTGTTCCGCCGCGGCCGCCGCCGACACCGGTTGCAAATGTCGACATTTGCCATTTTCGCTATTGTACTGGCATTTGCCGCTTCCATTGCACTTAGCGGGGTTGACGGCGCTGTGGTCCCGGCGAGCGGGACGAGCACCGTGCCGGGGCGGTTGCACGAGCCCTGGCCCTGGCAGGCCAGCGTGGCCGGCTCGCCCCGTGGCCCGGCCGCGCTGCTGGTCAGCGGCGGCGGGGGCTACCAGGCGATGGACCTGCCCTTCACGTACGGCAGCCGCATCAGCGCGATCGGCCGCGACGGCTCCTACCGCGTCCTGCCCTTCGGCACCACCTACCTGCAGGCCGGCCAGGACGTGCTGCTGTCCCCGGACGGCCGCTACGCCGCGGGCAACGGCACCTACGAGCGCCTCCTCGGCACCGGCGACACCGACGTGTCCATCGTGGACCTGACCACCGGCGAGGAGCGGCGCCACCAGGGCTCCGGCCCCGCCGTCCCGGTCGCGTGGAGCCACGACGGCCGCCGCCTGCTGGTGCACCGGTTCGGCGCGTCCTCCTGGGCCGACACGCCCTTCGACGGCGCCGACACCACCGGGTCCGACAACGGCGCGCTGTGGCTGCTCGACGTCGGCTCCGGCGCCGCGACGCACCTGCTGGACCTGGGCCGCACCCGCCGCGACGCCGCCGCCTTCTCCCCCGACGGCCGCACCGTCGCCGTCCAGCTCGGCCGCGAGCTCGCCCTGCTCGACTCGGCCACCGGCACCCGCCGCCCGCTCGCCACCCTGCCGGCCGGCGCCCACCTCGGCGGCCCGTGGTCGTACACCGCGGACGGCACCGGCCTCGGCGTCCTCACCATCGCCGACGGCTGCACCACCGGCTGCTCCAACGCCGCCCGCAACGCCAGGTCCTGGCGCCTCACCGTCCTGTCCACCACGACCGGCACCGAGCTCCCCACGACGTTCCCCACCTTCGGCGGCGCCACGGCCCGCCTCGCCGGCTGGCAACGCGACGGCACCGCGGTCCTGGTCCGCTACACCGACGAGACGAACGGCGGGGAACCCTCCGACGACCCACCTGCCGCCTACCGCGCTGTCTCCGACGCCGACCTCCTGGCCCTCACCCCCGGCGGCACCACGAAGTCCCTGCTCACCAAGCCCAAGGGCGTCATCTGGGACGTGGACGTCGCCACCGACCTGGTGACGGCCGGCGCCTTCGGCGGCCCCTCCCCCGCCCCGTCGGTGTTCCCGCTGGCCCGCTGGGCGGCGACCACGGTCTTCGTCGCCCTGTGGGCCCTGGCCATGCTCACCTGGCTCACCATCACCCTGCGCCGCCGCACCCGCCGCCGCCCACCCCTGCGCCCCGCCGCGCATCCAGGAGCCAGGTGATGCCGGTGGGCGGGTTCGTTGTGCGGCTGGAAGAACGAAGTCGCGTTCCCAGGTCGGATGTCGCACCCCGGGAACCGCCGCGATCGCTTTCAGCAGGTGGGTGGGGCGGTGCTGGCCGCGGCGGCGGCGACCGGGGTGGTGGCGGCGGCCGACGGGGACTCGGACGGGGAGGGCGACGGGGACGGAGAGGGCGGGGCCGGGCTGTACATGAGCGTGGGCGTCTGCTGGAACACCGACGAGCCCAGGGCGATCCCCGACAGCGTGACCTGGTGGCCGGAGGCGTCCGTGACGCGCAGGGTGACCGGGCCGGTCAGGCCCGACGGGCCGGTCCACGTGTTGTCGGTGTTGTGCTTCAGCGGCGTCCAGCCGGCGGCCGTCTGGAGCTCCACAGTGGACAGCCGGTTGCCGTGGTTGTCCAGGACGACCGAGAGGGACGAGTAGCCGGTGCCGCCCTTGGCGCGGACCTTCAGGGGGCCGGCGAGGTCGGGGTCGCGGACGGTGCCGTAGGTGATCTGGATGATGCCGGCGCTGACGGAGCCGATGCGGGAGAAGGCGCCCTTGCTCAGGTCGATCTTGCCGGCGGGGCAGGACGGGCACTGGTCGACGACCTGCACGTTGGTGGTCTGGCCGTTGGGGCCGGTCACGGCGAGGTAGGAGCCGCACGCCGCGCCGCCGGCCCATTCGGCGGGGCCGATCGCGGCGTAGGCGTCGGTGGAGGGGGCGCCGAGGTTGCACATGCCGTTGCGGTTGGTGCTGTAGTAGGAGGCGCTGCCGGAGCGCACGTTCTCGATCACCGGCGCCAGCGCGGGAAAAGCCGGAGCCGCCGGCGCGGCGGGGACCGAGGCGCAGGCCGCCTCGCCGGTGTCCTGCAGGACGAGCACGAGCGACACGACGACGGCGAGCACGCCGCCCGCGGCAGGGATGATCCAACGCAGGTGACGGCGCTCCATGGGTCCGGGAGTCTAGAAGGCAGACCGCGAAACCCGAAATCGACGATAACAAGCACGATGAGTGCACACAGTCGTTGACAGCAAGGCATCGACGAGCGTCTCATGTGTGGATGCGCAGCGTAGCGTCGTTGATCCTTGTCGCGGGCATCCTCGCCGTCCCGGCGCCCGCCGCCGCGGACCCGCCGGTCTGCGGCCCGCCGGTCGTGAGCACCACGCAGCCCGGCTACACGGTCGCGGATCCGGGCTGCGACGTGAACGGCACGCCGTTCGTGCCGGTCAACGGGTCGAGCGTGTGGACCGGGATCGCCGACGGTGCGGCGTACCGCATCGAGAAGCCCGCCGACTGGAACGGCGAGCTGGTGCTGTACGCGCACGGGTACCGCGGACTCGGCACGACCGTGTTCGTCGACAGCCCGTCGCTGCGCGCGCACTACCTGTCGCGCGGCTTCGCCTGGGCCGCGTCCAGCTACGCGACCAACGGCTACGACGTCGGGCAGGGCGTGCGCGACTCGTACACCCTGATCGACCGCTTCAAGGAGCGCACCGGGCTGCGCGCCAGGTCCGTCTACATGACCGGCGCGTCGATGGGCGGCCACGTCACGGCGGTGGCCATCGAGGAGCACCCGCAGGCGTTCGTCGGCGCGATGCCCGTCTGCGGCGTCCTCGGCGACGCGGAGCTGTTCGACTACTTCCTCGACGCCAACGTGACCGCGGCGGCGCTCACCGGCACCGCCATCACGTTCCCGAAGGCGCCCGTCGATCCGTCGTTCCAGGAGGTGTACCGCCAGCAGATCGCCCGGCAGGTGCCGCTGCTCGGGCAGGGGGCGGGGCTGACCGCGCTGGGCCGCACGTGGGGCGACTTCGTCGAGCAGCGCAGCGGCGGCACGCGGCCGGGCTTCGACAACGCGATCGCCTACTGGAGCGCGCTGCCCGGGATCCCGCCGCTGACCACGGTGCCGTTCCTGTTCGGGGTCTACCCGGGGCTGTCCGGCGGCACCGCCGGCATCGCCGAGGGCAACCTCACGTCGAACCGGTTCACGCTGTACCAGAGCGACGACAGCCCGTGGCTCAGCCGTGACGAGCTGCGGGTCAACCGCGACGTCCTGCGGGTCGACCGCACCGACCGGCCGTCGCGGGACCTGTCGGGGGTGCCGCGCGTCGACGGGCGGCCGCGGGTGCCGGTGCTGTCGATGCACACGATCGGCGACCTGTTCGTGCCGCTGTCGATGGAGCAGGAGTACGCGCGCCGCGCCGCCCTGCAGGGCCGCGGGAAGCTGTTCGTGTCCCGCGCGGTGCGGGCCCTCGGGCACTGCGAGTTCACCGTGCCGGAGCTCGCGCAGGGCTTCGACGACCTGGTCTCGTGGGTCAGGACCGGGCACCGGCCGGCCGGCGACGCGATCCTGGACCGCCGGGCCGTGGCCGCGGACGACTTCGGCTGCCGGTTCACGCTGACGCAGCGCCCGACCTTCGGGGCCGCCTGCCCCGCCTGAAATGCCACCTGCCCCGCCTGAAAATGCCACCTGCCCGCCTGAAAATGAGCGGCGAGGTCGCCACGGTCCCCGGTACGGTGGCCGCAGCAACTTCCGGTGCGCCGGTGACGGTTACTTCTCCAAAAAGCGCGCCGTCACCACCGAAGATCTCGGGAGCTGCCCATGCTCGGCGACATCGCCGGCTTCTCCGGCGCGGTCCGCGTCGACCGTGCCGGCGTGACGGAGTTCGCCGCGGCGTATGGCCTCGCCGACCGCGCGGCGGACGTGCCCAACACGGTCGGGACCAGGTTCGGCATCGCGTCGGCCACCAAGGGGCTGACGGCCCTCGCCGTGATGAGCCTCGTCGAGGACAAGACGCTTGCGCTGGACACGCCGGCGCGGGAGCTGCTCGGCGCCGACCTGCCGCTCATCGGCGCGGACGTCACCGTCGAGCACCTGCTGGCGCACCGCTCCGGGATCGGCGACTACTTCGACGAGGACACCGCCGGCGACATCACCGACTTCGTGCTGCCGGTGCCGGTGCACGAGCTGGCGGACACCGAGGACTACCTGAAGGTCCTCGGCGGCCATCCGGCGAAGTTCCCGGCCGGCGAGCGGTTCGCGTACTGCAACAGCGGCTACGTCGTGCTCGCCCTCATCGCCTCCCGCACCGCCGGGCTGCCGTTTCACGACCTCGTCACGCGGCGGGTGTGCGAGCCGGCGGGGATGACCGGGACCGGGTTCCCGCGCTCCGACGAGCTGCCCGCCGGCGCGGCGCGAGGCTACCTGCACGCATCGGGCTCCGACCGGACCAACGTGTTCCACCTGCCGGTCCGCGGCAGCGGCGACGGCGGCGCGTACTCGACGGTCGCGGACTTCGGCGCGTTCTGGACGGCGCTCTTCGCGGGGCGGATCGTGCCCGGGGCGCGGGTGCGGGAGATGCTCCGGCCGCGCAGCGACGCGACCGAGGGGCCCCGGCGCTACGGGCTCGGCTTCTGGCTGCACGGGACCGGCAAGGCGGTCACCCTCGAAGGCTATGACGCGGGTGTGTCGTTCCGCAGCGTCCACGACCCGGACACCGCACTGACGTGGACCGTCGTGTCGAACACGTCCGACGGCGCGTGGCCCGTCGCCCGGCGCCTGGCTGAGCG
>NZ_JBEXUD010000009.1:108812-372517 GCF_040614215.1 Dactylosporangium sp. NPDC006015
GCTGCTGGCCGGAGGCTGAGCTGCTGGCCGGAGGCTGAGCTGCTGGCCGGAGGCTGAGCTGCTGGCCGGAGGCTGAGCTGCTGGCCGGAGGCTGAGCTGCTGGCCGGAGGCTGAGTCCAAGATCCGACGGGTCGGCCCCGGGGCGCCCGCCGGCGGATAGCGTGGCGACCGTGACGCGGCTCGACTTCCGGATCCTGGGCCCGCTGGAGGTCCAGCCGCCCGGCGGCGCGCCGCTGGACCTCGGCGCGCGCAAGCAGCGGGCCGTCCTCGCGCTGCTGCTGCTCGACCCCGGCCGGGTCGTGCCGCTCGACCGGATCATCAACGGGCTGTGGACCGGCGAGGCGCCGTCGAGCGCGACCAGCACGCTGCAGGTGTACATCTCGCAGCTGCGGCGCGTCCTCGAGCCGGACCGCCCGCCGCGGACCCCGCCGTCGGTGCTGGTGACCCGGGATCCCGGGTACCTCCTCGCGATCGACGCCGGGCAGGTCGACGCGGCCCGCTTCACCCGCGGCGCCGAGGACGGCCGGGCGCAGCTCGCGGCCGGCGCGTACGCCGAGGCCGAGACCTTGCTCACCGCGGCCCTGCGGGAGTGGCGGGGCGGGCCGCTGGCCGACTTCGCCGACGAGGAGTTCGCGGCGGCGGTCGCCGCGCAGCTCGGCGAGGTGCACGACGGCGCCGTCGAGGACCTCGTCGACGTCCACCTCGCCACCGGGCGGCACGCGGCGGCGGCAGCGGCGTCCGTGGCGCTGCTGGACCGGCACCCGTTCCGCGAACGGCCCTGGGGGCAGCTGATGCTCGCCCTGTACCGCGACGGCCGCCAGGCCGACGCGCTCGCCGCGTTCCGGCGGGCGAGGACGGTCCTCGACGAGGAGCTCGGCCTGCCGCCCGGCCCGCACCTGCGCGACCTGGAGGCGGCCATCCTCCGCCACGACCCGGCGCTCACCCCCTCCGCCGGCAGCCCCGGTTTCGCGGCGCCGCCCGGCGCCGCCTTACAGGCGCCACCCAGCGCCGTGGTGCAGGCGCCGCCCGGCGGCGTGGTGAAGGCGCCGCCCGGCGGCGTGGTGAAGGCGCCACCGGGCGCTTTGATGCAGGCGCTGCCCGGCGCCGCCGTGCAGGTGGCCGAGCGCCCGCCGGGGACGGTGCTCGTCGGCAGGGGGCGGGAGGAGCGGCACCTCGACGAGCGGCTCGCCCAGGCGGCCGCGGGCCAGGGCGGCGTCGTCCTCGTCGTCGGCGAGGCCGGACTCGGCAAGACGCTGCTCGCCGAGCGGGCCGCCGCCCTCGCCGAAGGGCACGGGCTGCGGGTCGCGTGGAGCCGGTGCGTCGAGGCGAGCGCGACCCCCGCGTTCTGGCCGTGGGCGCAGATCCTGCGGTCGCTGCCCGACACCGACGGCCGGCGGCACCTGCTCGACGTGCTCGCCGGGCGCGGCGAGAGCGGATGGCGGGCCGAGGAGCCCGGCACCGCCCTGTTCCACCTGCACGAGGCGGTCGCCGAGACGCTGTCGGAGTGCGCCGCCGGGCAGCCGCTGCTGCTCGTCGTCGACGACCTGCACGTCGCCGACGCGTCGTCGCTGCAGCTGCTCGCGCACCTGGCGCCCGCCCTGCACCGGCGGCCGATCCTGCTGCTGGGCACGATGCGCCCGGACGTCGCCGACGGCGACCCCGCGCTGCGGGAGACCCTCGCGCTGCTGGCGAACGAGCGCGGCGCCGACCGGATCCGGCTCGGCTCGTTCACGGCGGGTGACGTCGCCGCGTACCTCCACGACAGCGCGGGCGGCGACGCGCCCGGCGAGGTCGTCGTGGCGCTGCTGGAGCGCACCGGCGGCAACCCGTTCTACCTGAAGGAGTTGCTGCGGCTGCTCACCAGCGAGCACCCCGGCGGCTGGGGCACCGCGCAGGCCGTCGCCGACCTCGACGTGCCCGAAGGGGTCCGGGACGTCGTCGGCCGGCGCGTGTCACGGCTGCCGGAGGCGACCCAGGCGATGCTGCGCACGGCGGCGGTCATCGGGCGCGACGTCGAGCTGGTCCTGCTGGAGGCCGGCACCGACGCCGAGAACGAACAGGTGATGAGCGCCCTGGAGCCCGCGGTGGTCGCGGGGCTGCTCACCGAGGTGCCCGGCACCTGGGACTACCGGTTCTCGCACGCGATCGTCCGCGACACCCTCTACGGCGCGCTCACCCGGCTGCAACGCTCCCGCCTGCACCTGCGGGTCGGCGAGGCCCTCGAGGCGTTCGACCAGCCCGACGATCCCGCGCTGCTCGGCCGGCTCGTGCACCACTTCACCATGGCGGCGCGGCTCGGCGGCGCGGAGCGGGCCGTCGGCTACGCGCGGCGGGCCGCCGACCTGTCGATGGCGCAGCTGGCGTACGACGAGGCCGCCGCCTACCTGGAGGCGGCCCTCGGCGCGCTGGACCCGACCCGCCCGGGCGCGGCCGCCGACCGGTGCCGGCTGCTCGTCCAGCTGGGTGCCGCGCGCCGCGCGGGCGGGGACCTCGCCGGCACCCGCGCCGTCCTCGACGAGGCGCTCACCCTCGCCCGGCAGCTCGGCGACGACGACCTCACGATGGACGCGGCCACGCTCTTCGGCGGGGTCACGCTGTGGACGTGGCGGCCCTACCTGGTCGTCGACGAGCGGATGATCGGCATCCTCCGCGACCAGCTCGCCCGCCTCGGCGACACCGACCCGCGGCGCCGGGCCGTCCTCCTCGGCACCCTGGCGGTCGAGCTGTACCACAGCGAGGACCGGCCGGCCGGGGAGGCGCACGCCGCGGAGGCCGTGGCGCTCGCCAGGCGCACCGGCGACGCGGAGCTCCTCGCCCGCACCCTCAACAACCTCTGGAACGTCGCCCTGGTCCCGCAGGCCGAGCGGCTGCGCCGGGCCGCCGTCGACGAGCTGCTCGCCATCGACGGGCTGCCGCGCACCGTGGAGCTCACCGGCCGGCTGCACCGCATGATGAACGCCGTGACCGCCGGCGACGTTGCCGGTTTCGAGACCGACCTGGCCCGTGCCGTCCACCTCGGCGAGGAGCTGCGCACCGGGGTCCTCGCCGCGCAGGTCCGGTACGCGCGGGCCGGCCGGGCGATGCTCGACGGCCGCTGGGACGACGGCGAGCGGCTCGTCGGCGAGGCGTTCGCCCTGCAGGCGCACACCAGCCTGTGGGGCACCAACTGGATCCGGCTGGCCATGCTGTACACCAGCCGGCGCTTCCAGGGCAGGCCCGGCGAGCTGCTCGACGAGCTGGTCCGCCGCGCCGACGAGCCGCACCTGGAACTGCTGCGCCCGACCGCGGTCCTGGCCGCCTGCGAGTCCGGCGACGAGGACCTCGCCCGGCGGCTCGTCGACCGGTGGGGCACGCGGCGGGAGATGCTGTGGTGCTGGAACCTCGTGGCGTTCCAGTGGGCGCTCGTGGCGGCGCGGCTCGACCTGCCGCCCTGCGCCGAGCTGTACGAGGAGATCCTTCCCTTCGCCGACCAGTGGTCCACGGTCGGGACCGGCTGCGCCACCTGGGGCTCGATGCGCTACGCCCTCGCCGAGCTCGCGCAGCGCCTCGGCCGCCCGGACGAGAGTGTCGCGCACGCCACGCTGGCCCTGGAGGCGCACCGCCGGCTCGGCGCCGCCCATCTTGAGGCCGCAAGTATCGCTCAAGTCGCGCGTTTAAGTGGTGCTTGACCGGCGGCCAAGCGCTGTCGTGCACCGTGGTCCGTGGCGCCGCTGCACGCGCCCCGAACCCTGAGGAACCTCTGATGACTGCATCGACCGACCTGTCCTTCGCCGACCTCGCCGCCGCCGTCGACGGCCCCGTCTTCCTGCCCTCCGACGAGGGCTTCGCGGAGGAGATCTTCGCCTGGAACGTGGCGAACCCGCACCGACCAGCCGTCGCCGTCGGCGCCGCCAGCACGGCCGACGTCGCCGCGGCGGTCAGCTGGGCCGGCCGCCACGGCCTGCCCGTCGCCGTCCAGGCCACCGGCCACGGCGCCGTCCGCCCCGCCGTCGACTGCGTCCTCATCACCACCAGCCGCATGCAGTCGCTCACCGTCGACGCCACCGGCAAGCGCGCCCGCGCCGCGGCCGGCGTCCGCTGGTCGCAGGTCATCGAGGCGGCCGCCCCGCACGGCCTCGCCCCGCTGAGCGGCTCCTCGTCGCAGGTCGGCGTCGTCGGCTACACGCTCGGCGGCGGACTCGGCCCGCTTGGCCGCACCTTCGGCTTCGCCGCCGACCACGTCCGCTCCGTCGAGATCGTCACCGCCGACGGCGTCGCCCGCACCGTCGACGCCGACCACGAGAGCGACCTCTTCTGGGCCGTCCGCGGCGGCAAGGGCAACTTCGGCATCGTCACCGCCATCGAGTTCGACCTCTTCGACGTGCCGTCGCTGACCGGCGGCGGCTTCTACTTCCCGGCCACCCACGCCGCCGAGGTCCTGCACGCCTACCGTGCGTGGGCGCCGACCCTGCCCGAGCGGATGAACACGTCCCTCGCCATGCTCCGCCTCCCCCCGCTGCCGCAGCTGCCCGAGCCGCTGCGCGGGGCGTTCGTGGTGCACCTGCGGGTGGCGTACCTCGGCGACACCGACACCGCGTCGGAGCTGCTCGCTCCCATGCTCGCCGCCGCCCCGGTCCTGCTCGGCGGCGTCGGCGAGATGCCCTACCAGGCCGTCGACTTCATCCACCAGGACCCGGTCGACCCCACGCCCACCCGCGAGGGCGGCGCCCTCCTCGGCGACCTGACCGCGGCCACCGTCGAGGGCCTGCTCGCCACCGCCGGCCCGCAGGTCGACGTCCCGCTCATCATGGTCGAGCTCCGCCACCTCGGCGGCGCCCTCTCCCGCCCGCCGGCCGTGCCGAACGCGATCCCCGGCCGCGACGCCGCCTTCTCGCTCTTCGTCATCGGCCTGGGCGTCCCGGAGCTGGTGCCGGCCGTCGACGCCGTCACCGCCGCGGTCCTGGCCTCGACCGCGGACGCCACCGTGCCGGGCGGCTTCATGAACTTCTCCGGCGGCGCCGGCCCCGAGGCCCTCCAGTCCAACTGGCCCGCCCCGGACCGCGACCGCCTGCTGCGCATCAAGCGCTCCTACGACCCGACCAACGTCTTCTCCACCAACCAGGCCCTCCTGCCCTGACCCCTCGCAGCTGAGTCCCGCGACGCTGACCGACCTCGGGTCCCGATCGGGATCCGCTGGCCGCAACGGCACGGGACTCACTGTTGCTCGTGAAGGTGGAGACAGTGACACCTGCCTGGTCACGCCGCGGGCAGTTGCGGCAGCACTTCGGACCGCCGGCGCCGGCCTGATCCTGGGCGCAGACGGCATCAACCTCGATCCGAATCCGCGATGCGCGGACTCACAGTCTCAACGCGGTCGCAGCGGCGGCGTCGTTGACGAAGGCGACCAGGCCGTTCGTCAGGGTCGGCGCCGTTGCGTGCCACCTACCGACCAGATGCCGCCAGCGCACCGTGCCGGTGGCGGTGTCGACGGCGTAGAGGTGTTCACCGACTCCGAAACAGGCGATGTCACCAGCCAGGGTCACCGCGCCGGGGTAGTAGCCGGTCCGCAGCGTCCAACGGACGCGCCCCGTCGCTGCTTCGACCGCATGCAGATCGCGGGTGGCGAAATACGCGGCGCCACCGGCGATCGTGATCGCCGAGAACGGCCCACCCCAGCCGTTGGCATGCATGTACCAGCCTGTCTCGCCGGTCTCGCGGTCCAGTCCGTACACCCGTTTGCCCTCCGGCCGAGCCGCCACGACCACACCATCGGCGGCGGCAAGGACCCATTCGAGGGGCATCTCGCTGGCGAACCGCAGCAGAAGTGGTCGCGGCTTCGGCACGACCTGCCACCGGATCTCGCCCGAGGCGGGCGCGAGGCTGGCCACCCGTCCGGCATCCGTGCCGACGACGACGCCGTCGGTATCGGCGATCGACGCGACCGGCCCCCCGACGAGCTCTCGCGCCCAGCGGTCCTCACCGGAGTCCGCGGCAAGGCTGACCACGCGATTCTCCCGACGCACCACGACGTGACCGCCTGGCGCCAGCACCGGCAGGCGGGCGTCTATGCGGTGTCGCCAACGCTCGGCGCCGGTCGCCAGATCCACCGCGGTGAGGTCGGGCGTGGCGAGATCGTCGCGGACGGCCACATATACGTTGGCACCGTCCGCGACCAGCGCGGTCCGCTCCGCGGGTCCGGCGATCGGATGCCGCCACTGCCGCTCGCCCGTGCCGCTGTCGATGCAGTGCACCTGGCCTCCGTCGTCGCAGACCAGCACGCGGGAGCCGGCCACGAGCACCGGCCTGACAAGGCTCCGCTCCGGCTCGGCGAAGGCCCATCGGACCGCGCCGGTCAGCGCGTCGAGCCCGTACAGCCGATGGTCTGTGCCCGCCATGAGCAGGGTGTCGCCGGCGACCGGAGGAGCGAAGGTCGCCGGTTCACGCGACTTGACATCCAGCGCGATCTTCCAGGTGTTGCGTTGGTGCGTCGCGACCAACGGAGGAATCGGCCGCCGGATGCCACGCACGACGGGCCCGACCCGTTCGACCGTCCACACGACCTCGGCAGCAGGCGGGGCAGCAGGCACCTTGGCGGTCTGGGCAGGAGCCACCTCGGTGGCCGGCGACTCGTCCACGATGGACGGTTGGCTGACGGATTCCGGAGCCGGCGAGGCCGTTGCGGCGACGTTGCGTGCGAGGGTGAAGGCGCCGGAGGTGTTCCGTGCGGCGGCCTCCGCCCTCGGCAGACCCTTGCTGCGCAGTCGTTGCGACACGTGGTGATACACCGTGTCGAGGCTGAGATACTCGCCGCCGCCGGGCAGCCCTTCGGTGAGCAGTCCGACCAGTTCGCCGGTGAACGCCGTGTGCTCGGCACCGACCGGCGCCATCGCCAGCTTGGTGGCGGACGTGGCGGTCAACACGTACGCACCGTCGATGACGACCTGCCCGGCCGGTCCGCCTCCCATGCCGTCCAGCGCAGCCCCGCTGAAGCAACAGTCCAGGATGACGATCTTCACCGCGGCGGGGCTGTCGAGCACCGTGTCCCGCAGTCGCTGGTACGGCAGGCAGTCCACGTCGGAGAACTCCACCGAGGACTCGGCAACGGCCAGGTACAGCTCACGGCGGCGTCCGGCCCGCATCCCGTGACCGGCGTAGTAGACGAGGAGTGCGTCGGTGGCCTCGTCAGCGGCCTTGGCCACCGCCTGCGCCACCGCGACTGGTGTCCGGGGGTCGGAGACCACGGTGATGGACTCGCTGGGCAGCCCGCACCGAAGGGGATCGGTCAGGATGTCGGTGAGCGACCGGAGGTTGTTCGCGACCGCGGGGAGATCGGCCAGCTCGGGCTCGTGGTAGGCGCCGACGCCGATGAGCACGGCGCGCGAGGCGAGCGGGTCAGCGAGGATCAAGGCCATCCTCGACGGGCCGTCGGCAGCAACACCAGTACGTGTCGGTGATGGTGCCGAGGTACCCCGGCGTGGGCGAGCCGTGCTCGGCCTGGACGGTCCACGAACGGATGTCGTCATCGGACCGCAGCCATCGGCGGAGGGCCTCGACCTCCTCCCCGCCGTCGTCCGGCTGAAGCCGGAGTTCGTCCGTCATAGCGGACAAGATAGTGTCCGTCGCCGAGCCGTTGCACCCTACGTTCGGCCGCAAGGCGTGCGCTGCCGCGCTGTGCAGCAATTGATCGAGATGCCGACCGCCTCCGGCCCGGCGCCGCGCTCACACCGGCGCCGGGCTTGCCCGTGCACGCGGTCCAGGATTGCCCGATGGTCAGCGGGGTTGGGGTCCGGCTCGGCGTCGACTTCGGGACGACGAACACCGTGGCCGCGCTCGGCCGGCCCGACGGGTCGGTCCGGCCGCTGGTCTTCGACGGGAGCCCGGTGCTGCCGTCCGCGGTGTACCTCGGTCAGGACGGGCAGCTGCTCGCCGGGCGCGACGCGCTGGACGGCGGCGGGGTGCGGCCGGAGAGCCTGGAGCCCAACCCGAAGCGCTGCATCGACGACACGGCCGTGCTGCTCGGGTCCGTCGAGGTGCCCGTGCGGGAGCTCGTCGCGGCGGTGCTGCGGCGGGTCGCCGCGGAGGCGGAGCGGGTCGCCGGGGCGGCACCGGCCGAGGCCGTGCTGACATGCCCGGCGACGTGGGGGGCGCGCCGGCGGCAGGTCCTGCTCGACGCGGCCGCGGCCGCGGACGCGGGGCTGGGCCCGGTGCGGCTGGTGGCGGAGCCGGTCGCGGCGGCGGCCTGGTTCGCCTCGACGGAGGGCGTCACGGTCCCTGTCGGCGCCTGCATCGTCGTGTACGACTTCGGCGCCGGCACCTTCGACGCGGCGGCCGTCCGGCGCGACGCCGGCGGGTTCACGGTCCTGGCCGACGAGGGCCTCCGGGAGACCGGCGGGCTGGACGTCGACGCGGCGGTCGTCAGCTACCTCGGCGCGGTGCACGCCGCCCGGGCGCCGGGGGCGTGGCAGCGGCTGAGCAACCCCGCCACCGCGCGGGACCTGCGGCAGCGGCGGCAGCTCTGGGACGGCGTGCGCACGGCCAAGGAGACGCTGTCCCGGGCGGCGGTGACCGAGCTGCACCTGCCGATCGTCGACGACGTCGCGGTCCTCGGCCGGGAACCGCGGCGGCGAGCTCGGCCTGGCCTTCGGCCTCGCGTCGCCGGCCGCGGCGCAGGACGTGTTCGCCGTGTCGAAGGCGTTCGCCGACAAGTACCACGTGACGAGCCTCGACGAGTTCGCGCGCGCCTGCTCGGGCACCGCGACCGTCCTCGGTGGACCCACCGAGTGCCCGGCCGGCTACCCGTGCCGGCAGTCGCTCGCCGACGTGTACGCCCTGCGCGCCGGTGCCTTCACCGAGCTGCCGGACCGCGGTCCCGCCGCCCGCGCCGCCCTCACGGGCGGCACGGTCTCACTCGCCCTGATCTCGAGCAGCGACCCGGTCTTCGCGTAGCGTCGTCCCTACCAGGCTTCTACCCGGCTTCTACCAGCGGACCGGGCCCTCGTCGTCGAAGAAACCGCCCGACGGGCCGTCGGCGGGCAGGGTCGCGAGGTGCACCGCGATCGCCGCGCCCTGCTCCGGGGTCCGGAAGCCGCTGTGGTGGTTCAGGTCGGTGGCGCAGTAGCCGGGGCAGCCGGCGTTGACCAGGATCGCCGTGTCGCGTAGCTCCTTGGCGTACTGGACGGTGACGGCGTTCAGGAAGGCCTTCGACGGCGCGTACGCCACCGACGCCGGCATCCCGCTCAGCGGCCCCTGCGGGTCGGTCTGCTCCGCGAACGAGCCGACGGAGCTCGACATGTTCACGATCCGCGGCCGCGGGGACCGGCGCAGCAGCGGGAGCATCGCGTTGGTCACGCGGATCACCCCGTACACGTTGGTGTCCACGGCGGCCTGCACGACGGCCAGGTCGACGGTGCTCGGCACCTGCGGCGTGCCGCCGATGATCCCGGCGTTGTTGACGAGCACGTCCAGCTGGTCCAGTCGCGCCGCGGCCGCGTCGACGCTCGCCTGGTCGGTGACGTCGAGCGCGACCCCGAACGCGTCGGCGCCGCCCGCGCGCAGCTTCGCCACCGCCTCCTCGCGCCTCCCGGCGTCGCGGGCCCCGACCCCGACACGCCACCCGAGCTCCCCGAGCCGCGCCGCGATCTCGTACCCGATCCCCTTGTTCGCGCCGGTCACCAGCGCGACGGTTACTGCAGTGGTCATACCCACGATGCTGGTCCGCCCCCGCCCCGGCCGCCAACACCGTCTGGGTCAGGACCGATACCGTAGCGGTATGGAAACGCGCGAGCTGGCGTACTTCGTCGCGGTCGCCGAGGAGCTGCACTTCGGCCGGGCCGCCGCACGCCTCGGCATCGCCCAGCCGCCGCTGTCGCGGGCGATCCGCCAGCTGGAGCGCCGCCTCGGCGTCACCCTCCTGGAGCGCACCAGCCGCTCGGTCGCGCTCACCGCGGCGGGCGAGGTCCTGCTCCGTGAGGGCCGTGCCGCCCTGGACGCGGTCGCCGCCGCCGACCGCCGCACCCGCCGCGCCGGCCACCCCGCCGCCAAGCTCGTGCTCGCCACGAAGTCCGGCGCGGCCGGCGACCTCCTGCCCGCGCTGCTCTCGGCGTACGCCGCAACCGCCCCCGCCGCCGTCACCATCGAGGTGCTCCTGTGCGGCATCGGCGAACAGGAACGCCTGCTCCGCGACGGCCGCGCCGACGTGGCCCTGCTGCACCTGCCGTTCGACGACGTGACCGGCCTCGACGTCGAGGAGCTGCACACCGAGGGCCAGGTCGCGGTCCTACCCGCCGGCCACCGCCTCGCCGGCCACACCCACCTGCTGACCGCCGACCTGGCCGGCGAGCCGTTCCCCACCTGGCCCGGCTCCCCCGCCTCACCCGGCCCCGGCCCGCTGGTCCGCGACAGCACGCAGCTCTACCAGCTGATCGCCCTCGGCATGGTCGTCGCCACCCTGCCGTCCTCGTGCCGCTCCCAGCTACGCCCCGACCTGGTCGCCGTCCCCGTCCTGGACGCCCCCACGGTGACCACGGTGATCGCCTGGCCCCCACACAGCCGCTCCCCCGCCCTGGCCACCCTGATCCGCTGCGCCATGGACCTCAGCACCCCCGCAGCGCTCACAACCCCAGCGTGACACCGACAACGACCACGCCAAGCGCCGACCAGCATTACTCCCCGTCGGCCCGGCACCCGTGCATCGCGTCAACGTCCGCCGGCGGCAACGTGCTCACCGCCGACGCAGCGTCCCCACGGCACCAGCTGATCCCGGCCACACCGTAGATCCACGCCGACCGGCGCGCCGTGGCCATCGGCACCCCGCAGCGCTCTCAGCCCCAGCCCACCGAGCAGAACCGCGTCGCCGCCCTCCTCGAGGCCCCGGGCCGACCAGCATCACCCGGCCGGTCCACACCGAGGCAGCGACCTCGCGGCACCAGCTGATCCCCGGCCACACCCCAGGTCCCGGAGCCCACAGGCTCCTGATCTCAGATGTCCGCCAAAAAGCGGGGCAGGCCCACCAGAGCCGACCGGGTCCGCCTTGGCCATCCGCTCACCGGCGTCGCCACCGGGGCATGCCGCCATCACCGGACGCGAACTCCCCTTCGCCGGATCGCCACAAGCGCTCCCGCGAGCCAAACACCACGCGCCCTCACGCCAGGTAGCGCAGCCAAGCTCCCGACCAGCCCGACACCTGCACCGCATCAACCATGCCGCTCACCGACCGACACCACGGACCCCCAATGCCCGCCGTCACGGCCACGCTCCCGACCGGCTCACAACCCGCCCAGCAAACGCACCGCCAACGCTCCGACGCGACCACGCTCATCTCCGACCCAACTCCCGCGCACCGCCACCGCTGCAACACCCGCCGACACGACCACGCCCACAACCGCCCGACAACGCACCACTGCTTCGACACCCGCGCACGACCACGGCTCCGATACCGACCGGCGCGACCACACACCTCACCAACACCCGCGCATCACCACTGCCGTAATACCCGCCGATACGGCCTGCCGCCTCATCCGCACGACATCCGCGCACCGCCACCACCGCAACACCCGCCCAGCCACGCCGCTCACCCACACGACATCCGCGCACCGCCACCACCGCAACACCCGCCCAGCCACGCCGCTCACCCACACGACATCCGCGCACCGCCACCGCATCAACGCCTACCGGCACGACCACGCGCCCAGCCAAACTCATTACCGCCCAACAACGCACCGCCACCGCATCAAGTCCCGCCGTCACCGGCGCACCGCCACCGGCTCCACTGCCAGCCGGTGCGGCCACGCACCCCGCCGCCCGGCATCCGCGCACCGCGTCAACGCCCGCCTGGTGGCAACCATGCTCGCCGCCGGGCCGACGCCCACGCGGGTGCTATCGCTCGATGCCCGCCCGCGCGGTCGCGCTTCCCAAGGGCTCACGTCCGCGCACCGTCGGCGCCGTGGTCAGGCCTGCGGCGGCGCGGGCGTGGACCTCTCCGTCACGCGGAGGCCTGGGCATCGGCGGGAGCTAAGCGGGCGAGCTCAGTGCGGTACCAGCCGATCTTCTCCTTGATCCTCGTCTGCTCGTCGCGCAGGTCGGCGATCTTGCGCTCGATGTCCCGGTCGTGCTCCTCCAGCAGCTCGGCGCGCTCGGCGAAGGTGCTGTCACCGTCGCGGGCCAGCTCCGCGTACCGTCGCATCCGCGCGATCGGCATGCCTGTGTCCCGCAGGCAGCGCAGGACCTCCAGCCACGCGAGGTCGTCGTCGGTGAACATGCGCTGCCCGCCGGCGGTGCGGTCGATGCCGTCAAGAAGGCCGATCCGCTCGTAGTAGCGCAGCGTGTCGAGGCTGAACCCGGTCTTCTGAACGGTCTCCCGTGGCGAGTACGGCATGCCTCAGTTTCCCACGAACGCACGAATCCCATCGCCCAGCTCACGCATGGTCGCGAGCACCTCACCGACCGTCGCCTCGTCCGGTGGCCAGTTGGCCAGCACCGCGTACGCGCACCCGTTCACGACACCGACGTCCGCCCGGACGCCGTCGTCGGTGCCGGTCTTGTTGCGCAGGACCAGGCCGTCGTGCGACAACGGGTCGAGCGCGAACGCCGACGCGACCATCGACAGATCCGCCGACGTGCGCATCCAGTCCAGCACCCGCTCGCCGCCGTCGATCCCCGGCAGCCGGTGCAACAGCAGCGACAGCTCGGCGGCGGTGCCCGACGACAGCCGCGGCGGATGCGCGGCCGTCCGCACGTCGCGGACCATGTCGTGCAGCGCCGTCGACGCCAGCCCCAGTTCATGCCCGAGGGCCGCGACCCGCTCCAGCCCGACGTGGTGCAGCAGCACGTTGGTCGCGAGGTTGTCGCTCACCGACGCGACCAGCACCGCCAGGTCGTGCGCGGGCAGCACGTCGGTGCGCAGGTGCTGCCACAACCCGGAGTCCGCCACCGGCTCGACGTCCCGCCGGTCACATGGCCGGTCCAGCGGGAGCCCGCGGGCGACCTCGATCAGCAGCAGCAGCTTGCCGACACTCGCTGTGGAGAGCACGGTGTCGGGGCGGTGGTCGTACACCACCTGGCCGCCGCTGTCACGAACACATACCGACCAGGAGATGGGGCTGTCTGTCCCCCGGCCGGCCGGCGCATTCCGCCGGACCGTCAGATCAGGCCACCCGACGCCCAGCCGATGGCGAGGCATGCGACACACCCCCCGCGCTGTATTCCTGGCCGTCACAGCCATCTTCGCCGTCGTTTGCTCCACGGTACCGGCATCCGCCGCGACCTCCCCCGCGACCTGGTGGAAACCGGCGGTCGGCGCCACCTGGCAGATGCAGTTCACCGGAAGGCTCGACACGTCCGTCACCGCCGACGTGTACGACATCGACGGCGCCGACTCCACGAAGGCCCAGGTCACCCAGCTGCACGCGGCCGGCCGGAAGGTGCTCTGCTACGTCGACGCCGGCTCCTGGGAGGACTGGCGCGCCGACGCCGCCCGCTTCCCGGCCGCCGTGCGCGGCAAGGCCCTCGACGGCTGGGCGGGCGAGCGGTGGCTCGACATCCGCCAGTGGGACACGCTGCGCCCGATCCTCGCCGACCGCTTCGCGACCTGCAAGGCGAAGGGCTTCGACGCCGTCGACCCCGACAACATGGACGGCTACACCAACCCCACCGGCTTCCCCCTCACCGCCGCCGACCAGCTCCTGTTCAACCGCCGCGTCGCCGACCTCGCCCACTCCCTCGGCCTGGCCGTCGGCCTGAAGAACGACCTCGACCAGATCACCAAGCTGCAGCCGTCCTTCGACTTCGCCGTCAACGAATCGTGCCTGCAGTGGAAGGAGTGCGCCCTGCTCACCCCGTTCATCACCGCCGGCAAGCCCGTCTTCCACGTCGAGTACAAGGCCTCCTTGTGCCCGACCGCGGCCGGCCTCCGCTTCAGCTCGATCCGCAAGAACCTCCGCCTCGACGCCTTCCGCGCCCCCTGCTGACCAGCGCTCAACCGCCGAGCCAGTGCTGCTCCCCGAGCATCGCGGCGGTCTCCTCGTACATCGCGAGCCGCGGCTCCCCACTCACCGGATCCGTGTTGCGCCACCTCGTCCATGACGGCCGCCGACGCGGGCTTCAACGACGGCAACTTCTCCACCCGCCCTTTGCCCCCGGGCCGCGACGTGACTCCGTGACCCACGCTCGTACGTGCACCGCCGCGCCGGCGGCGCCTCGAAGTCATCAAGCAGCCCGAGCAGACCGAGGTCCACGACTTCCTGCCGGGAATCTGGTCCCGGTACTCACCTGCCGCGACCAGCCCGGCAACCGCCTCGAAGTCCTGATCGTCCAGTACCCCGCCACTCTGCTGCAGCAACGCGCTCACCCCGCACCCGCCACGGCGACCACCCAGCCGCGACGGACCGCCCACCGCCCGTGCCGCGGCACCTGGCACGCCTGGATCATCCGTAACCAGGTCACCAAACCCCGCTGGCGCCGACGACGGCTCCCGGTCGTCAACTCTCCGCCGACCTCCACACCACGGCCGGCCCTCGTCACCCAATTCCCACGTCCCTGACGAGCGGCCCACCACAACGCAACATCACTCGGTCGCCGCCCCATCCCGCGCGGCTTTCCCGCAGGCTGGCAACCCACCAGCCCAACGAGAGGTGGCCGACCACAGCCCTTGACGAAGCCACCTCCCTGCACGACCCCGCACCGCGACCCTGCGCAACGCCAGAATCCGGCATTGCGGCGCCATGCACGGCAGACAGTCCGACACAGCACCGCAGGTCTCCGCGCCGCACGACCGTGCCCTCCCGACCACGGCGTACCTGGCCGGGCCAACTTCCCCGCACCAGCCCACCCACACCGTCCCGACCAAGGCGATCCGGCCGAACTCACCTCCTGACCGCCCCAGCCCACGCCGTCCCGATGCCACGCCCGGCCCGCGCCCTCCTCAACTGCCCGCCCAAGTCCGCACCCTCCTCACCGGGCCCGTCAAACCCGTGCCATCCCGACGCCACGCTCGGCCCGGACCCTCCTCAAAGCCCGGCCCGCACGCTCCTCACCTGGCGGCCCAGCCCGCGCCGGTCGAGCTAAGCGATGCGGTCAACGGGCAGCGGGAAGTCGACGGTCACGTCGAGGCCGCCTTCCGGGCGGGGCAGGACGCGTAACGTGGCGCCGTGCGCGGTCGCGATGGCCTGCACGATCGCAAGGCCGAGACCGTGCCCGCTCGCAGCCCGGCCGATCCGCTGCCCCTCCAGTCGCTGAAACGGTTGCAGCAGCCGCCCGATCTCCTCCGCCGGGACCGCCGGCCCCGTGTTGCGCACCGTCAGCCGAGCCACCTCCCGCACGGTCGAACCCGCGCCACGCGTCGTCGCCCCGGCCGCGCCCCGAACCGGAGCGCCAGCACCCCAGGGCAGAAGCCGGCCCACGCCCCGCGCCGCCGGAGCCCCGTCCCCTGCCGCTGGTCCAGGCGCGTCCCGGACCGGAGCGCCCGCACCCTGCGCTGCAAGCCGAGCCGCGGCACGACCCGTCTGGCTGCCCGTGCTCTGCGTCGTCGGCGGGGTGGCGTCCTGCACCGTGGACGTGACGACCTCGATCCAGCCGCCGTCGATGTTGTACCGCACCGCGTTGTCGACCAGGTTCGCCACCAGGCTCTCCGCCAGGCGTGGGTCGCCGGCGCCGACGGCTGGGCCCAGCGTTGCGTCGACGCGGACACCGCGGACCTTCGCCTCGCTCGACCGGCGACGGATCGCGGCGGCCGCGATCTCGGCCAGGTCGACCGGCTCCGCCTGCTCGACGCCCTGCTCGCCGCTGGCGAGGGTCAGCAGGGCGTCGACGAGCCGCTCCTGGGCGGCGCCGAGAGCGAGCACCTCGCGGCACGCTTCGCGGAGGGTGTCGGCGGTGGCGTCGGGGTCGGCGAGCGCGACCTGCAGCAGCGCCCGCTCCGCGGCCAGCGGCGTGCGCAGCTCATGGGACGCGTTGGCCACGAACCGCCGCTGCGACGCGAACGCCGCCTCCAGCCGCTCGAAGACGCTGTCGAGGGTCTCGGCGAGATCCGTGAACTCGTCGTCGTCACCGGTCTTGCCGAGCCGCCGGTCCAGGCTCGTCGCCGAGATGTCCTGCGCCGTGGCGATGATGGCGCGCAACGGACGCAGCAGCCGCCCGGCCGTGATCCAACCGCCGATCACCGCGACGACGCTGGCGATCAGCACCGTGAGGGCGATGACGCGGAACATCCGCTCCTCGTAGAAGTCGGTCGGAGGGTCGCGGATGATCCGGACGTCGCCGACGGTCTCGCTGGCGGGAGCGGACACGCTCTCCCCGAAGGAGAACAGCGCGATGCCTGCCGTCACGGCGATGATGAACGGCACGGCGTACAGCGTCGTGAGCCGCAGCTGCAGCCCGCGCCGCCGTCGGCGTCGGGTGCTCACGGTGCCCCGATTCGGTAGCCGGCCTCGCGGACCGTGTGGATGAGCTCGGGCGCGCCGAGCTTGCCGCGCAACCGGCGGATCGTCGTCTTCACCACCGTGGTGAACGGGTCGGCCGCCTCGTCCCACACCCGCTCCAGCAGATCCTCAGCGGAGACGGGCCGGCCGTCGGCGGCGAGCAGGCACTCCAGGACGCCGAACTCCTTGGGGCTGAGCTCCAGGCGGCGCCCGCCCCTCGACGCGACCCGCCGGGATGGGTCGAGCGTCAGGTCGCCTAGCTCGTACACCAGCGGCAATGCCTCAGCGGGGCGCCGCGCGAGCGCCCGAATGCGGGCCACCAGCTCGTCGAAGTCGAACGGCTTGGGCAGATAGTCGTCGGCGCCGAGGCCGAGGCCGTCCACGCGCTGCTTGACGGTGCTCGCCGCGGTGAGCATCAGCACGCGGCTGCTGGAGCGGGCCGCGACGATCCGCCGGCACACCTCGTCACCGTGGATGCCTGGCAGGTCGCGGTCGAGGACGACGACGTCATACCGATTGACGGTGAGTCGCTCGAGCGCCTCCGTGCCGTCGAGGACCACGTCGACCGCCATGCCCTCACGGCGCAGCCCCGTCCCGACCGTCCTGGCCAGGACCTCGAAGTCTTCAACCACCAGCACCCGCATGCCCACCACCATGCCAGGTCGAAGGTGTCAGTGAGGTGTCAGCCGCTGTCACCGTGATGTCACCGGCCGCCACGTACAACGGACCGCATGATTGTCGTCAGCGGACTCCGCAAACGATTCGGGTCGCACACCGCCCTCGACGGGATGAGCTTCGCCGTCGAGCCTGGCCAGGTCACCGGCTTCGTCGGGCCCAACGGCGCCGGCAAGTCCACCACGATGCGGGTGATCCTCGGCCTCGACGCGCCCGACGCCGGCACCGCGCTCGTCGCCGGCCGCCCTTATCGCAGCCTCACCCGCCCGCTGTGCCACCTCGGTTCGCTGCTCGACGCGGGCGCGTTGCAGCCCGGCCGCACCGCGCGCAATCACCTCCTGTGGATCGCGCATTCACAAGGGCTGCCGAGTCGCCGCGTCGACGAGGTCCTCGAGCGGGCCGGCCTGCAGACCGTGGCCCGGCGCGCGGCCGGCGGGTTCTCCCTCGGCATGCGTCAGCGTCTCGGCATCGCCGCCGCGCTGCTCGGTGACCCGCCCGCGCTGATGCTCGACGAGCCGTTCAACGGCATGGACCCCGAGGGGATCGTGTGGATGCGCCAGCACCTGCGCGGGCTCGCGGCGGAGGGCCGCGCCGTCCTCGTCTCCAGTCACCTCATGAGCGAGCTCGAGGACACCGCTGACCATGTCGTGGTCGTCGGCCGGGGCCGGGTCATCGCCGACACCAACATCGCCGCGCTGCTCAAGACGGCCGCCGCAGGCAGAGTCACCCTGCGCGCAGGTGCTTCTTCGATCGATGCTGCGGCAGGTGTACTGGAAGCAGAAGGCGCCTCCGTCAGCCGCACCGACGCCGGCACGCTGACGGTCGCCGGGCTGCCAGCCGAGGCCGTCGTGACGCTGCTGACCACGCGTGGCGTGCCGTTCGCGGAGATCTCGTCGCACCGGGCGACCCTCGAGGAGGCCTATCTCGAACTGACCCGCGACGCCGTCGAGTTCCGCGCCGCGACCGGGTCGGAGGCGGCGGCATGAGCGGTCCGGAGCGCAGCGGAGGAGCCGCGAATCAGTGTTGCAGCGTTGGCTCAGGCCGACGCCGGAGCGTAGCGGAGGTGGCGGCATGAGCGGCTTCGCACGACTCGTACACGCGGAATGGACGAAATTCAGGACGGTGCGTGGCTGGTTGATCGGCATGGCCGCGGCCGCCGCCGCCATCGTCGGTCTCGGCCTGTTCCCAGGCATGGAGGGCACGTGCGGCTCCGGCTGCGGCCTGCCCGTCGGTCCAGGGGGCGAGGAGGTCACGGACGTGTTCACGTTCGTGCACCGGCCCCTCGCCGGCGACGGCACCATCACCGTCCGGGTCGCGTCGCTGACCGGCGAGCTGCCGCCCGACGGGCCGGGCAAGGAACCGCAGCCGGGGCTGGTGCCGTGGGCGAAGGCGGGCCTGATCGTCAGGAGCGGCACGAAGCAGGGCGCCACGTATGCGGCGGTCATGGTCACCGGCGCGCACGGCGTGCGGTTGCAGCACGACTATGTCCACGACCGTGCCGGGAAGCCGGGCGCCGTCACCGAGTCCGCGCCGCGTTGGCTGCGGCTGACCCGCGCCGGCGACGTCGTCACCGCCCTGGAGTCCGCCGACGGCACCTCGTGGACGGGCGTGGGCACCGTCCGACTCAAGGATCTGCCGGCGACCGCGGAGGTCGGGCTGTTCGTCACGTCGCCGATGTTCGTGGAAGGGATCGGCGCGGCCGGCGCGTCCAGCGCCCCAAGCCTCGCCACCGCCGGCTTCGACCACCTCACCACGACCGGCGGCTGGCAGTCCGCGACCTGGACGACCGAACGTATCGGCGGCACCGCCGACGAGCACCCGATCGGCAGCGGCCCGCCGCCCGGGCCGGCACCGGGCGACGCTTCCGGTGGAAGCAGAGCACCTGCCGGAGGGCAGGCGCCGGGCGCCGAGCCGACCGGCGACGGCTTCACGGTCAGCGGCTCCGGCGACATCGCCCCGGCCGTGGCCGGGGCCGCCGGGCTCGGCACGACGATCAGCCAGACGCTCGTCGGCACGTTCGCCGGTCTGGTCTTCGTCGTCGTGGTCGGCGCGATGACGATGACCGGCGAATACCGGCGCGGCCTGATCCGCACGTCGCTCGCCGCCGCGCCCCGCCGCGGCGCCGCGCTCGCCGCGAAGGCGACCGTGCTCGGCGCCGTCACGTTCGTCGTCGGGGTAGCCGCGGCAGCGGTCGTCGTCACCATCGGGCCGGGGCTGCTCCGCGACAACGGCGTGTACGTCCATCCGGTCTCCACCGCCACCGAGCTGCGGGTCATCGCCGGCACCGGCGCCCTGCTCGCCGTCGCCGCGGTCCTCGCTCTCGCGTTCGGCGTCCTGCTGCGCCGCGGCACCACGGCGGTCACGCTGGCGTTTGTGGCGACGGTCCTGCCGTATCTGCTGTCGATGACCGTCCTGCCCGTCGCCGCGGGCGCGTGGCTGCTGCGCGTGACGCCGGCCGCCGCGTTCGCCATCCAGCAGAGCACGCCGCAGTACGCCCAGGTCGAGGGCCTGTACACGCCCACCAACGGCTTCTTCCCGCTCACCCCGTGGTCTGGGCTGGCGGTCCTGCTCGCCTGGGCGACCGTGGGGCTGGCCTTTGCCGCGTACCGCTTCCGCAGGAGGGACGTATGAGCCGCGACCTGCTTCCGCCGGAACGCCGCGGGAACCACGACCTGCCACCGCCACCCGGCGAACACCGGGACCGCACCCCGCCACCGCTGGACGACCGGGCCGGCTCCTGGGAGGCGCGCCACCAGCGTGGCACGGACCCAGGGCGCCTGCCGGCGGCGCCACGACGCACGCCGACGACCGACCCGCAGCACGACCTGACGACCGGGCCGCGGGACGAGCCGCAGCGCGAGCCTCGACGCGAGCCGACAGCCCAGCCGCGACATGAGCTCACGGCCGAACCGCGACGCGAGCTGACGGCCGAGCAGCGACGCGGGCTGGCGGCAGAGTGGCGGCGGTACCTGCGGGCGGAGTGGACGAAGCTGCGGACCGCCACGGAGACCGTGTGGCTGGTGCTCGGGATCGTGGCGGCGACCGTCGGTGTCGGCCTCGTCGTCGTGCTCAACATTCCGTGCACCACTGAGTTCTGCGGCGGCGACCCGACGAAGACGGGCCTCACCGGCGTCCAGCTCGGGCAGGCCGTCGTGGCGATCCTCGCCGTGCTCGCCGTCGGTGGGGAGTACAGCACCGGCATGATCCACGGCACCCTCGCCGCCATGCCGCGCCGCACCGGGGTGCTCGCGGCCAAGGCCGTCGTGGTCACCGCCGTCATCGCGCCCGCGGCGGCGGTGGCAGTAGCGGTCTCCGCCCTCGCCGGCCGTCATTTCCTGCCGGCGGACGCGTCATGGACGTCGGTCCTGCGGGCCACGGGTGGCTCGGTGCTGTACCTGATGCTCATCGGACTGCTCGCCCTCGGCGTGGCCACGGTGGTCCGCAACGCCGCCGCGGCGGTCGGGGTGGTGCTTGCCCTGCTGTTCCTGTTCCCGATCCTCGCCGCCGCCGCGCCCGACCCGACGTGGGAGCGGCACCTGCTGCAGGTCGGCCCGATGACCGCCGGCCTCGCCGTCCAGGCCACGACGGGCCTGGACAAATTACCGATCGGGCCGTGGGCAGGCCTTGCCGTGACCGCGGCCTGGGCGGTGGGGGCGTTGCTCGCCGCGGTCATCGCCCTGGAGGCCCGCGACGCCTGACCATCTCAGCACGCTGACGGCCCACCGCCCGACAGCGATGCGTCGGCCCGGGGTGGCGCACGATGCTCGCCCCGCGACATCCCAGCCGTCGGGCTGAGGCTGACGAGGGGGTCCGCTCCTGCCGGTCCAGCGCAGACCGACGAACCGCAGCAGGCAACCAGCGACACGACGGCCACCGCAGCCGTGATCGCGGCGGGGACCTGATGGCGGGCGTTCATCGCGGGTGGTGCGACGGTCCGATGGGGTTTGTGCGCGGCGTCTTCGGGCCACCCGCCGGTCCAGGCGTGAGCACCATCGATTGCCCGAACCGGGCGGCGCACCCGCGGCACCGCACGGGTTGATCGAAGGATGGAAACGGCCGGCCGCGCGACCGGGTTCGGCCTTCGATCAACCCGCCCGCGCACCACCAGCGCGAGTTGTGCGCGACGCGTTCGGGCCACCCGCCGGTCCAGGCGCGAGCACCACCGATTGCCAGAGCCCGGCGGCGCACCCGCGGCACCGCACGGGTTGATCGAAGGATGGAAACGGCCAGCCGCGCGACCGGGTTCGGCCTTCGATCGACCCGCTGGCGTGAGTGGGGTGCTTAGTGGGAGGGGCGGGTGGGTACCGGGGCGGGTGTGAATGTCGCTGTGGTTGCGCATGCTGGGAAGAGCATCGGTGGGGGGCTTGACGAGCTGCGGCGGGAGTTGGCCCGGGCGGGGGTCGAGGCGCCTGACTGGCGGGAGGTGCCGAAGAGCAGGAAGGCGCCGAAGCAGGTGCGCAAGGCCGTCGAGCGGGGTGCCGACCTGGTGTTCGTCTGGGGCGGCGACGGCATGGTGCAGCGGTGTGTCGACGCGCTGGCCGGGTCGGACGTGACGGTGGCGATCGTGCCTGCCGGGACCGCGAACCTGTTCGCCACGTCGCTGGACATTCCGCAGGACATCGGTGCGGCGGTGAGGATCGGGCTGGAGGGGGCGCGGCGGCGGTTCGACCTGGGGAAGGTCGGCGGGGAGCACTTCGCGGTGATGGCGGGTGCCGGGTTCGACGCGGCGATGATCGATGATGCCGATCGGGGGATGAAGAGCCGGGCGGGGAAGCTGGCGTACTTCGGCACCGCCGTCCGGCATGTCAAGGACGAGCCGGTCGAGGCGACCGTCGAGCTGGACGGCGCCGAGTGGTTCTCCGGGCCGGCGACCTGTGTGCTGCTGGGCAACATCGGCACCATCGCCGGTGGGATCGAGGCGTTCGACGACGCGAGTCCGTTCGACGGGCGGCTGGAGGTCGGGGTGTCCACCGCGCACGGCGCCCTGCAGTGGGCCCGGACGCTGGGGAGGATGGCGTTCGCGCGGACGGACGGCTCGCCGTTCGTGAAGGTGGCGAGTGCCCGCAAGGTCAAGGTGCGGTTCGCGGAGCCGGTGCTGCTGGAGCTCGACGGCGGCTCCCGGACCGAGGTCCGCAAGCTCAAGGCCCGCGCCGTGCCGGCTGCCATCAGCATCGCCGTCCCTTAACGCGGGTGTGATAGGACACCGGCATGCATCGCGGGCGATGGATCGCTGGGGTACTGGTCGTGCTGCTGGCCGGTGGGTGCGGAGCGCAGGGGGAGGCGGTGCCGCCGGCGGAGAACGGGGATCAGCTGCGGCGGCAGGCGCGGGAGGCGTTGGACCGGTACGACCAGGCGGTCGCGCGGGCCGGCGGCCAGGGGATCGTCGTCGTCGGGGCGCGGACCGGGCAGGTCGGCGAGTGGGAGGACGACAAGGCGCGGTTCAAGGTGTCGCTGCTCGTGGGCAAGGTCGCCGCTGTCGCGGCGCTGCCCGCCGCCCCGCAGGCCGACGGTGTGGTGGTGTGGGACGGCGGCGCCAGTCGTACCGTGGCGGTCATCGCCGCCGGAGCGGCCCTCGCGGAGCTGGTCAAGGACGGTGCCGGGGACTGCGCCGACTGCCCGGTGATCGAGGTGACCGGAGCGCGGCTCGGCACGGCACGGATCCAGACGGCGCAGGGTGCGGCGACGGCGCCGGCGTGGGAGTTCGCGCTGCGGGGGTCGGCGGTGCTGGTGACCAGGACGGCGTTCGCGGGCGTGACGGTGGTGCCGCCGCCGTGGAACGCCAGCCACCCGCCGGGCGGGCTGAGCATCCAGACGGTGCGGGTCGCCGGCACGACGCTGACGGCGGAGTTCATCGGGGCGGTCGACCCGGCGAGCGCCGGACCGTGCGGGGTCGACTACACGGCGGAGGCGGTCGAGTCGCCGAACGCGGTCGTCGTCATCGTCCACGAGCATCCGGCCTCCGGGAACGCCCGGTGCACCGCCCTGGGCGCGACCAGGACGGCGACCGTGCAGCTGGCGGCGGAGCTGGGTGGCCGGGCCGTGCTCGAAGTGCGACAAGGGACGCCGGTGCCGGTCACGGGCGGATAATCGACGGCGTGGCACTGGAGAAGCTGGGTTTCCTGACGATCGGGTTGTTCGACGAGGCGGATCCGCGCAAGGGTCACGAGTCGACGCTGGAGGTGATCGAGCTCGGGGAGCGCCTCGGGTTCGACAGTGCGTGGGTGCGGCACCGGCACCTGCAGTTCGGGATCTCGTCGCCGGTGGCGGTGCTCGCCGCGGCCACGCAGCGGACCAGCAGGATCGAGCTCGGCACCGCCGTCATCCCGCTCGGCTGGGAGAATCCGCTCCGGCTCGCCGAGGACCTGGCGACCGTGGACGTGCTGTCGGGCGGGCGGCTCAACCCGGGCGTGAGCGTCGGGCCGCCGATGCACTTCGAGCGGGTGAAGGGCGCGCTGTACCCGCACACCGCCGGCGCCGAGGACTTCGGCTACGACCGGGTGGGACGGCTGCTCGACCTCGTCCGCGGGGTTCCGGTCGCCGAGGCGGCCACGGAGGGCTTCGAGGTGTTCTCCGACCACGTGCAGCCGCACTCCCCCGGTCTCGGCAGCCGGATGTGGTACGGCGGAGGCAGCCTCGCCTCGGCGCGCTGGGCGGGCGAGCACGGCATGAACTTCCTGACCAGCAGCGTGGTGAAGGCCGAGGAGTCGGAGGACTTCGCCGGGATCCAGCGCTCGCACATCCGCGCGTTCCGCGCCGCGCACCCCGACGGCGACCGGGCCCGCGTCTCGCAGGGCCTGGTGGTCATCCCGACGGACTCCGCGACGCCTGATCAGCGGCGGCGTTACGAGGTGTACTCGGAGCAGCGCACCCCGCGCACGGCGACGCCACAGGGACCGGCCCGGTTGATGTTCGCCCCGGATCTGGTCGGACCGTCGGCGCAGATCGCGGAGCGGCTGCACGCGCACGCCGGCTACCAGGAGGTGCGGGAGGTGGCGTTCGCGCTGCCGTTCACGTTCGAGCACGAGGACTATCTGCAGATCCTCACCGACATCGCCACGAATCTCGGCCCCGCGCTCGGATGGCGGCGGCGGGATGTCGATCCGGGCGGGTCGAGTTCGTACAGCGGGTGAAGGCAAGTCCGCACACCTGGAGGTACGCATGCGCACACTGAACGTGATCGAGTTCCTGACCCTGGACGGGGTCATGCAGGGGTTGGCGTCGCCGGACGACGACCGCGACGGCGGGTTCGAGCACGGCGGGTGGGGCGCGCCGTACTTCGACGACGTCCAGGCGGCCGCCGCGCTGGAAGGTCTGGCGTCGACGACGGCGTACCTGTTCGGCCGCCGCACCTACGAGCACATGATCGCGTTCTGGCCCGGGCAGCCCGACTCGAACCCGATGGCGGCCCACCTGAATTCGACCGTGAAGTACGTCGCGACCGGCACACTGCGGTCGCTGACGTGGAACAACGCGCACGTGCTCGACGGCCCGCTCGGCCCGTCGGTGCGCAAGCTCAAGTCCGAGGGAGAGGGCACGATCGCGGTGCTGGGCAGCGGCGTGCTCGTCCAGGACCTGATCGCCGAGGACCTGGTGGACGGTTACCGCCTGTTCCTGCACCCGCTGCTGCTCGGCACCGGCAAGCGCCTGTTCCGCGGCGCGGCCGCCCCGCGGCGGCTGTCCCTTGTGGACTGCACCCCCACCTCCACCGGCGTCGTCATGCTGTCGTACGACGTGATCTAACGTTAGACGACGTGCTTGCGGGCGGTGTCGCGGGCGCGCGACACCGCCGGCATCCGGGAGCGCAGCAGCCACGAGTCGGTCTGGCAGCCGCGGCAGGTGCGCACGGCCCCGACCGGCACGCGGGTGTCGCCGCGGACGTACTCGAGCCGGTGCTGGTCGACGAGCGGGCGGCCGCACCTGCGGCAGTCGCCCTCACCGGTGCCGATCGTCGTGTACGCGACGTGCTGGGTGGTGTACCGCACGGTCGAGTACGACTTCTCGTCGCCGATCCGCAGGTCGGGGTCGCGCGGGGCGCCCGCATACGGGCCGGTTTCGGCGTGCGAGACCGCCCCGGCCACCCCGCCGAGGACCCGGAACCGGCGGCGCAGCCACGCCATGAACGCCGACCGCCGCTCAACTGACTCCACGCGCGCCCCTCTCCACTGATGGTGCCGGCAGCAGCGCGGCGAGCACGCCGGCGGCGACCGTCGCCACGTCGGTCGACGGGTCGACGGCGTGCAGCAGGGCGAGGCCGCCGCCGAGGGCGCCCCACGCGACCACGAACTGCGCCGGCGGCACCGCCGGCCGGATCCCCAGCCGGTGGCAGTGGCGGTCGAGGTCGGCGGCGACGGCCTCGTCGAGGCGGCGCTGGGTCTCGGCCTGGTGCGCGGAGCGGCCCGCGACGGCGGCGAGGTGCTCGGCGGAGACCAGGGTCCAGCGGGCCGCCGCCGGGTCGCGGACGAACGCCGCCGGGTTGAGCACCTCCAGCAGCTCGTCGCGGCTGCCCGCGCGGTCGAGGGCGGCCCGCAGCCCGTCCAACAGCGCGCCGGCCCGGGCGTCGACGATCGCCTGCCACAGGCCTTCCTTGCCGCCGAAGTGCTTGTAGACGGCGCCGCGCGTGAAGCCGGCCTCGGCGGCGATCTCCTCGACCGTCGCGCTCAGGTAGCCGCGCCGCAGGAAGACGGCCAGCCCGGCGTCCAGCAGCTGCTCATGCGTCCGTTGCTGCTGCTGTACGCGGGTCAGCCGCACCAACTCGCACCGCCCGAACTCAGAAACGCCGTGTATCCAGAAACGCTACGTCACCGAGTGTGGCGGTGACAAGAGGGCACCCAGGACGGTGTCGAGGTAGGCGCCCTGACCACCGGCGTCGGCCGGGAGCAGCTCCGGCAGGCGGGCGGCGAGCTGCGACTGCCCGACGTACGCCGAATAGGCCAGCAGCGCCCGCCGGGCGGCCTCGCCCGGGGCGAACCCGGCCTCGGTGAACAGCTGCTCGACGTACTCCAGCCGGCGCCGGGTCACCCGCTGCACCACCGGCGCGACCAGGGGGTGGTCGGCGACGGCGAGGACGTTGGTCTCCAGGCGGCTCGACCGGGCGTGCCCGAGCACCGTCGTGAACAGCAGCGACAGCTTCCGCGGCGGGTCCCCCGCCGCCTCCACCATATCGATGATCGCGTCGGTGCAGGCGCGCTCCCACAGCTGCATGGTCGCCTCGATGAGCGCGTCGCGGTTGGTGAAGTGCCAGTAGAAGCTGCCCTTGGTGGCGCCCAGCCGCGCGGCGATGGGCTCGACCGCGACCGCGGGCAGCCCTCCGTCGGCGATCGCGGCCAGTGCCGCCGCCGTCCAGTCCTCCGCGCTGAGCCGCCGTTGTGCCATGCCCATACGGTAGCGTACGGTTCTTCCATACGGCACCGTACGGAACGAGGGACGGGCAGGTAGCCATGGAGAACGTTCAACGCCGCACGATCGACGCGCCGCCGGAGCTGATGGGCGCGCTGCTGGACCGGGTCGCCGGGCCCGACGACGCGTTGTGGCCGGTCAAGGCTTGGCCGCCGATGCGGTTCGACCGGCCGCTCGGCCCCGGCGCGTCCGGCGGGCACGGCATGATCCGGTACGACGTCGTCGAGCACGTCCCCGGCCGGCTGCTGCGGTGCCGGTTCGACCCGGCGATCGGCGTCGTCGGCGAGCACGAGCTGCGGATCGAGCCTGACGGCGACGGCACCGCGGTCGTGCACGTCATCAGGGGCCGGCTCACCGGCGCGATGCGGGTGCTGTGGCCCGTCGCCGTCCGGTGGCTGCACGAGGCGCTGCTGCGGGACCTGCTCGACAACGCCGAGCGCGCCGGCACCGGCACGGTGCGCCGCCCGGCCCGCTGGTCACCGTGGGTGCGCCTGCTGCGCCGCGCCTTCAGGGGGCCGCGGCGGGTGCCGCTCCCCCGCGGCGCGCGGCTCGCGGCCGGGACGCTGGACCGGGTCGACCTGATGGACGCGTGGCAGGGCACCCGGCCGCGGGGCGCGAGCGCCGACCCGGCCGCCTGGCGGGCCGCGATGTTCGGCCGCCCGCCGCGCTGGGTCGGCGCGCTGATGCGGCTGCGCAACCACATCCCGGGCCTGGAGCCCCTCGACGCCAGGAAGGTGTTCGCGCCACTGGACGCCCGCGCCGACGAGGTCCTGTTCGGCGCCGACACCCGCCACTTCGACCTACGGATCTCACTGTTCGTCGACGCGGAGTCGGTGGTCTGCTCGACCCTCGCCCGCCCCCGGACCCGCCGCGGCCGCGCCTACCTGGCCGTGGTCGGCCACGTCCACCCGTTCGTGGTCAGGACGATGCTCGGCCGCGCCCTCCGCGCCGCCCCACCGGCGATCGCCCCACCGGCGATCGCCTGACCAAGACCGCCTGACCAAAGGCCGCACCGGCGACAACCTGAAAGTCCTAAGCGGTACCCATGATGGCCAGCAGCGAGCCGTCGGGGTCGGCGAAGAAGGCCATCCACTCCTCCACCCCGTTCTCGTGCCGGTGGATCATCGTGGGCGGCGCCTGGAAGGTGACGCCACGGCCGGTCAGCGAGTCGTGGGCGGCGTGGATGTCCGGCACACGGAAGTAGACGATCGACTGGGCGGCGGGGTCGAACGCGCCGGACTCGGGCCGGCTCAGGAACAGCCGGGTGCCGTCGCAGTCGAAGAACGCCAGGTCGCCGAACGTGTACAGGTGGGGCAGGCCGAGCACCCCGCCGTAGAAGTCGACCGCGCGGCCGATGTCGCTCACGTGCCGGGCGATCTGCCCGATCGGTCCGAGCCCGAACAACGCCATGGACCCGACCATAGACCTGTCACTCCCTGACGGACGAGAGGCGCCCCGGCGGCGTGCGCAGCGCGAGCGCCGCCGGCACCAGGCTCGCGACGAGGGTGATCGCCACGCACACGGCGGCGATCACCCCGATCGGCGTCCACGGCACCACGGTGCGCGGGTCCGCCACGAGATCGGTGAGCCCGGCCCGCAGCCCGGCCAGCATCCCCGCGGTGACGGCGCCGGCGAGCAGGACCCCCGTGGCGCCCACCAGCAGCGCCTCCACCGCGATCATCGCGAGGACCTGCCGCGGCGTGGCGCCGCCGAGGCGCAGGACGGCGAGGTCCCGCACCCGGGCCCCGGTGGCCATGACGAGCGTGTTGGCGATCGCGATCGACGTGTACACCAGTGCCATGCCGAGCACGGCGACCAGCGCCAGGTGGTTGAGGCGGCGCTGCGCGGCGTTCAGCGACCGGAAGTACTCGGCGGCGGTGACGACCCGCGCACCGTCCAGGGTGGACCCGGTGAGGTAGACCGCGTCGGCGCCGGTCCGCGGGGCGTGCGCCGCCCGGAGCGCCCACGGCAGCAGGACCGTCTCGTCGAGGTCGAGCGACGGCTCCAGCACCGCCACGACCCGCAGCTGGACGGGTGAGGCGTCGTCCAGCCACAGCGTCGCCGTGCCGCCGGTCCGCCAGCCCGCGGCGCGGGCCAGCCCGGCGCCGGCCACGACGGTGTCGGTGCCCGCGAGGTCGGCGACCGAGCCGGAGCGCACCGGCAGCCGCAGCACGCCGTCGACGCCCGGTCCGGCGTACAGCGCGTCGAACTCCTCCGGATAGTCGTCGGTCGACACGTACACGACGGACTGCGCGGTGGGAACGCCCGCGACAGCGCCGGAAGCGACCGGAATGCCGGCGGACCCCGACGGCAGGGCGATGGAGCCGGCGGTCACGCGGGCGGCCGACGCGCGCTCCGAGGCGTCCCACAGCGTCGCGGTCGCCGCGAAGGTCGCCGCCGCGATGCCCACCGTGACGAGGATCGGCGCGACCGTCGACGCGGTCCGCCGGACCGCGGTGCGGGCGTTGTCGCGGGCCAGCGCCGCCGCGACGCCGGGCACCAGCAGCCCGGCCAGCCACGCCAGCCGCGGCGCGAAGACCGGTGCCAGCAGCGCGATCCCGGTGATGGCCAGCTGCGCGTCGAGCAGGACGAGGGCGATCGCCTCGCCGCCGAGGGACGGGATGACGGCAAGCAGCACGGCCGCGCCGCCGAGGAAGAGCACGCCGAAGACCCATCGGCCGGCGGTCATGACCCGCCGCTCCGCGGCCGCCTCACGCAGCGCCTCGATCGGGCGGACCTTTCCGGCCCGCCGGGCGGCGACGGCGGCGCCGGCGAGCGCGACGAGCAGGCTCACCCCGAAGGCGGCGAGCAGCGGCCACAGGATGAACCGGGCGGTGAACCCGGGCGGCGCGAACCCGGACCGGGCCAGCCACGCCGCGAACGGCGGCGCGACCAGCAGACCGGCGAGGCAGCCGGCGAGGCCCGCGACGACGCCGACGATGAGGGACTCGCCGAGGACGAGCCGCCGCACCTGGCGCGGCGTGGCCCCGGCGGCGCGCAGCAGCGCGAGCTCCTGGCGGCGCTGCACGACCGCGAACGCGAACGTGCCGGCGACCACGAACACGGACACGAAGAGGGCGACGCCGGCGGTGGTGCCGAGCAGCGACGCGGCGGCGGCGAGGAGGTCGCCGCCGGGATCGGCCTCGGCGCCGGCCCGGCGGTCGCCGGTGAGCACGGCCGGGCCCGGCCCGACGACCTCGCGGACCTGCGCCGCGGTGACCCCGTCGACGGCGATCGCGTCGACCCGCCCCTCGGCGAGCGCCGCCGCGGCCGGGTCGGTGAGGTAGACGGCGGGCGGGCCGGTGACGATCCCGGCGACCAGCAGCGCCCGCGGCCCCAGCGGCGTCGACACCTCGACCCGGTCGCCCGGGCGGGCGCCGACGGCCTCGGGGAGCGCGACCTCGTCGTCGGCGTGCGGCGGATGGCCGTCGCGCACGGTGTACGGGTGCAGCCCCGCGCTCGACCACGGGTGCGCCTCGAGCGCGACGCCGGCCACGTCGACCGGGACGGCACGGTCCACGACGACGGTGGCGCCGGGCAGCGCGGCGAGCCGCTCGGCGGTGCCGGCCGGCAGTTGCCGCGGGCGGCGGGTCCGGGTGCTGGAGGTGTAGTGCTCCCCGTCGCCCTCGTCGACGGTGACGCTGACGGTCTGGCTGCCGGTGACGACGACGGCCGGCCGCGCGTACCACACCGGCGGACGGCCGTCGGAGACGGTCGAGGCGATCGTCAGGCCCGTCGTGGCGAGCAGGCACGCGCCCAGCGACAGCGCCACGAACACCCCGGCGAACGACGCCCACCGCGCCCGCAGCGTCTGCGTGGCGACGCTCAGCACGGGACCGCCTCCAGGGACGTCATGCGCGCGGCGACGGCCTGCGCGGTCGGCCGGTCCAGGGTGCCCGCGACGCGCCCGTCGGCGAGGAACACGACCCGGTCGGCGTAGGACGCGGCGAGTGGGTCGTGGGTGACCATGACGACGGTCTGCCGGGCGCCGCCGTCCGCCGTGGACACCATGGCGCGCAGCAGCCGCAGCACGTCCCGACCGGTCGCGGAGTCCAGCGCGCCGGTCGGCTCGTCGGCGAACAGGACCGCGGGCCGGGTGACGAGCGCCCGGGCGATCGCGACCCGCTGCTGCTGCCCGCCGGACAGCTCCGCCGGCCGGTGCCTTCCCCGGCCGCCGAGCCCGACGGCGTCGAGGACGGCGCGGACCTCGGCGCGCGCCGGCCGCCGGCCCGCGAGGCGCAGCGGCAGCGCCACGTTCTGCTCCGCGGTCAGCGACGGCAGCAGGTTGAACGCCTGGAACACGAAGCCGATCGTGTCGCGCCGCAGCAGCGTCAGCCCGGTCTCCGACAGCGTCGACAGGTCGGTCCCGGCGACGGTGACGGTGCCACCGGTCGGCCGGTCCAGCCCGGCGGCGCACTGCAGCAGCGTGCTCTTGCCGGACCCTGACGGGCCCATCACCGCGGTGAACGTCCCGGCCGCGAACCCCAGCGTGACCTCGTGCAGCGCGGTGACCGCCCGGTCCCCGGCGCCGAACCGCCGGTGCACCCTGTCGAGCGTGACGACATCCGTCTCCATGCCGTCGATTCCACCGTGGACGACCCGGCCGGCACACGCCCGTACACCAGCCGAACACCGGTATGGCAGGCACTACTACAAACCGTATGGCAGGCCCGACACCATGATCCGCTACGATCGGCGCCGTCGAGGCGGAGGTATGGCATGACCACGGTTGCCGAGCACATCAACGTGGCGTTCGCCGGGGACGGCGCCGGGGAAGCCGACCTGTCGTGGGGGCAGCAGGACATCTGGCAGGCGATGGTGCGCCAGCGCTCGTGGCTGCCGAACGGCGCCTGGGGCCCGCTGCCCGAGGGCACCACCGTCGACGACGTCGCCGAGCAGCTGCGGTACATGATGAGCCGCTTCCCCACGGCGCGCACGAAGCTGCGGTTCGACGCGGAGGGTCGCCCGAGCCAGGTCGTGGCCGGGTCCGGCGAGATCACGCTCGAGATCGTCGACGCGGGCGACGACGACCCGGCTGCCGTCGCGGAGGCGGAGCGGCTGCGGCTGCAGGACGCCGAGTACGACTTCGCCACGGACTGGCCGGTCAGGATGACCGCGGTGCGGTCCGGCGGCCGGCTGACCCATCTCGTCGTCGTCATGTGCCACCTGGTCGCCGACGGCTTCGGCACCGGGGTGATGCTGGAGGACCTCGCCACCAGGGTCGAGACGCCGATCCCGGAGCTGCAGCCGCTGGAGCAGGCCCGGTGGCAGGCGTCGCCGTCCGGCCAGCGGCAGAACACCCTCGCGCTGCGGCACTGGGACGGCATCCTGCGCGGCATGGCTCCGCGCCGCTTCCCGGACCCGGCCGGGAAGCCCGAGCCGCGGCACTGGCGGGGCGAGCTCACGTCGTGGGCCCTCGCGCCCGCGCTGCGGGTGGTGACCGAGCGGACCGGTGTGCCGCCGGCGCCGGCGCTGCTCGGGGTGTTCGCCGTCGCGCTCGCCCGGGTCACCGGGGTCAACCCGGTGGTGCTGCGCCCGATGGTCAACAACCGGTTCCGCCCCGGGCTGGACCGGGTGGTGTGCATGCTCGCCCAGTACGGCATCTGCCAGCTCGACGTGGCGGGCGCGTCGTTCGCGGAGGTCCTCGACCGGGCCAAGCGCGGCGCCATGACCACGTACAAGCACGCGTACTACCACCCGGTGGAGCTCGACGACCTGGTCCGCCGGGTGGTCGAGGAGCGGGGCGGCGACCTGGAGCTGCCGGCCTACTTCAACGACCGGCGCGCCGCGGGTGAGGGCGGCACCGAGTTCCAGGGCCGCAAGGACGCGGCGTTCGAGTGGACGACCCGGCAGGACGTGCCGTTCGAGCCGCTGATCGTGCACATCGACGACCTGCCCGACGACGCGGTGCGGGCGATCATCTTCATGGACACGCACGTGATCTCCCCGGCGGACGGCGAGGCGCTGCTGCGCGGCATGGAGGCCGTCGCGGTCGAGGCCGCCCTGGACCCCGAGGCGCCGACAGGAGTGTGACGGCGCTGCGGCGATCCCGCCCCTGGTAAGGCCTTTCGAGGTTTACGATCTGGTTTGTCCGGATTGCGGACTTTGAGTTCGGGGGTATTGCATGGTCTCTGTGACGCGGGTTCTGGCGGTGGCGGCAACGGCCGCGGTACTGGGCGTCGGGGTGCCGGCCGCGGCCGGCGCCAGCTCCGGCCACTACCCGGTGGCGACCTGGTCGATGAACGAGGGCCCGGGCGCCCGCACGATGATCGACAGCAGCGGCAACGGACTGCACGGCCAGATCGGCAACGAGGTCATCACCGACGTCGACGTCCGCGGCGCGACCGGCTACCGGTTCACCCGCCTGCAGCCCGACCGGCCGCCCACGCACCCGCGGCACCTGGTGACCGTGCCGGACAGCTCCGCCCTCGACCCCGGCAGCCGCGACTACGCCGTCACGCTCAGGCTGCGCACGACCTACCAGTTCGGCAACATCATCCAGAAGGGCCAGGCCACCACGTCGGGCGGCAACTTCAAGTTCCAGATCCCGAACGGCATCGTGCAGTGCCTGTTCCGCGGCTCCAACGGCACGATCATCGTGCAGGCGTCCCGGCGGATCAACGACGGCTGGTGGCACGTCGTGCGCTGCGAGCGGACCCGCTCCGGCGTCAGCCTGGAGATCGACGGCCGGACCGTGGCCCGCCGCGGCGGCTGGACCGGCTCGATCTCCAACGCCTGGCCGCTGTCCATCGGCGGCAAGACCGACTGCGACCAGCGCGACGTCGGCTGCGACTACTACGCCGGCGACCTCGACTGGGTCGAGATCGAGGCCCGCTGACCCGCTGACCGGGGCGCCGACAGGCCGTTCAGTGCAGGATGCTCGTCGGCGGCGTGCCGGCGAGCACTCTCGCACCCACCAGCGGGGCGTCCTCCGTCGCCGCCTGATGTACGCGCACCGCCTGATACGTGAGCCGGTCCGCGAGCGCCTGCCGCAGCGGCGGCCACAGCTCGGCCCGGCGCGCCGCGATCGCCCCGCCGACCGCGACCGCCTCCAGTCCCGCGGTGAGCGCGAAGTTGGCGATGCCGGCGGCCACGCGCTGCGCGTACACCTGCCAGAAGCGCGGATCGTCGACGTCCTCCAACCCGCGGCCCAGCCGCCGGCGCAGCTGCGCACCGCCGAGCAGCGTCTCCAGGCAGCCGGTCTGCCCGCAGCCGCAGCGCCGGTCGTTGCCCTCGACGAGCTGGTGGCCGGCCTCGGTGGTCAGCGCCACGAAGTGCTCCCCCCGCCCGAGCCGCACGGCCGCGCCGACGCCGGTCGACAGGGTGAGGTAGCCGCACCGGTCCTCCCCGCGCAGCGTGCCGAGAGCGTGCTCGCCGAGCAGGCCGCAGGTCGCGTCGTGGGCGACCCGCACCGGGCAGCCGAGCGCCGCCGCCAGGTCGCGGCCCAGGGGCCGGCCCTCATACGCCCGCAGGTGCAGCGAGACCCGCACGTCGCCGTCCTCGGTGACCCGCCCGCCGAACGACACGCCGACCGCCTCGGGCCGGCCCTGGACCGCGTCCCGTAGCAGGGCGAGCTGCCGGTCGTAGTCCGGCTCGGTCGGGAAGCGCACGACCGTCCCGTCCTCGGCCGCCACTCTGGTACGGGTGCCGCCGACATCGATCGCCACGACCCTCATCAGTTGGTTCACCGCGGCGGCGCCGGCTGGTCCCACGGCGGCGCCGCTTGATCCGGCAGCGGCGCCGGCTGGTCCCACGGTCCGGTCTCCGGGGCCGGCTGCCTCCACGGCGTGGCGGGCGGCGCCGTGGCCAGGAGCGCGGCGATGACCAGCGCCAGGCCGAGCACCTGCAGGACCACGAAGAGCAGGTTGATCCCGGCGATGGCGAGCCGCATCTCCATCAAGCGCCCGCCGCGCAGGATCTCCGGCAGCAGCAGCTGGTAGAGCAGGTTCGCCACGGCCCCCGCGAGCAGCACGGCCAGCCCCGCCGACCCCAGCGCCCGGACCCGCGGCAGCAGCCGCCCCCGCCGGTTCCACAGCAGCACCACGCCGACGGTCAGCGTGACGACCGCCGGGAGCGAGAACAGCAGTTGCGGCAGGAGGTACTCCAGCTCGAACATGGGCCCGACCGTAGCAGCGCACCCTCGCAGCGCGGGGTACGACAATGGAACGATGATCGACACGCTGCGGCACCCGACGGAGGACGACCACGCCCGCGTCATGGCGGTCATGGACGAATGGTGGGGCGGCCTGGGCGGCGAGTCCGGCAGCGTGTACCGGGCGACGCTGCTGCCCCGCCTGTACTTCCAGCACTTCACCGACACCAGCTACGTGCTCGACCTGTCCGGCGGCCGGCTCGGCGCGTTCCTCGTCGGGTTCGTGTCGCAGTCCGACCCCGGGGTCGGCTACATCCACTTCATCGGTGTCTCGCCGGCGCTGCGGCGCACCGGGGTCGGCGGCAGACTGTACCGCCGCTTCTTCACCGACGTCGCGGCGCGCGGCGTCCGGAGGGTCCACTCGATCACCGGCGTCGCGAACCGCCAGTCCCTCGCCTTCCACACCCGGCTCGGCTTCACCCTCGTGCCGGGCGACACCTCGCTCGACGGCCTGCCCGTGCACACCAACTACGACGGGCCGGGCCGCGACGCCCTCAAGTTCGTGAAGCACCTCCCATGACGGCGCGGGTGGTGTTCTTCGACCCCGAGCACGGCATCGGGCTGCGGATCGCGGCCGGCAGCGGACGCAGCTGGCAGGACCAGCCCGACGGGGACCCGCGGCACGCCCACTGCTCGCTCGACATCCCCCGTGACACGCTGCTGCCGTACATGGGCGAGGACCGACCCTGCTCGGACACCCTGTTCGTGCCGTGGTCCGACCTGGCTGCCTTCGCCGACGACCTGGCGGCGCTGCAACCCGGCGGCACCGCCCGCCTCGGCGACGCCGGCACCGCCCTGACGATCCGGATGCGCCGCGACGGCCACCTTCGCGCCGAGGCCGTGTTCAGCGTCGGCCACCACGTCGCCACCACCGTCCGCTGCCGCACCCTGTGGGACTGGCACCACGGCACCCCCGGCGACCTGCCCGCCCTGGCGGACCGCATCCGCGCCGTGGACCGCGTCCGCGCCGCGGGCCGTTAGGATCGATCGATGTCGGTGCTGCTGGTGGGGGCGAATCCGGGGCTGACCGTGGAGCGCGACGGCGGGACGGTCGCGTTCGTGTCGGTGTGGCGGGTCGACTGGTCGGCGCACGGCGCCGGGCGGGCGATCGTGCTGTGGCACGAGGGCCGCACCACGCTCGTCACGGACCGGCCGGTGCTGGGCCGGTGGCTGGCGGACACGTTCAACCGGCACTTCCCCGAGGTCGGTGGGCTGCCGTGGCCCGAGCCGGCGCTCATCGAGGCACCGGTCGCCGTGGAGCTCGACCTCGCCGCCGGCTGCACGGCCACCGGCGGCGGGATCACGGTCGAGCTGAGCGGGCCGTCCGGGCACCGCCTGATCACCGTCGACGACTTTCAGGGCACCGGGCGGAACCTGTCCACGGTGTTCGCCCGGTGCGGGCACGGCGCCCTCACGGCCGGGGGGACGCCGGTGCCGGGGACGGCGTCGGGGTTTCTCGCCGACGCCGAAGTGTGGACCTCGGCAGGGTGAGCACGGCCGCGGCCAGCAGCAGGTGCACCGCGCAGAAGACGATCGCGACCGCCGGGGTGGCCGTGCCGCCGACGAACACCGTGATGTGCGACGCCCAGTCCAGCCGCGCCGGGCGCCCTTCCGGCCAGTCGTTGAGGTAGTAGAACGACAGGTCGTTGAGGCCCGACACGACCACCAGCGCCGACGCGAACCCGAGCCGCAGCACCCGCTCCGTGCTCGCGCCGCCGAGCCGGTAGCCGAACAGGATCGCCAGGACGGTGAACGCGTTGACGAAGATCGCCATCTGGTAGAACGGCGCGAAGTCGCCGCCGTCGGCGAGCGCGACGACCCGCAGCACGTACAGGGTGTCCAGGACGCCCATGTACCCGAGGACGACGGCGGCGAGCAGGATCAGGCCCGGCGCGGCCCGCTGCGGGAAGCCGCCGATCGCGACGACCGCGAACAGCACCGGGCTGATCCGCAGCAGGAACTCCGCCGGGTTGTCGATCGTGCGGTCCGGCGGCAGGACACCCATGATGAGCACGGTCATCGCCGCGCCGGCGACCCCGGCCGCCAGCCACCACCAGCGACGGATCACTTCTGCGTCCAGAACGGCCCGAGCGCCAGCGCGTCCATGTCGGTCTTGAGGTAGCAGCGGACCGCGTCCTGCGGCGTGCACACGATCGGCTCCTCGTTGTCGTTGAACGAGGTGTTCACCACCATCGGCACGCCGGTCAGCGCGTAGAACTCGCTGATCAGCTCGTGGTAGACCGGGTTGTCGACGGGCGAGACGGTCTGCACGCGGGCGGTGCCGTCCTCGTGCGTGATCGCCGGGACGACGGCCCGCTGGTGCTCCAGGACGTCGAAGACGAGCAGCATGACCGGGCTCGGGTAGCCGCTGGCGAAGTACTCCCCCGCGTGCTCGACCAGGCACGACGGCGCGAACGGGCGGAACGGCTCGCGGTGCTTGACCTTCTCGTTGAGCCGGTCCTTCGTGTCGGCGCCGCGCGGGTCGGCGAGGATCGAGCGGTTGCCCAGCGCCCGCGGGCCGACCTCGCCGCGACCCTGGAACCAGCCGATGATCTTCCCGTCCGCGATCGCGGCGGCGGCGGTCTTCGTGATCGGGTCCCGGCGCTCGTACGGCAGGCCGGCCTCCGCGAGCGCCTTCTCCATGTCCGCCTCGGCGTAGGTGGGCCCGAGGAAGATGTACTCGCCCCGCGGGCGGGGCAGGCCCAGCCCGGCGGAGACGACGGTCGCGGCGCCGAGCGCGGAGCCGTCGTCGGCGGCGGCCGGCTGGGCGAAGAACTCCTCGAACCCGGTCTGCAGCAGGATCTTGCCGTTCATGACGCTGTTGAGCGCGACCCCGCCGGCGGTCAGCAGCCGCGGGTTGCCGGTCTTCTCGTGCACCCACTTCGCGACGTGCAGGCCCGCCTCCTCCAGGGTGTTCTGCAGCGCGTACGCGACGTCGGCGTAGTGCTGCGGCACGGCGTCGCGGGTCTTCGGCCGGGGCGGGCCGAACGTGGCCCGGAACTTGTCCGACACCTGGTGCTTGCCGGTCGCGTGGTGGCGGAACCAGCTGAGGTTCAGCGCGTAGCGGCCGTCGCTGTCGAGGCGGACCAGGTCGCGGAACTGCTCCACGAACGTCGGCCGCCCGTACGCGGCGAGGCCCATGACCTTGCCCTCGTCGCGGGTCGGGTGGAAGCCGAGCCAGCCGGTCACGTCGGCGTACATGGCGCCGAGCGAGTGCGGGAACTTCACCCGCCGCAGGTCGTGGATCCTGTCGCCCTCGCCGACGGCGAGCAGCGTGCTGGTGCCGTCGCTGCCGATGCCGTCCCAGGCGATGATCGCGGCGTCGTCCCACGGCGAGATGTGCAGGGCGCTGCCCGCGTGCGCGTGGTGGTGGTCGACCAGGTGCACCTTGAGCTTCGTCGGCCCGTCGTAGCCGGTCGCCGCCCGCAGCAACGCCTCCAGCTGCGACGCGCGGCGCCACAGCACGAGCAGGGTGCCGCCCATGTGGTGGTCGTCGGCGTTGGTGGACGTCTCCCGCCGGGTGGTCGTCTCATGGAAGCCGCGGGCCTTGCCGTAGTCGCCGGCGTCGTTGCGCAGCACGGCCAGGGTGGCCGGGAAGTAACGCAGGAAGTGCTTGCCGGCGTGCCACAGCAGGCGCCGGCCCTGGAAGAAGTACGCGACGTGGTCGACGTCGCCGAGGGTGATGCCCGCGCTGCGCAGGCACCACTGGATCGCCCCGACGGGGAAGCCCCCGTCGTGCTTGATCCTGCTGAACCGCTCCTCCTCACAGAACGCGACGATCCGCCCGTCGTGCAGGAGTGCCGCAGCCGAGTCGTGGTGTTGACTCAAGCCGAGTACGTACATTGATCCTCATCTCATCGACCGAAGATCGTCCAGTCCCCCCGCCAACCTGCAAAAGTATTGACGTAAGTGGTTGCCGAAGGGAAGCCTTCCGGTCGGATTGTTGACCGCCTGCAGATCTTGGCGGAACATCATCAGCATCGAAGAACTGGTATTGGATCTTCTCGATCCGACCGGCTCCGCCGCGCCGCCGTGGTGGGGCTCCGCGGTCCGCGACGCCGAGCTGCACTCGGTGCTGGACTGGCCGGTCATGCGGACGCTGGCGTCGACCCGGCGCGGCCCGGTCCTCGTCGGCGCACTCCGCGACGGCGACAAGGTCGCGGGGCTCGTCACGCTGCGCCTGCGCAGGCTCCCGGCCCTCGGCCTCGCCGTCGCCGACGTCGAGAGCATGATCATCGGGGCGTTCTCCGGCATCGCCCTGGCCGGCGGCCTGCCCGGCACGCTGCACCCCAGCGGCGGCCCGGCGCCGTCCCTCTTCACGGCCGCGGTCAGGACCCTCGAGGCGTCGCTGCGGCAGCGCTACGGCAAGCGCCTCCAGGCCGTCATGTACCGCCACATCTACCGCCGCGAGCTGCCCCACCTCCTGCACGGCGTCTCGGTCGTGCGAGCCGGCGCCCCGGCCCTGCTGCTGCGCAACACGTTCCCCGACTACGACTCGTACCTGCGAACCCTGCGCAAGTCGCGGCGCGTCGACCAGCAGCGGCTGGTCCGCAACATCGACGCCGACCCGTCGCTCACGGTCACCTTCGGCCCGGCCGCCGACGCGGGCCTCGACGCCACCACCCTGCACCGCCTCTGCGCCGACACCTCCCGCCGCAACCACACCCACCGCTGGCCGCCGATGCGGGTCTGGCCACGGTCCCTGTTCGAGACCGTCCTGCAGCAGCCTGACGTCCTCGCCCTGCGCTACACCGGCCCGGACGGCCTGGTCGCGGCGACCCTCACCTTCGACCACCCCGTAGCGCCGATCCTGGGCCCGTGGGGCGCCCTCCCACTCGGCGGTCCGCGGCGCAGCGGCCTCTGGTTCGACCACCTGGCCCGCCTCATCCGCTGGGGCGTCGAGCAGCAACGCCCCCTCATCGTCGGCGGCAAGGGCGCCCAGGGCCCGAAGGAGGCCCTCGGCTTCACCCCAGAACCACAGTGGACAGTCCTCCGCCGCCTGACCCCCTGACCCCACAAGCCCTCGCCACCCGGCGCACCCTCGCGGCGCCCACACCCTCCGCTACCCAGACGCTCCCCGCCAGCACAGACATTGGCCAATGCCCGTGAATGCGGCATTTGCTCCATCGACGTTGCGCGATCTACACCCAATTCGATCTCTAAAATGTGGGTAGATCGCGCAGCGTCGATGGCGAAACGGGGACGATTTGGGGCATTGACCAATGTCTGCATGCGGGTCGGGCACATCGTCGCCGCCGCGTTCGCACGCGTGACCGAGTCGCACGCGTGACCGAGTCGCACGCGTGACCGAGCGGCGGTCGCTTCGAAGGCGGCGCGTGACCTGGATTCGATTTGATCTCTGGAATTGCGGCTGTATCACGGAGCATCGATGACAAAGGAGGGCGTATTGGGGCATTGACCAACGTCTGGGCGTGGGCGGGGTGCCTCGCTGGCGTCGCACTCCCCGGTATCCGGCCCGGCACAAAAGACGGCGTTGGTGGCGGGCGTCAGGTGCAGGGCGCCGCCGAGGGGCCTGCACAGCGGCAGCAGGCAGCGCCGGTCCGGCGCGGTTACTCCAGGCCCGCCTGGAAGCCGCGGCGGCGGAGGCCCGCTGCGGCGGCGTTGGCGTTGCGGCGCAGGCGCTCCACCTCGGTCGCGAGCCGGGCCGCGCCCTCGTCGGTGAGCCGGTAGTAGCGGCGGAGCCGGCCGTCGACGGCCTCCTCGCGCTCCACAGCGACCAACCCCTGCTCCGCCAGCCGGTCCAGCGCGCCATACAGCGTGCCGGCGCCGAGGACCACCGCGCCGCCGGAGAGGGCCGTCACCTGCTGCAGGATCCCGTAGCCGTGCAGCGGCTCGCCGGTGAGCGCGGTCAGCACCAGAAACGTCGGCTCCTGTAAAGGCGGCATGACCAGCAAATTACAACCGTCGTGATATTACGTCAATCGTAACATGCTGAAATCGGGCAGCGGCTCATGGCAGCATTCGGTGGTCGATGATGGCGGTGCACTGGCGACAGCACGGGACGAGGAGACCGGATGGGCGCACTGCGACGGCTGCGGGCCATGTCCGGGCCGATGCGCGCCTCGTGTCTGGTGCTGGCCGCCTGCACGACCTGGTTCCTGGTCAACCTGGTGACGCCGGTGGGGCCGCCGGTCCTGCTGTGGCTGCCCACCCCGGCCGGCGCGCTGCTGCTCACGGCCGCGTTCCGGCGCACGGCGAGGACGATGACGCTGCCCGCGCCGACCCGCAGGTTCTGGGGGCACCTGAGCATCGCCGCGCTGTGCGTCGGGGTCGCGCACACCGCCCAGGCGATCGACGTGCTCACCCACCCGGACGTCGGCGGCGCGTACAACGGGCCCGTCCTGCTGGCCTTCGACAGCGCCGCGGTGCTGCTCATCCTGTACGCGCTGTACCGTCTCCCACTGTCCCGGCGCAGCGCCGGCGAGCGGCTGCGGGTGGCGCTGGACGGCGGCACGGTCGTCGCCGGCGCCGCCGTGTTCATCTGGCACTTCCAGGCCAGGGTCGCGCTGCGCACCGACAACCGCAACGAGGTCCTCGGCGCGCTGATCCTCGCCGTGCTCGCCCTGGTCGTGGTGCTCGCGGTGGCGAAGGTGATGCTGTCGGGCTACGAGTTCATCGACAAGTCGGCGCTGCAGTGGCTCGCCTTCTCGATCTTCTACGGCGCCACCAGCTCGATGCTGCAGCCGCTGCTCGCCTCGGGCCACCCGCACCTGATGTCGACGCAGTTCGGCATCCCGGTGGTGTGCTGCCTGGCGTCATGGGCCGCGGAGCGGGAGCGCGGCGCACCCCGTAAAGCGGCGGTGGCGGTGACGGCGAAGCGGCGCCCGTTCAGCCTGGTGCCCTACGCGGCCGTCGCCGCCGTCTACGTCCTGCTCGTCCTCGAGACCTGGTTCGGCGACCACGGCGACGAGAAGATGCTGGTGCTCGGCGCGGTCACCCTCACGGCGCTGGTCATGGTGCGGCAGGTGGCCGCGTTCGTCGACAACGGCCGGCTCCTCGCCCGGCTCGACCACACCGCCACCCACGACGCGCTCACCCAGCTGCCCAACCGGGCGCTCTTCGGCCAGCGCCTCCAGCAGGCGCTGCGGGAGTCCGGCCCGGTCAGCGTCGCGCTCATCGACCTCGACGACTTCAAGGAGGTCAACGACACGCTCGGGCACGAGGTCGGCGACCTGCTGCTGGTCGAGGTGGCCCGGCGCCTCGCGGGTCGCGCCGGCGCCGCGGACACGGTCGCCCGGCTCGGCGGCGACGAGTTCGTCGTGGTGCTGCCCGGCGCCGACCCGGCCGCCGCCAGCCTCGCCGTGGAGCGGCTCGCCGACGCGCTGCGGGCGCCCGCCGTCGTCAACGGCCACGAGCTGCCGATCTCCGCCAGCATCGGCATCGCCGACGGCCGCGACGGCGACGACCCGAGCCTGCTGCTGCGCCGTGCCGACATCGCCATGTACGCGGCGAAGCGGCTCACCGGCACCGCCTACCTGCACTACGACTGCGCGATGTCGGAGCTCGGCGGCGAGAAAGGCGTGGCCGGTGCGGGAGACGACCATCCGTCCCAGCTGCGTGAAGCCATCGACAGCGGGCGCTGCTTCCTGGTGTACCAGCCGATCGTGTCCCTCGACGACGGCCGGCTCGTCGGCGCCGAGGCCCTGGTCCGCTGGGACCACCCGGTCCACGGCGTCCTGCCGCCCGACGCGTTCATCCCCCTCGCCGAACGCACCGGCCTGATCGTGCCGCTCGGCCGGTTCGTGTTCGCCGACGCGTGCCGGCAGTTCGCGGCCTGGGACGCCCGGCACGGCGCCGCCGCCCCGGCGGTGCTCAACATCAACGTGTCTCCGCGCGAGCTGCGCGAGGCAGACTACGCCGGGTTCGTCGCCGAGACCCTGACGCTGCACGCCGTCGACCCGGCCCGCATCGTCCTGGAGATCACCGAGTCGATGGCCCTGACCCTCGGGCCGGCGACCGCGACCCTCGAGCGGCTCCGCGCGCTGGGCCTGCGGATCTCGCTCGACGACTTCGGCACCGGCAGCTCCACCCTCCGGCTGCTGCACGACTGCCCGGTCGACGAGGTCAAGCTCGACCGCTCCTTCACCCAGGCGCCCGCGTCGCCGTCGGGAGAGGGTCGTCCACCGGTCGCCGCCGCCGTCATCCAGCTCGCCCAGGCGCTGCGGCTGCACGCCGTCGCGGAGGGCGTCGAGACGCCGGAGCAGGCCGAGCAGCTGCGGTCGCTGGGGTACCGCTCGGCCCAGGGCTACCACTTCGCCCGCCCCGTGCCCGCCGCGCAGCTCACCGAGTGGATGACGGATCGCGCACCGCGCCCGACGACCTCACCCGGGTCGGCCGCGACGGCGCCGACGCGCTCCGACGCGGCACCGACCCGCGTCGCTACTTGAGCGTGATCTTCTGCTGGGCGCTGCCCGTCAGCTTCAGCGTGGCCGGCTTGCCGGCGCGGGTCAGCGCGCCCTTGGGCTCGAACCGGAACGTCAGCGTCTGCACCGAGCCCTCCGCGACCTCCATCCGCACCTCGTCGCGAATCGTGTAGCCGTTGGTCGGCACCGTCTCGCCCACGACGTCGGCCTGGGACGCCTCGACGGTCACCGCCTTGCCGTTGGCCGTCAGCTGCAGGCTCTGCCGCATGTCGATGGCGCCGTCCAGCACGCCGATCGAGGTGAGCTTCGCCTCCACCCACACCCGCAGCCACGTGTGCCCGGCCGGCGCCCACGTGCCCTGCTGGCGGTGGTCGTACGGCTCCAGCGCCGCCGACACCTCGATCTCCACATAGGTCTGCTGCGGCTCGCCGCTGATCTGCCCGACGAGCTTGTAGGACGTCTCGCCGTAGGGCCGCGGCTTCAGATAGGCGGCGACGGCGCCCGGCCCGACGGCGCCTGTGCGCAGGTCGATGCTCTGGTCCTTGTCGGCGTCGGACACGACGAGCGTCACCGGCGCCCCGGCGGGCACGAGCGCGACGAGCACACTGTTCGGCGACACGATCCCCTCGACCGGGCGGGCCTTGTCGCCGACCCGCAGCCGCGCCTTCACCACCGCGGACGGCTGCGTCTCCAGGCCCGGCACCGCCGCCAACCGCGCGAACACGAACTCCTTGCCCTGCCCGGCGGCGATCGGTCCGCTCGCGTCACGCGGCACGCCGGTCGCCGACTGCATCTTGCCGAACTGCGTGACGACCGCCGGCTCCAGGTGATCGGCGGTGCCGACCTCGGTGAGCCGCACCGCGTAGTCGGGCCCGCCGATCGCGGCGCCGGCCGGCAGCTGCTTCGCCGACGGCACCGCCAGCCCGCCGCCCGCGACGACGGCCAGCTCCTCGGCGACCGACGCCTGCGACGACGAAGCCGCCGCGGGGACCTTCACCGGCTCCCCGCCGCACCCCGCCAGCAGCGCGCACGCCACCACGACAACCCCGACCCGTCTGCGCATCGGCACACCCTATAGGTGGATGCGACGATGGGATCGTGGACGTCAAGGGCCTGCAAGCCGGCTCACACAACACACAGATCAACCATTACGCGGCCGCCCCGCCGCCGCTCGCCTGGCCGCTGCTCGTGGGCCGCGCCCCGCTGCGCGCCGACGCCTTCCAGTCCAGAGGTTCCCTTGTCGCCGTCGCGTCGCCGGTACTGGTGGGCGACGGCGGCACGGGGAAGACCCAGCTCGCCGCCGCGCTGTTCGAGCAGGCCCGCGCCGACGGCACCGACCTCGCGGTCTGGGTCACGGCATCCTCGCGCACCGCGGCGCTGACCGGCTACGCGGACGCCGCCGGCGCCCTCCGCCTCGCCACCGGCGACGTGGAGCGCGCCGCCGCCGCGTTCCTGACCTGGCTCGCGAACACCGACAGGACCTGGATCGTGGTCCTGGACGACGTCGCCGACCCCGCCGACCTGCGCGGCCTGTGGCCCTCCGGCCCGACCGGCCGCCTCGTGCTGACCACCCGCCGCCGCGACGCGGCCCTGCGCTCCCGCGGCACCGTGATCGACGTCGACGTCTTCACCCCGGCGGAGTCGGCCGCCTACCTGACGGCCAAGCTGGACCGGGACGACCCCGACGCCGCGGCCCTGGCGGCGGACCTCGGCCACCTGCCCCTCGCCTTGGCGCAGGCCGCCGCGCTGATCGTCGACGACGCCCTGACCTGCGCCGAGTACCGTTCCCTGTTCGCCGACCGGACCAGCCGCCTGGCGGACCTGTTCCCGAACGCGACAGGCGACGACCACGACCACGAACTCGCGGCCACCTGGTCCCTGGCCGCCGACCGCGCCGACGCCCTCGCCCCGGTGGGCCTGGCCCGCCCGATGCTGCTCCTGGCCGCCACCCTGGACCCCAACGGCATCCCCGAATCGGTCCTCACCAGCACCGCGGCGTGCACCTACCTCGGCGGCACGGCACAGGATGCCCGCAAGACCCTGCGCAACCTGCACCGCCTGAGCCTGATCTCACACAACGCCACCGACCCACTGCGATCGGTGCGGATGCACGCCCTGGCCCAACGGTCCGCGATAGAATCGGCGCCAGGCGAAGACCTGCGAGGCGTGCAGCGGGTCGGCGCCGACGCGCTGCTGGAGGCGTGGGAGGCGGCAGGGCAGTCGACGTCGATCACGGCGCGGTTCGTCGCCAACGGCAGGGTCTGGGCCGACCGGCTGGACTCGCCGGATGCCGCGATGTTCCTGCACCCGTTCGTGACCCGGGTCGGCGAGTCCGCCGGCGAGATCGGGTTGCCAGAGATCGCGCAGGCCTACTTCTCCGAAATAGCGGGCATCGTCGGCCAGCTCTGGGGTGACAGCCACCGCGGCACCTTGGCGTTGCGGTATCGGATCGGCTACTGGCAGGGCGAGCGAGGCGACTTCCCCGGAGCGGTGTCCTTGCTGGAACAGGTCCTGGCAGATCAGACCCGGATCCTCGGCACGGCGCATCCCGACACGCTGCGCACCCGGGGCAACCTGGCCTACTGGCGCGGGCACGCCGGCGACCCTGCCAGGGCCGCTCGCGAAACCTCGGAGGTCCTCTCCATTCTAGTGCGGACCCCCGACATCGAGGCATCGACGGTCCTGAGCACGCGGCACAACCTGGCGCACTGGCGGGGGCTTGCCGGGGACCCGCGGGCCGCCGCCGAGGAGAGCGCGCGGCTGCTCGTCGACGCCGAGCGCGTGCTCGGGCCCGATCATCCGGACACGCTCGACACCCGCCGGAACCTCGCGCACTGGCGGGGGCTCGCCGGCGACCCGGGCGCGGCCGTCGAGGGCCTCGATGCGGTCCTCGCCGACTATGTACGCGTGCTCGGCGCGGATCATCCCGACACGATGCAGGTGCGGGAGAACCTCGTACATTGGCGGCCTCAGGATCTCGACGCGCTGCTCGCCGACAGGACCAGGGTCCTCGGGGCCGATCATCCGCACACCGTGCGGACGCGGCGGATACGTCAGTAGACGTCGCGGACGTAGCGCTTGTCGGCGGCGAGCTGCTTCACATAGGCCTCGGCGGCGTCCGGGGTCAGGTGGCCGTGGGCGACGGCGATCTCGCGCAGGGTCCGGTCGACGTCCTTGGCCATGCGGCTGGCGTCGCCGCAGACGTAGAAGCAGGCGCCGTCCTGGAGCCAGGACCACAGGTGGGCGCCGTGCTCGCGCATGCGGTCCTGCACGTACACCTTGTTGCGCTGGTCGCGGGAGAACGCGAGGTCCAGGCGGGTGAGGACGCCGGTGTCGCGCAGGGCGAGCAGCTCGTCGGCGTAGTAGAAGTCGGTGCCGCGGCGCTGCTCGCCGAAGAACAGCCAGTTGGCGCCGCGGGCGCCGCGCGCCTGGCGCTCCTGGAGGAAGCCGAGGAACGGGGCGACGCCGGTGCCGGGGCCGACCATGATCATGGGGGTGGCCGGGTCGGCCGGTGGGCGGAAGTGCGGGGCGCGCTGGACGAAGACCGGCACCGCGCCGTCGGCGGGCAGGTCGGCGAGGAACGTCGACGCGACGCCCTTGCGGATCTGGCCGCGGCTGTTCGCGAAGCGGACCACCGACACCGTGAGGCTGACCCGGGTGGGGTCGAGCAGCGGCGTCGAGGAGATCGAGTACTGCCGCGGCTGGAGCCGCTTCAGCACGCCCGCCCACTCCTGCGCGGTCGCGTCGACGGGCCACTCGGCGATGACGTCGATCGCCTGGCGCCCCCACGTCCACTTCGCCAGCTCGCCCTGGTTGTCGGGGCGCAGCAGAGTCTTCAGGTGCGGGTCGGTGCTGCGCTCGGCGACGAACCGCAGCAGGTCCGGGCTGATCTTCGCGATCTCCAGGCGGCGGTGCAGCGCCTCGGCGAGCGGCAGCGTGCCGTGCTGGGCGACCTCGACCGGCTCGTCGGCGCGCAGGCCCGTGACCTTCAGCCACTCGTCGACCAGGTCCGGGCAGTTGACGGGCCAGACGCCGAGGGAGTCGCCGGCCTCGTACGGCAGGACGCCTTCCTCGGACTCGAACGTGAACTGCCGCACCTCCTTCGCCGAGCCGGGCAGGCTCAGCAGGCGGTTGCCGGTGAGCCGGGCCGTCAGCGGCTGGTTGCGGGTCGGCACCGGCGGTGGCGCCGCCCGCCGGGCCGGCGTGGCCCGCAGCGCGGCGATGACCTGGTCGAGCCAGGCGCTGGCGGCCGGCTGGTAGTCCGGCTCGCAGTCGACGCGGGCGGTGAGCCTGGTCGCGCCGAGCTCGCTGAGCCGCGCGTCGAGGCGCCGGCCGTGGCCGCAGAAGTCGTCGTAGTTGGAGTCGCCGAACGCGAGCACGGCGTACCGGCGGTCGTCGAGCCGCGGCGTGTCCGGCCCGCCGAGCGACTGCCAGAACGCGGCGCCGTTGTCGGGCGCGTCCCCGTCGCCGAACGTGCTGGTGATGATGAGCAGGTCCGCCGGCCCGGCCAGGGTGTCGACGCCGACGTCGGCCATGCTGCGCACGCTCGCCCGCCAGCCCGCGTCGGCGAGCCGCCGGCCGACGACGCCGGCGAAGTCCTCGGCGTTGCCGGTCTGCGACGCCCACAGCACGTGGACCGCCGGGCCGGCCGCCTCCTCGGGCGCGGCCACCACGACCGGCGCTGCCGCCGGCACCCGCGAGTACCGCCCGGCGAGCAGCCCGTTCACCCACAGGGCCCGCTCGGGCAGGATCGGCGCCGACGCCGGGAGCACGGGCACGGTCGTGTGATCCGGCGGGGCGGCGACGAGCGCGTCCAGGAATCCGGCCAGATACCGCTTCTCATCGTCGGTGAGCTGCGGCGGTACCGGCGGCAGACCCAGCATCTCGCGAAGGCCCGGCTCGTCCGGAGGCAGGTCCGCGACCCTGGCCAGGGACACGGCGCAGACCTTCAGCTCCGGCTGGAAGGAGATCGGGTCGACGGCGTCGTTCGTGACGGCGTTGACGCTGAGGTACTCGCCGAACAGGTCGTTCCAGTGGAACGGCGCGAAGCAGCCGCCCGGCATCACCCGGTCCGTCACGACGGCGGGCAGCACCGCGCGGCCGCGGCGGGACGCGACCTCGACCCGGTCGCCGTCGGCGATCCCGAGGCGCGCGGCGTCGGCCGGGTTCAGCTCCACGAACGGGCCGGGGTTGAGCTTGCTGAGCTTGCCGACCCGGCCGGTCTTCGTCAGCGTGTGCCACTGGTGCTGCACGCGGCCCGTGTTGAGCAGGAACGGGTAGTCGTCGTCGGGCAGCTCCGCCGCCGGCAGGTGCGGCCGCGCGAAGAAGACCGCGCGGCGGCTCGGCGTCGCGAACGCCAGTCGCGGCCGTGAGCCGTCGGGCCGCTCGTGCAGGTGCTGGCTGACGCCGTCGTTGAGGTAGCGGATCGGGTTGCGGGCCCCCGCCCCCGGCGGCGCGGGCCACTGCACCGGGCCGTCGCGGAGCTGGTCGTAGCTGACGCCGCGCAGGTCGTACCCGGTGGCCGGGTTCCAGAACGCCCGCAGCTCGGTGAAGATCTCCTCGGCGCTGCCGTAGTCGAAGGCCGCGCCGTGTCCCAGCTCCGTCGCGATGCGGGCGATCAGCTGCCAGTCGGGCAGGGCGTCGCCGGGCGGGGTCACGGCGGGGTGCACGAGCGTCAGGTTCCGCTCGGAATTGATCATGATGCCGTCGGTCTCGCCCCAGATCGTCGCGGGGAGGATCACGTCGGCGTACGCGTTGGTCTCGGTGTCGCCGTACACGTCCTGCGTGATGACCAGCTCGGCGGCCTCGAGGCCCTCGATGACGGTGCGGCGGTTGCCCACGGACGCGACGGGGTTGGTGCAGATGATCCAGCAGGCCTTGATCTCGCCGTCGGCCATCCGCTGGAACATGTCGACGGTGCCGGTGCCGACCTCGGTGCGGATGGCGCCGCGCGGCAGCCCCCACTGGTCCTCGGCGAACGCACGGTCCTGCTCGACGAGCACCGAGCGCTGCCCGGGCAGGCCGGGGCCCATGTACCCCATCTCGCGGCCGCCCATGGCGTTGGGCTGGCCGGTGAGCGACAGCGGCCCGCTGCCGGTGCGGCAGATCGCCCCCGTGGCGAGGTGCAGGTTGACCAGGGCGTTCGTGTTCCAGGTGCCGTGCGTCGACTGGTTCAGCCCCATCGTCCAGCAGCTGACCCAGTTCTTCGCTGTACCGATGACCGCCGCTGCCTCATACAACGATTTTTCGGAAATGCCGGTTATTTCGGACACGCTTGCCGGAACATAGTCGGCCAGGAAGGCGGGCATGGCGTCCCAGCCCTCCGTGTGCGCCGCGATGAACTCCTCGTCGGTGTGGCCGCCCTCGACGAGCAGGTGCAGCAGCCCGTTCAGCAGCGCGAGGTCGGTGCCGGGGTTGACCTGCAGGAACAGGTCGGCCCTGTCGGCGGTGGCGGTGCGCCGCGGGTCGACCACGATGAGCTTCGCGCCGGCCTTCATGCGGTCGAGCATCCGCAGGAACAGGATCGGGTGGCAGTCGGCCATGTTCGCGCCGATGACCAGGAACACGTCGGCGTGGTCGAGGTCGTCGTACGAGCCGGGCGGCCCGTCCGATCCCAGCGACAGCTTGTAGCCGCTGCCGGCGCTCGCCATGCACAGCCGTGAGTTCGACTCGATCTGGTTGGTGCCGATGAAGCCCTTCGCCAGCTTGTTCGCCAGGTACTGCGCCTCGAGGGTCATCTGGCCCGACACGTACAGCGCGACCGCGTCCGGCCCGTGCTCGTCGATGATCGCCCGCAGCCGCCGCGCGGTCTCGGTGATCGTGGCGTCGAGGTCGGCGTCCTGCGGCGCGGCGCCGCGCTCCCGGCGGACCTTCGCCGTGCCGAGCCGCCCGGGCGCCGCGAGCATGTCGGCGCTCGTCGCCCCCTTGGTGCACAACCGCCCGCGGTTGGCCGGGTGCTCCTTGTCGCCCGTTGCCTTCAGCGCGCTCCGCCGGCCGTCCGGCCCGGTCTGGATGTCCAGCACCATCCCGCAGCCGACGCCACAGTACGAACACACCGTCCTGACCTGCGTGCCGAGTGCTACCACAACCACATCCCTCCGCCCGGCCGACACCGTCGCGTCGACCGTGACGCTGCGGGCAGCCTAAGGAGAGCGCGTTACACGCACGTCACGCCGTTCATCGCCACCCCGTTACACGTGCCCCACATCGACACCGCCCGAGCTGTGAACGACCTCGCCGCCGTCGCGCGGCGCGCCTTGGAAGTCGCCGGCGCTCGGCGCGTCCTGGAAGTCGCCGGCGCTCGGCGCGTCCTGGAAGTCGGTCAGGTCGCGCAGCCGCCGGACGGGCGACAGGACCAGCGCGAGCGGGGCGGCCAGGGTCGCCGCGGCGAACAGCCACAGCGTCGTGCGCCCGTCCAGCGCGCCGGCCAGGGCACCCGCGACGAGACCGCCGACGGGGATCGCGCCCCAGGACACGAACCGGACCGTGGCCATGACCCTCGGCAGCAGGTCCGGCGGGCTGGCGATCTGGCGGTAGGTCCGGGTCGTGACGCTCAGCACGACCACCCCGCCGGCGAACACCACGTTGCCGGCGGCGAACGCCACGAACGCCGGCCAGCCGGCGCCGACCGGCACGAGGGCCGCGCCGGCGACCGCCGCGAACCCAGCCCAGACCAGGGCCCTGGCGGATCCGAGCCGGCCCGTGATCCGCGCCGTCAGCGCCGCGCCGACGAGGGACCCGACGCCCTCCGCCGCGAGCAGCAGGCCGACCAGCCCGGCGGGCGCGTGCAGCTCGCGCACCAGGTACAGCGGGTACACGGCCAGCTGCGCGCCGCAGACGAAGTTGACGGCGGTCGCGGTCCACATGCCTGGGCCCATCACCGGGTGGCGGACCACGAACCACCATCCTTCCCGGATCAGTCCCCAGGCCGGCCCCGTCCCGGCACGGACCCTGCCGCCCCGAACCGGCAGGGTCCGCAGCAGCGCGGCGGAGACGACGAAGCTGGCGGCGTCCACCAGTACCGTGGCGACGGGACCGAACAGTTGGACGCAGAACCCACCGACGGACGGCCCGCCGAGCTGGGTGGCGGCGTGCGTGGCCGACACGAGGCTGTTGCGGGCCTGCAGCCGCTCCCGCTCGACGATCTCCGGCAGGAAGGTCGCGTTGGCCACGTCGAAGATGACGTTGGCGAAGCTCACGACGAGTGCCACCGCGACCAGCTGCGGCACGCTCAGCCACCCCCACCACCAGGCGAGCGGCACCGACCCGACGGCGGCGGCCCGGGCGAGGTCCGCGCCGACCTGCACCCCACGCAGCGGCAGCCGCTGCACGAACACCCCCGCCGGCAGCCCGATGACCAGCCACGCGAGATAGCTCGCCGCCGCGATCAGCCCCATCTCGAACGGCCCCGCGTCGAGCACCGTCAACGCCGTCAGCGGCAGCGCGACCGCCCCGACCGCCGACCCGACGCTGCTGGTGGTCCCGGCCGCCCACCAGGTCCAGAACAGCGTCTCTTTGCGGGATGTGGTGAGTTCCATAATGGAACGGACTATAGTCGGTAAGCATGGACCGCGCTGCCCTCGCCGACGCCGACTGCGGCATCAGCCAGGCGCTCGGCGTGATGGGCGACGGCTGGACGTTCCTGATCGTGCGGGACATCGCCGGCGGCACGACCCGCTTCGACGCACTGCAGCGCGCCCTCGGTGTGAGCCGGCGCGCCCTCACCGAGCGCCTCGCCCGGCTCGTCGAGCACGGCGTGCTGCACCGGCGGCAGTATTCGGCGCACCCGCCGCGCTACGACTACCTGCTCACCGCGAAGGGCGAAGGGCTGCTGCCCGTGCTGGTCGCCCTGCAGGACTGGGGCACCCGCCACGTCATGGGCTCAGGCGTCCTGACCGCGACCGCCGCCTCTGCCCCCGGCTCCGCCTCTACCTCCGGCTCCGCTTCCGGCTCCGGCTCCGGCTCCGACTTCGGCTCCGGCGAGGTGCGCAGGGTGCACGCCCTGACCGGCCGCCGCCTGCCCGCCGTCACGCTCACCGCACACGACGGCACCCCGGTCGACCTCGGCGCTCCGGTCTCATGGATGCTGCTGTACTGCTTCCCCGGCGCCTTCGCCCCGGACGCCCACGGTTATCCGCCCGGGTGGGGCGACATCCCCGGCGCGCCCGGCTGCACCCTGGAGTCGCTGACCTACGCCGACCGCCACCCGGCGTTCCTGGCGAAGGGCGTCGCCGTTCACGGCGTGAGCACCCAACGCCCCGACCAGCTGGCCGCGTTCGCCGCCCACGCCCGCCTGCCGTTCCCGCTGCTGTCGGACCAGGACCTCATGCTGACCGCCGGCCTGCTCCTGCCGACCTTCCGCGCCGCGGGCGTCGACCGCCTCAAGCGGCTCACCCTGCTCGCCGACCCCACGGGCGTGATCCGCGAGGTGCAGTTCCCGATCACCGACCCGGCCGCCTCGGTCGACGAGATCCTCGCCCGCGTCCCGGCCCCCTGACGCTGCTGCTTCGGCGCGCCTTACAGCGTGACGGCGGCCCGCCCGTCGGGCCGGCTGTCGGGGTCGAGCACCCAGTGCTCACGGATCGCCGCCCGGTACATCCGGTAGATCCCTTCACCGGTGACCTCTTCGATCCTGACCAGCCGCCCACCCTTCGGCACCGCCGCGGCACCATACGCCGCCGCGACCTCCGCCACGGCCTCCCCGGAGACCTCCTCCGCCACCCCACTCATGTACACGGCGAACGCCCCGCCCACCTCCACCCGCGAGTCGAACACCACCATGCTCACCTCGGGCCGCACCACCAGGTTCCGCGAGTGCAACGTCTCCGGCGACGACATCCAGACGAGCTCCCGATACCCGTTCATCGTGTAGAAGACCGGCGACACCCACGGCTTCCCACCCGCGTCCGCGGTGCCCAGCACCACATACCGCCCCTCGTCCAGCACACCCCGCGCAGCATTCTCAAACCCGGCCATACCAACACCGTATGCCAACCCCGGCACCCCGCAGACGCCGTCAGCGCGTCAGGACGAACGTGACCTCACCCGGACCGGCCGGATCGCGGACCCACACCTCAACCTCCACCAACCCTTCGGGCACCGGAACCCAGTGCTCGACGGCGCTGACCGTCATCCCCGCATCGAGACCGGCCGGCCCGACCTCGAGACGTCCCGTGTGCACCAGGCTCCAGCCATCGAGCACGGGCCGCCCGTCGTACACGCGGACAGTCACCGGCCCACAATCATCACTCCAGGTCGCGACCAGCATCATGCCCGGCCCGGACACCGCCGTGTGCGGCCCACCGCCCCACTCCGGCACGCTGCAGTCCCCACCGGTCACGGACAGCCTGATCTGGCTGTACTCGGGCTCGATGCCCACCTCAAGCAACAGCTCACCTTCCGCCATCGGCTGATGATGCCCGACCACGCCCACGCAAGAAACCACGCACGCACCCCGCGCCCCGCCGACAACAACCAACCCCCGCCACGATCAGGCAAGGGACAGGAGCAGCCAGCACAAGCACGCGCGACCACACCACGCACGCACCCACGCCCACACAGCGCGCCACCTACACCTCCCCACCCAGCCCGAAGCCACCCCCGTCGCCACGGCGGGCAAAACGCGGACCGATGCCGCGGACTCGAACCAGGCAACGCCACTTGCCGTCGTGGTCGGGACTGTGGTCGGCGTGGATGGGGCGTGGCCGGTGTCTGGGCCGGCCGCACACACCGCGGATCCGTGGAGCCGCGTCGAGCAACGGCAGCAATTGACCAACGCCGCTGCGGTGACCGCCGCTCAGCGTCACAGCGAGCGGGACGCCGACGCGTCGGTGATCAAGTGACGCTCGCTGCCCAGCTTGCCCCGGTCGGCCGGGATCGGGCTGGTGTGCTGCCCCGTTGAGCGCACGCAGGTGCGAAGGGCGCCGCCCGGATCGGCGTGCACGCCGGCGATGAGTCGACGGCCGCCGCGGACAGGTCGCAGCTCGCGGCGGAGCTCGGTGAGCGCAGCGGCGCCACCAGCAATCCAGCCGCCCGGCAGAACGTGGCTCGGCCAGGATCAGTTCGTGTGGCTGCTGCCAGACGCCGGGCTCGGGCGACTCCTGCAACCGCCGCCAGCAAGTAGCGCCGGAGGTGCCGAACGCGGCAGCCAGCAACGCGCTTCACGACACTCCGGTCCGGGCCGCGAAGCCGAGACACGCCGAACTGATCTCGAAGGCGCGGCGCACGCGACGGTCGTGGCGTCCACGGCGCCGGCCTTGCGCAGCGCCCGGCCGCCCGGCCGCTGTATGTGCGGCGTTGTCAACGCTCCGGCGGTCGCCGTGGTCAGGAAATGGCGGTCAGGACAGGAACAGGGCGGCCAACCGGGGCAGGTGCAGCCGCATCTGCTCGTCGTCCTCGAGGTCCCAGCGCTCGCCGCGGGCCGGTGACGGACGGGTCGGCGACCGGGTGGCTAACGCCTCGTCGTAGCCGGACGGGGAGCCGGTGCTGCGGGTGTAGGCCGTGCGGGCCACATACAGCATCGCCTCGCAGCCGAGCCAGCCCTTGCCGGTGGTCGCCATGCGCTGGACCACCGGCAGGTCGGCGAGGGAGTCGGGGGCGACGACGGCGTTGTCGAACGCGGACCGGCCCTGCAGCATCAGGCCGGCCCGGAAGTCCATGAAGCCGTCGTCGCCGCAGCCGCCCTCGATGAGATAGGCGGCGGCCCACAGCGGAGCCAGAAATGCCGAGTCGAAGACCGAAGAGAAGCAGCGCCCGAACGCGACGATCGACGAGGGCGGCAGGGCCGCGACCCGCGACAGCACCTCGCCCGGCAGCGGGTCGTCGGCCGAGTCACGATCCCCCGCCGACGACCCGCATGCCGCCCTCGCTTCCTCGATCAGGCCCCACCACTCCCGCAGCTCCATGACCGACACGCTAGCCCCGGGGTACGACAGAAAATGCCGCTACTCGAAGCGCAGCCCATCGGGGCGCATGAGGCGCCACAGCGCGGGCAGGCTCGCGGTGGTGACGAGCAGGACCACCCCGCCGGCGATGCCGCACACGATCGCGATGCCGGTCACGTCGGCGTGGAAGGGCACGTCGACCGTGGCCAGGAGCATGGCGCCCAGGCCGAGGCCGAGGCCGGTCGCCAGCACCAGGCCCAGGACGACCGGGAGCAGGGTCTGCCAGAGGACCGACCAGCCCAGCGTGGAGCGGCGGGCACCGAAGGCGACCAGCGCGGCCAGGGTCCGCCGCCGCTCGCGCAGCTGCTCGATCGTGCCGACCAGCAGGCTCAGCCCGACGAGCAGCAGGGTGACGGCCGATCCGGCGAACAGGCCGCGGCGGATGCTCATGAACGTGCTGTCGCGCACCTTCGAGCGCAGGATCGACACGTCCATGGCCGGGCTGATGGCCATCGCCGCGTTGCGCAGCCGCTCCTCGGCGTCCAGGCCGGCGGCCGGGTCCAGGTGGACGTAGGACTCGAAGGTGGGCTCCGCGCGGGCGGCCGGCGCGGCGGCGGGCGTGACGAGGATGCCCTCGACGTCCTGGCCCCACGGGTCCTTGCGGGCCTGCGCCCGGTGCGCCGTCGCCGGCACGGTCCACTGTGGACCTTGCGGGGTGGCGGACGGGTCGCCCATGCGCACGGTCCGGCCGATGAGGTCGGGACGGTCCAGCACGAACACGTCGCCGTCCGCGCAGCGCTCCAGCGCGGCCATCTCGCGCAGCACGTCGCAGTCGCCGACCCGCACTCCCACGAAGTCGTCGTCGCTGATGGAGGCGATGTCCCTCCTGTACGTGCGGACCGACGTCACTCCGGAGGCCCGCAGCTTCGCGTCGATCCCGGCGGCGTCCTTGGCCGTCGTGATCGGGGACACGGTGAGCAGCGTGACCGCCTGCGCACGGGTCGGGTCCTGCCCGGTGTTGATGGTGAACTCGGACTCGGCCGCGGCGAACAGCATCTGCAGCGCGATCGTGCCGGCCGCCGCGACCGCGATGGCGCCGACGGCCCGCACGGAGCTGCCGCCGGACAGTTGCAGGCGGCGCACCGCCATCTGCCACGACACGCTCCCGCCGGCGCCGAGGCGGCCGACCAGCCGGTCGAAGACCCACGGCAGCAGCAGCGCCACGCCGAGCAGCAGCAGCGACACCCCGCCGACCGCCTGCCACGGGTTGAACTCGCCGTGCTTGCCGGTCAGCGGCGCGAGCAGGCCGACGCCGGCGAGCGGGACGAGCACCCGCCACCACAGTCGCCGGTGGGTGCTGGAGGTGGCGCGGCGCACGACGCCGAGCGGCTCGACGACCACCCGCCGCATCGCCACCAGGGTCATCGCCAGCGCGGCCACCGGCACGGCCATGACGAGCAGCGCGAGCAGCGGCAGCGGCGGGCGCACGTCGGAGCCGTACACGCTGAGGTCGGCGATCTCGAACACCTCGACGAACTGCCGGCCGGCGAGGAAGAAGACGCCGCCGGCGAGCAGGCCGAGGGTCGCGCTGATCACCGCCTCGCCGCCGGCGATCCGGCGGGTCATGGCACCGTCGGCGCCGACGAGCCGGACGGCGGCGAGCCGCCGGTCGCGCTGCTCGCCGCCGAAGCGGGTGGCGGCGGCCACGAACATCGCCACCGGCATGAGCAGCACCACGAAGATGACCACGACCAGCATGAGCAGGAAGGGGTCCAGCGGACGGTGCACGCTGCGGCTGCCGTACGAGTCGATGCGCTGGACCTGCGGCTGGCCGAACGCCAGGTCGCCGCGCTGGGCGTAGAACACCAGCTCGTTCGGCCCGGAAAGACCGGCCTTGCCGATCGTGCCCGCCACGGTGCCGGGCATCCGGTCGCGCAGCAGCGCGCCGTCGGAGGAGGCGAGCAGGTCCCGCAGCGCCGGCGACACGAGCATCGTGCCGGGCGCCGGCATCGCCTGCACGCCGGGCGGCAGCACCGGGTGGGCGCCGTCGGCGCGGACGAGCCGGCCGCGGACGTTCTTGCCGTGGAAGGAGGTCGCGAGGTTCAGCGTCAGCACGGTCGTGTCCCCGGCCGGCAACTCGTCGCCACCGTACCGGTCGTCGTCGCGGGCGGCGGTGCGGTCGCTGCGCGCGTCGAGCATCGTCGGGATGGACACGGACAGCAGCAGCACCGCGACGCCGAGGCCGACGCCGACGGCGGTGAGCGCGGTGCGCAGCAGCCCCTCCCGGCCGCCGCTGAGCGCGAGCCGGACCCCGAGGCCGACCTCCGTCGCCCAGCGCCGCAGCCGGCCGGCCCGCACGGGACCGCCCTCCGGCGCGTGCCGGCCGCCCCCACCGAGCGCCACGGACGGCGAGTCGATGGCACTCATGCCGCCACCTCGCCGTACATCGCGATCATGACTGCCTCGCCAGGTCGAGGGCCTTGCCGTCGCGGACGACGATCTCGCGGTCGGCGTAGGCGGCGACCCGGGCCTCGTGCGTCACGAGCACGACGGCGGCGCCGGTGTCCCGCGCCGCCTCGGTGAACAGGCGCATGACCCGCTCGCCGTTGAGGGAGTCCAGGGCGCCGGTCGGCTCGTCGGCGAAGACGACCCGCGCGCCGGTGACGAGCGCCCGGGCGACGGCGACACGCTGCCCCTGGCCGCCGGACACCTCGCCGGGCCGCTTGCCGGCCACGTCGGTGATCTCCAGGCGCTCCAGCCACCCGGCGGCGCGCCGCTGGGCGTCCTTGCGCCGGTGGCCGGACAGGCGCAGCGGCAGCGCCACGTTCTCCAGGCAGGTCAGCTCGGGCACGAGCTGGCCGAACTGGAACACGAAGCCGAACTCGCCGCGCCGCAGCGCGCTGCGGCGGGCGTCGGACATCGCCGACAGCTCCTGGTCGCGGTAGAGGACCTGCCCGCCGTCGGGGCGGACGATCCCGGCGAGGCAGTGCAGCAGGGTCGACTTGCCGGAGCCGGACGGCCCCATCACGGCGACGACCTCGCCGGCCGCGACCGACATGGAGGCGCCCGACAAGGCCTGCGTGGATCCGAACGACTTCGTCAGGGACACGGCGGAGAGCATCAGGCACGCACCTTCCGGGCCAGGTCGTCGAGGCGGGCGGCGGTGAGCTCCAGCCAGCGCAGGTCGGCCTCCAGGTGGAACAGGGCGTGGTCGCAGATCAGCTGGTCGGCGAGGTCACCGCCGGTCTTGCGGCGGGTCAGCTCGCGCATGAGGCGCAGGTGCTCGGCCCGCTGCGTGTCCAGCAGCTCGGCGGCGGGGCGGCCGGTCAGCAGCGCGAGGATCACCTTCATGTAGAGGGTGTTCTGCAGGTACGGCTCGGGCTTCTCCGGCGAGGCCAGCCACTGCTCGACGTCCGTGACGCCGGCCTGGGTGATCGCGTAGCGCTTGCGGTCGGGGCCCTCGCCGGGCTCGACGCTGTCGACGGCGACCAGGCCGTGCTTCAGCAGCCGGGACAGGGTCGAGTACACCTGCCCGTAGGCGAGGGGGCGGTCGCTGCCGAACCGCTCGTCGTAGGCCCGCTTCAGGTCGTAACCGTGGCGGGGCTGGGACTCGAGCAGCCCCAGAAACGCTTGACCGATGGACATGAGGGCGACTGTACACCATGTGTATACCTACGTTGTATACACACGTTGTAGAGCCACTGAGCTTGGCGGATGCGCAGAACGTCTCATGCGTTTGGAGGAGACGATGTGCCAACCGCCGCCGTGCTGAGTGGCCTAGGTCACAGCGCGGCCGTTTTGTCCAATTCAACCGGCATGTCGCTCGGTAGGTTCGCCCGGACACGCCGCTGATCACCCAATTTCTCCCCCTGGAGGAACGGTGGCGCGGGTGCTGCAAACCCGACCGAGAAGGAGAGCCGGTGCGCCTGCCGACCCTGTCCAACAAGGCCAAACTCGCTGCCATCGCGGCGATCGTGGCGGTCCCCGCCGTCGCCCTGCCGATCGCGTTCGCCTCCAAGGACGGCGGCCTGCCCGGCGTCGGATCCGGTGGAGCCGACGCCGCGTACGCGTTCCCCGCCACCCCTGACCAGATCCCCGACACCCCGGTGCGGGTCAACCAGGTGGGTTACCTGCCCAACGGCCCGAAGCTGGCCACCGTCATCAGCGACTCGAGCACCCCATTGCCGTGGCAGCTCAAGGACAAGGCCGGCGCCGTCGTCGCCTCCGGCGAGACCGCCCCGCACGGCATGGACCCCAGCTCCGGCCAGAACACCCACACCGTCGACTTCAGCTCCTACAAGGGCAGCGGCAGCACGTACACCCTGGAGGTCGACGGCAAGGCCAGCCTGCCGTTCGACCTGGACCCGAAGGCCTACCGCCAGCTCGCGATCGACGCCATGTCGTTCTACTACCCGCAGCGCAGCGGCGTCGCCATCGACAACAAGATCGCGCCCGGCTACGGCCGCGCCGCGGGACACACCGCGGAGACCCCGAACGGCGGCGACACCAAGGTGCCGTGCGCGCCCGGCTCCTGCGACTACACCCTCGACGTGACCGGCGGCTGGTACGACGCCGGCGACCACGGCAAGTACGTCGTCAACGGCGGCATCTCCGTCGCGCAGCTCATGAGCTCCTACGAGCGCTCCCCGAAGGCCGCGAAGGCGCGCGCCCTGCGCCAGCCCGAGACCGGCGGCAAGGCCCCCGACGTGCTCAACGAGGCCCGCTGGGAGCTCGACTTCCTCATGAAGATGCAGGTCCCGGCCGGGCAGAGGCTCGCCGGCATGGCACACCACAAGGTCCAGGACGTCGCCTGGACCGGGCTGCCGACCGACCCGGCCGCCGACACGCAGCAGCGGGTGCTCAAGCCGCCGTCGACCGCCGCGACCCTCAACCTGGCCGCCGCGGCGGCGCAGGGCGCCCGGGTGTTCAAGGACTACGACCCGGCCTACGCCGAGAAGCTGCTGACCTCGGCCCGCGCCGCGTTCGCGGCGGCGCAGGCGAACCCGAAGGTCTACGCGCCGGACTCCGACTCCACGGGTGGCGGCGCGTACGGTGACACCGACGTCGACGACGAGTTCTACTGGGCGGCGGCGGAGCTGTACATCACCACCGGTGAGAAGAAGTTCTCCGACGTCGTGACCGCGTCGCCGGTGCACAAGTCCGACGTCTTCGCCAACGCGTTCGACTGGCGCGCCGTCGGCGCCCTCGGCCGGCTCGACCTGGCGACGATCGACAACAAGCTGGGCGACCGGGAGCGGGTGAAGGCCAGCGTCGTCGCCGGCGCCGACAAGCACCTCGCCACGCTCACCTCGCAGGCGTACGGCCAGGCGTACGCGCCCAACGGCGGCTACGACTGGGCGTCCAACAGCCAGATGCTCAACAACCTCGCGGTCGTCGGCACCGCGTTCGACCTCACCGGCGAGGCGAAGTACCGCGACGGCGTCCTGACCGGCATGGACTACATCTTCGGCCGCAACGCGCTCAACCAGTCCTACGTGACCGGCTACGGCGAGAAGGCGTCGAAGAACCAGCACAGCCGCTGGTACGCCAACCAGCTCGACCCGAAGCTGCCCAACCCGCCGCGCGGCACGCTCGCCGGTGGACCGAACTCGTCGCTGCAGGACGAGGTCGCCTCGGCGGCGCTGAAGGGCTGCAAGCCGCAGCTGTGCTACATCGACGACATCAAGTCGTGGTCGACGAACGAGCTGACCATCAACTGGAACTCGTCGCTGTCGTGGGTCGCCTCCTTCGCGGCCGACCAGACCTGACCCTGACCGCCTGAACGACGGGCCCGGCCGATCACCACGATCGGCCGGGCCCGCTCGTCGTCGGCCGCCGCGGCGGTCACTCCGATGGCTGGGGCCATTCGTCGCCCCATTGAGCGTCCCGGGCCTGCTTGTACCGCGGACCCTCCCGCTTGGAGACGAGCGTCGGGCCGACCGTGGTGTCCGGGTTGCAGACCTGCAGCGTGACCAGCCCTTTGCGGAACGCGGGGTGCCGCACCACCCGCCCCTGCTCGTTCGTGACCGCCACATCTTTCGTGACCGCCACGTCTTTCGTGACCGCCACGTCTTTCGTGACCGCCACGTAGGAGAACTTCTCGTCCTCGTAGCCGAGCTCGGCGGACTTGAGCCGGCGGTGCAGCGCGGAGCGGTTGATGCGGGCGGTGAAGTGGCACCAGTCCTTGCCCGTCATCCCGCACGCCTGCTGGTGCGGGCAGGGCGCGGCCACGGTCCAGCCACCCGCGATGAGGCGGTCTCTCGCCTCGAGGATTCGCCGGTACCCCAGCGGGGTGCCCGGTTCGACGATGACCACCGCCTGCTCCGCCGCCGCGCCGGCGGCTTCGACGAGGTCACGCTGGGCGTCCTCGGTCAGCTCGCCCAGCACGTACGACACCAGCACCATGTCCACAGTGGACAATGGCTCGCCGAGGTGCCACTCCTGCCACGTGGCCCGCGGGAGCATGCGCTGGCCGAGCTTCAGCGCCTCCGGCACCTGGTCGAGGACGGTCATCTCCTGGATGCCCGGGAACCGCTCGAGGGCCGCCCAGGTCGCGGCGCCCGAGCCGCCGCCGACGTCGAGGATGCTGCGCGGGTCGACGCGCTCCCCGAGCTGCGCCAGCACGGCCTCTACGGCGGCGTGCGTGGCCGGCATCCGGTAGGCGGCGTACGCGGTGGCGTCGACCATGTTGCGGATCAGCGGCTCGTCGGCGGGGCGGCCGCTGCGGTAGTCGGCGATGAGGCGCTGCACCGACTCGGCGAGCCGCTTCGGCGGGACTGGCTCCAACAGCCGGTCCAGGGCTTCTCTGAGGTCCGTCACTGCCGTGCCGCCTTCCTTGCCGTCATGGTCCAGAACCAGCGTTGGGCGAGCAGCGTCAGCAGGCCCGCCGTGATGATGGCCGCCAGGTTGAGCAGCAGCTGCACCGCCGAGCCGAGCGCCTCGTCGGGCACCCAATACGCGATGGCGACGGCGATGTTGGCGGCCGCCGGCACGGTCGTCACCGAGATGAGGACGCCGATCAGCGGGCCGGCCTTCGACGACGTCAGCGACAGCATGCCGGCGATGCCGGCGAGGAAGCCGACCACCCAGGACAGGGCGTCGGGGCGCCAGATGAAGTCCGTCATCGGCCGCTCCTGCAGCAGCATGCTCCGGTCGACCAGGCCGGCGAGGTCGAGCAGGAACGTCGCGCCGACCGTCGCGAGCATCGCCGTCACGAACCCAACAGACAGCGCGAGCGCGGACTTCTTCACAAATATCGGCCTTTTTCGAACGATTCCCACGCACAGTGCGGCAAGAGGGCCGAACTCGGGGCCGACCACCATCGCACCGACGATGAGGATCGGCTGGTCGAACAGCACACCGATGCCCGCGATGATCGCCGCGATGGCGAACATCAGCAGGTACGTGCCGGACAGCTCCGTCTCGTCGCCCGTCTTCTGCTCGATCTCGTCCCAGACGACCGCGTCGCCGGCCAGCCCGGGCGCGGCGTCGGCCGCGGCGGCCGCCACGTGCGACAACGCCACCTCGACCTGGTCGATCGCGATCGAACCGGTCTCGTGGATCTTCAGCTTGCGCAGCGCCGACAACACCGGGCTGCCGGCCTCCCGGACGACGTCGCAGAGCACCAGGTCGCCGTCGGGCTGGCGGGCCGCGCCGGGCAGCACGACCAGGTTGGTCGCGCCGGGGGCGGCCTCGATGACCCGGACGACGTCGTCGGTCCGGTCCGGTGGGGAGATGACCCGCAGATGCAGCACGCCTGCGATTTTTGTCGGTGGTCGTCGCTACGCTGTCGGCGCCCCCTCGTTGGTTCGTACTTTGAAAGGCCGTGACCGATGCCCCAGACGACCTATCTCGAGCTGTCCGAGGACAGCGGCAGCGCCCACAAGTTCTATGAGGTGACCGTCGACGGCGCCGAGATGTCGATCCGCTATGGCCGCATCGGCGACCCCGGCACCTTGAAGACCACCACCTACCCCGACCACGCGAAGGCAACCGCCGAGGCCGCGAAGAAGATCGGCGAGAAGTCCCGCAAGGGCTATGCCCCGGCCGTCGCCGGCCAGCGCGCCAAGCGTTCCGTCTCCCGCCGCGTCATCGTCAGCGCCCGCTCCACCGCGAAGACCGCGCCGCTCCTGTGGCGTTACAAGTCGGGTTCCTCCGCCTTCGGCATCTTCGTCGACGACCGCGTCTGCATGGTCGGCAACGAGGCCGGCGTCGTCACCACCCTCACCCACGACGCCCAGGTCGAGCGCCAGTTCCAGCTCCCCGACGGGGTGAAGTGCATCGTCGCCGACGACGACTGGCTCTATGCCGGCTGCGACGACGGCAACGTCTATGACCTCTCCGGCAAGGTCCCGCGCCTGGCCTATTCCATCGCCCCCGACATCGACATCTACTGGCTCGACATCCACGACGGCGTCCTCGGCGTCGCCGACGCCAAGGGCGGCATCTGCAGCATCGACCACGAGGACGACTTCCTCTGGCGCCGCCAGGGCAACGGCTCCAGCGGCTGGATGGTCCGCTGCGACGACAACGCCGTGCACCACGGCCACAGCAAGGGCGTCACCAGCTATGACTGGCGCACCGGCAAGGAGCTGTGGAACCAGCCCACCCGCGGCGCCGTCCTCTTCGGCTGGCAGGAGCGCGACACCCTCTACGCCGGCATGTCGTCCAACTCGGTCCTGTCCTTCACCAAGAGCGGTCAGACCGCCGTCACGTACCGCTGCGACAACACCATCTACTCCTGCGCCGCCGCCCCCGACGGCCGCTACGTCTTCGCCGGCGACTCCAGCTCCTCGGTGTATTGCTTCGCGGCCGACGGCACCCGCCTGTGGAAGCTCGGCACCGGCTGCGGCAGCGCCTACTCGATGCAGTATCACGCCGACCGGCTCTACATCGTCACCACCGACGGCTCCCTGGCCTGCATCGACGCCAGCGAGGAGGCCGTCCGCGCCGCCGAGCAGGGCGTCGTCCCCGAGTATGTCGACGTCAAGGCCCCCCGCATGGAGGCCGTCGCCCCCTCCACCACCGTCGAGGTCGCCACCGACCCCAGCGACGGCATCATCGTCGAGTGCTTCGAGGAGGGCGGCCGCCTGCGCATCCGCGTCGTCTCCCCCGGCTACCACCAGGACTGGCAGGTCCAGTTCCCCAAGGGCATCCGCGAGGCCCACGCCCGCTACGTCGTCCCCGAGATCCGCGAGGCCTCCCGCGGCGGCTTCTACCGCGCCCACGGCGACATCCGCCGCCTCGTCTGACCCGAGCCCGCCGCGCGCCGGTCCGAGGGCCTCTCCCCCTCGGCCCGGCGCTGCGCCGGCTCTGACCACACGCCCGCTCCGACCACACACCCGCCCAGCGCTCACCCACGCCCCCGCCTCAGTCGCACCCAGCCGACACCGCACACAGCCCGCCACCGCACACAACCCGGCACCGCGCCCCGGCCTGGCACGACACCCGGTCCTGGCACGGTGCCCGGCCTGGCACGGCACCCGGCCTGGCACGGCACCCGGCCGACACCGCACACAACCCGACATCGCGCCCGGCCTGACGCGGCACCCGGCCTGGCACGGCGTCCGATTCACCAGCTCTGACCACGCATCCGCTCCGACCACGCATCCGCCCGGCGCTCACACACAGCCCCGACCCAGTCGCACCCGGCCGACACCGCACACAGCCCGCCACGTGCACAACCCGGCATCGCGCCCGGGCCTGGCGCGGCATCCGGCCCGGCACGGCGCCCGGTCCGGTGCGGCACCCGGTCCGGTGCGGCACCCGGTCCGGTGCGGCACCCGGTCCGGTGCGGCACCCGGTCCGGTGCGGCACCCGGTCCGGTGCGGCACCCGGTTCACCGGCTCTGACCACGCACTCGGTCGGCGCTCACACACGGCCCCGGGTCAGTCGCACCCGGCCGGCACCGCACCCGGCCGGCACCGCACCCGGCCGGCACCGCGCCCGGCCCCTGGCGCGGCACCCAGTCTGGCGCGGCGGCCGGCTCACCGGCTCTGACCACACACCCGCTCCGACCACACACCCGCCCGGCGCTCACACACGGCCCCGACCCAGTCGCACCCGGCCGGCACCGTACAGCCAGGCACCGTGCACAACCCGGCATCGCGCCCGGTCTGGCGCGGCGACCGGTTCAGTCGCGCCGATCTGGATCACGCTCGACCAGGCGTGCCCAGAGCAGCGGCGTAGTGGGCTGTGGCCGGCTGGCCCTGACACGCCGAAACGGACCGGCCGCGATACCCCCAAGATGGACTGGCCACGCCCCGCGTGCGGGCGCCGCGGGTCCCCACGGTGCAGCGAGCCCTCCACCGCTGATGCCAGTTCGGGCAGTGCAGGCAACCCCTCCCCGCCAGCAGGACCGAATCACCCCATATGCGCACGTAATTCCCCGTGGCCCGTCTGATCCGAGGACCTCCACGCCGGTGGCGTCAACCCAGCGCCGTGATCCATGGACGGGGTTGGTCGTTTGCGCGGCCGGATTCGTCCGTGGATCACGGCGGCGGGGAGGCGGCTCGTCCGGTGCTCACGCCGGGCGCCGCTCGGGGTGGGGCAGAGAATGGGGGTATGGAGGCTGCGGTGCGGTGGGTGCGGTCGTTGGCGGCGGCGGAGAGTGTGGCGCTGGTGGTCGGAGGGCGCTGTGGGTTGCGGGTGACGGGGTGCGAGCTGGTCAGGTCGCTGGTCAACGACGTGTACCGGGTGGACGTCGAGGGTGGCCTGGTCTATGCGTGCAAGGTGTACGCCGCCGGGAAGGCGCATGTCGCGTGGGAGCAGGATCTCGCGGTGCACCTTGCGGAGGCGGGGGTCACCGAGGCGGTGCCCGTTCCGATGGAGGACGGGGCGCTCGTCGGGGAGATCGAGGCGCCTGAGGGGGTGCGGCAGTTCACCGTCACGGTGTGGATGCGGGGTGGCAAGCCGCGGCCGCCGTGGTCCGGGGAGTTGTTCTTCCGGTACGGCGCGGCGCTCGCCCGGTTCCACGAGGCGGCGGACGGGTTCGACAGCACGCATCCGGCCAGGACGTACGATCCGGTCCGCACGCTGGACGACGCGTTGTCGTACATCGGCGACCCCATGGTGCACGAGATCGCGGAGCGGGTCAGGCCGCTGCTGGACGGCATCGGCGACGTCGGGGTGCGGCACGGGGACGCCAGCCTGGACAACGTGCACCTGACCGATGACGGCAGGATGCTGTGGCACGACTTCGACCTCGCCGCCGTGGGGCCGCGAGGGGCGGACCTGACCGGGGCGTATGCGAGCGGGCACTGGCCGGCGTTCGAGGCCGGGTACGCCTCGCGACGGCGGACGACCGGCGACGTGCGGGCGCTGCGGGTGGTGGAGCTGGTGCGCAACATCGCGTGGCACCTGCGGGACAAGGTGGAGTTGCGGGGCACGGAGTCGACGGCCGAGGGCTGGGTCGAACGCGAGCTGCAGAGCCTGAGAGATCTGCTGTAGGCGGCGACAGCCCCGCCGCCGCCTACAGCGTCACTCCGCTACCCGACGGCGCAGGTCGTGCCGTTGAGGGTGAACGCGGTCGGTTGGGCGTTGGTGGTGTTGTTCCAGGAGGCGATGAAGCCGAAGTCGACGCTGCCGCCGTTGGCGGCGATCGTCTTCGTGTAGTCGGCGGGGGTGATGGTGACGTTCGCGCCGCTCTGGGCGTAGACGCCGCCCCAGATCTGGTTGATGACCTGGCCGTTGGCGTAGGTCCACTTGAGGGTCCAGCCGTTCACCGGGGTGGCGGAGCGGTTGGTGATCTTCACGGCGCCCTGGAAGTTGCCGCCCCACTGGCCGGCGACGGAGTACGCGACGGTGCAGGCGGCCGACGAGGACGGTGACTGCGACGCCGACGCCGACGGGGACACGGACCGCGACGGCGACACCGAGACCGACGGCGACGCGGAGCGGGACTGCGAGGCGGACGGCGACGCGGAGAACGACGTCGGCGGGGCGCCCGTGCGGTCGCCGTAGATGATGCCGCGGCCGTTCGTGCCGAGGTACACCCGGCCGTAGATGCGCGGGTCGCCGGTGATGGTGTCGCCGATGTTGCCGTACTGGTGCTGGTCGTCGTTGATCCGCAGCCAGGAGGCGGCGGAGTCGTCGGAGCGGTAGACGCCCTTCTTGCCGTCGACCTGCGCCACGGCGAACACGGCCACGTTCGGGCGGCCCGGTGCGCCCTTGCCGAACCCGACGGCGTTCGCCGCCTGTACCGACGCGACCTTGGCGAACGAGACGCCACCGTCGGTCGACCGGAAGAGCCCGGAGGTGCCACCGGCCAGCCAGATCTCGCCGGCCACGCCCGGGACCGCCTTGAACGACGCCGTGGCGGGCAGGCCACTGGCGGCCGCCGTGAACGTGGCGCCGCCGTTGGTGCTGCGGTAGAACGTACCGCCGCTGAAACCGTAGAAGGTGCCCGGAAGCACCCGGTCGGACTCGACAACGGCATTCTGCGGAAGTCCATTGATAGAAGTCCACGTGTTGCCGAAGCCGACCGAGTAGACGGGGGCGGAGTTCTTCGGCGCCCAGACGAACCTGGACCCGTCGGCCGCGGCGGCGATGGTGCCGCCCTCGTTGATGCCGCCCGGCTCGCTGCCCTGGAACCAGTTCGCGCCGCCGTCGGTGGAGAACGCGGCGTGGCTGTCGTTGGGGCGGTCACTGTCGGCGAAGTTGCCGGCACGGACCATGACGCTCGGGTTGAGCTCGGCGTAGTCGAGGCTGGTGGTGCTGGTGAAGTACGGCGACTGGAACATCATCGCGGGCACGGCGTCGAGGTTCGTGTGCCGGAAGCCGCCGATGTCGCCGAGGCCGGAGATAAGCGGCGCGCCGGTCGGCGGGCTGATGAGGTCCAGCACCGCGGTCTCCTCCAGGCCCGCGGCCATGGGCTTGATCGTGATCTGGCCGCCGGTGTCCCAGGTGGTGAGGTCGGTGCTGCCGTACACGGTGGCGCCGGTGCCGTACATGAACCGGTTGGAGTTGAAGGGGTCGATCTCCATCGACTCGGTCATCCAGCCGAGCTTCGGCGTCACCTCGGGGGGCTGCGGGTTGGCCCCGAGGGAGAGCCACGGCGAGCGGCTGACGTCCATCTTGTACCGGAAGCTCCGGTTGGGGTAGCTGGTGAAGTCCCAGATCCGGGTCCAGGTCGCGCCGCCATCGGTGCTGCGGAAGAAGATGACGTCCGGCCACCACGAGATCTGCGTGGCGACCATGATGGTGCCGGGGTGCTGGCGGTCGATGGTGAGGCCGCTGTACCCGAAGTAGTCGTCGCTGCTGCTGCTCGGCACGGGGCTGATCTGCGTCCAGGCGCCGGTCGCGGTGTTGTACTTCCAGACGTCACCCTTGCCGCCGTCGTACGGGCCGCCGGTGTCACTGGTCGCGATGTACAGGTAGCCGCCGGCGGTGTCCAGGACGCCCTTGTGCGACAGGTACCCGGTTGGCTGCCCCGCGACGCGCTCCCAAGTGGTGCCGCCGTTCGTGGTGCGGTACACGGTGTTCTGCTTGTCGGCGACCCCCACATAGATGGTCTGCGTCGCATTACCAAGAGTCCCGGAGCGCTTGTCGAACGTCACCCAGGTGATGCCCTGGTTGTCGGTCAGGTACCCGTTGGGGTCGCTCGGGTCCTGTGCGTAGTTGCCCGGGTTGGGGAACGCGGTCACCTTCGCCCAGGTGACGCCGGAGTCGGTGCTGCGCCACAGCCCGTTGCCGCTGGGGGCGCCGAGGTACAGGATCGAGTTCTTGTTCGGGTCGATCGCCAGCCGCTCCCCCATGCCGCGGCCGGGCATGTTGCCGCCGAGCTTGAACGGCAGGGCCGAGGTCTGCCAGGTGGCGCCCTTGTCGGAGGAGCGCAGGACCGCGCCGTTGTTGGGGTCCCAGCTGTTGGTGTACATGCCGGCGGCCACGTACACCTTGTTCGGGTCGACCTCGTCGGTGGCGAGGCTGACGACGCCGTTGTAGCCCCAGTTGTCCTGGCCGACCCAGTCCAGCAGGGGGATCCAGCGGTTCGTGGCGGGGTCGAGGCGGTACGCCCCGCCGATGTCCGTCCGGGCGTACACCAGATTCTGCTGCTTCTGGTTGAAGATGATGCCCGGCACGAAGCCGCCGCCCTCGATCTGGACGTTCTTGAGCGCGTACGGGTCCGCGGCCGCGGCCTGCGCGGGGCTGGTGGCGGTCTGCACGGCGACGCCGACGGCGACGACCGTCACCGCCCCCGCCAGCCCGGCAATGAGCCCTCTCAGCTTGGTTCGCATGGGCCGCATGGTGTGAGCGCTCACTGTCCCGGGTCAACGAAGCGGGTGTCCCACCCCAGGTCAAACCCCTTCGGAGTGTGAAACTCTCACCACGCGGGTCGCTTGCGTATGGTTGAGCCCCGTGAGACGGGCCCGACCGCTGATCGCCCTCGCCGCCGCGCTCGTCGTCGGCGGGTGGCTGCTGTTCTCCCCCACGTCGCGGGACACGCCGCCCTCGGTCGCGCCGTCGGGTGCGGGGACGGTCACGGCGACGCTGGAGCCGGGGGTGATGCCCGCGAAGCTCGCCGACGGGGTGATCTACACGCCGCTGCTCTATCTGGAGACCGGCGCCTCCGTCGGGACCGCCCCGTCCGCCGACGGCAAGGCCGAGCGGCTCGTGTTTCGGGAGGCTGCCACGGTACGGGAGCTGCGCAGCGTGCCGAAGGACCTGTTCCCGCAGTGGCTGGGCCTCACCGCCGCCGACGGGATCCTCTACTGGGCGGAGTCGGCCGCGACCGCCGCGGGGCCCTACGAGACGCGGCTGTGGCGCGCGCCTCTGGCCGGAGGGGCACCGGTCGCGCTGACCGCCGACACGGGCGGGATTGTGTTCTTCGACTCACAGTACGACCTGGTCGTCGCCGAGGAGCGGGTGCACTGGGTGGCCGCCACGCCCGACGACGCTCCGAAGACGGAGGTGCGGTCGGTCGCCGTCACCGGTGGCGCCGTCAGCACGGAGGTCATCGACGGCCGGTACAGGTGGAGCTCCTGGCCCTGGCTCGTCAGCGTCGACCCGGGCGCGGCGACGCTGCTGAACCGGGCCGACGGGCAGCGGCGATCCGTGCCGGCGACCGCGGCGGAGACCATGCTGTGCACGCCGGAGTGGTGCCGCGCCATCCAGGAGACGGCGAGCGGGCGCAACCTCGTCGACGTCATGCGCGCCGACGGCGAGGGACGGCGCCGGGTCGCGGGTGACCTGAACGCCGTCGGCGTCGACGTCGGCCTGCTGGACCGCTTCGAGCTGCTGACCGGGGTCGAGGGCGAGTCACTGCGGCTGCTCGCGTACGACCTGACGACGGGCCGGACGACCGTGCTCGCGCGGGACGTCGGCGTGGTGACGACCAAGGCCGGCCTCGTCTGGTGGTCCACCGGGAGCCCCGAACCGACCGCCTGGCACGTGCTGGACCTGCGGCGGCTGGCGTAGCCACAACCCCTGTAATAGGCCGGAATCGAACGTGTGCTCGACTAGTAATCAAGCCGCGTAGGCTGGTCACCGGCCTTTTCACGGACGGTGACCTCGATCAGGAGGGGTTTTGTGACGAATCCAACGGCCACGGCATCGACCAAGATCGACGCCGCGGTGCTGAAGATCGCGGGGGTCGTGGTCCTCGGTGCGATCATGTCGATTCTCGACATCACTGTCGTCAGCGTGGCGCTGCCGACCTTCCAGACCGAATTCAACGCGTCGTACGCGACCGTCGCCTGGACGATGACCGGTTACACCCTCGCGCTGGCAACCGTCATCCCCCTCACCGGCTGGGCGGCGGACCGGTTCGGCACGAAGCGGCTGTACATGGTCGCCCTCGCCCTCTTCACGATCGGCTCCGGCCTGTGCGCCACCGCCGACTCCATCGGCCAGCTCATCGGCTGGCGGGTCGTGCAGGGTCTCGGTGGCGGCATGCTCATGCCGCTGGGCATGACGATGCTGACCCGGGCCGCCGGCCCGGAGCGGATCGGCCGGCTCATGGCCATCCTCGGCATCCCGATGCTGCTCGGCCCGATCACCGGCCCGATCCTCGGCGGCTGGCTCATCGACGACTACAGCTGGCACTGGATCTTCCTGATCAACCTGCCGATCGGCGTCGTCGCGCTGGTCTACGCGGCGCTCGCCCTGCCGAAGGACGAAGCGCACCCGTCGGAGTCCTTCGACTTCCTCGGCATGTTGATGCTGTCCCCGGGCCTCGCGCTGTTCCTGTTCGGCGTGTCGTCGTGGCCGGAGGCCGGCACGTTCTCCGCGACGAAGGTGTGGCTGCCGATGCTCATCGGTGGGCTGCTCGTCATCAGCTTCGTCTTCTACTCCTTCAAACCGGCGCACCCGCTGCTGGACCTGCGGCTGTTCCGCAACCGCAAGCTGACGATCGCGACGATCACCCTGTTCGTGTTCATCATCGCGTTCATGGGCGCCGGCCTGCTGTTCCCGAGCTACTTCCTGCAGGTCGGCGGCGAGTCCACGCTGCACGCCGGTCTGCTGATGGCGCCGCAGGGCATCGGCGCGATGCTCACCATGCCGATCGCCGGCATGCTCGCCGACAAGGTCCCGGTCGGCCGGACGGTGCCGTTCGCGATGGCGCTCATCGCCGCCGGCTTCTTCACGTTCACGCAGGTCACCGCCGACACGTCGTACTGGCTGCTGTGCGGCTCGCTGTTCGTCATGGGCCTCGGCATGGGCGGCACGATGATGCCGATCATGACGTCGGCGCTCAAGACGCTCGGCCACGCCGAGGTCGCCCGCGGCTCCACGCTGGTCAACATCCTCCAGCAGATCGGCGGCTCCATCGGCGGCGCCGTCATGTCGGTGATCCTGACCAGGCAGCTCAACGAGTCGGACCTGGTGCCGGGCTCCAACCCGCCGGTCACCGAGGCCCAGCTGGCCATCGCGGCGCAGCACTCCGACCAGATCAAGGCGCAGGTGCCGCCGCCGCTGTTCGAGAAGGGCCTGGACTTCGTCGCGGACTCGTTCGCCACGACGTTCTGGGTCGGCTTCGCGCTGGTCCTGTTGACGTTCATCCCGATCGCCTTCCTGCCGCGCAAGAAGGAGCCGAAGGCGGCCGGCGACGACGCGGCGGCCGGCGCCGCGACGCCGGTGATCGTGCACTGACGTCCTGATTTGGGAAGGCCGCCCCGGTTGCCCGGGGCGGCCTTTTCATGCCCGTTTGAAAGATCCGGCCGCGAAGAACTCGGCGAACGGCCGCACGAACGCCGGCCGGGCGACGTTGGCCGAGTTGTGCGACGCGCCGGGGATGAGCAGCGCCCTCCCCCTCGGGGCGGCGTCGGCGACGGCCTGGCAGTTCTCCATGAAGTACCGGGGGCTGCGGGCACCCGCGGCGAGCAGGAGCTCCGCGCTGACGCCCGCGTAGTCCTCCGCCTTGCCGCTGTGGTCATGGATGCGGCGGATCTCCGGCGGCATCGTCGGCATGAGCTCGACGAACCGCTTGCCGATGCTCGTGCGCAGGAACAGGCTGGTCATGGCCTTGGCGACCGGGAACGGCACCTTGGCGCCGAGGTCGTCCGGGTAGGTGGCCCTGGCCATCACCGTCATCGCCCGTGCGTGGTCACCCTGCCGCACGAGCCGCTCGAACTCGTCGAGGAACTCCGCCGAGGGGCGGCCGCCGAAGTGCAGGCCGGGGTCGTACACCGCGATCCGCTCCAATGGGAGGGTGAGACCCGCCCGGAGCGCGGTGAACCCGCCGCCGCTGTGCCCGAAGACGCTGCGCGCACCGGTGTGCTCGAGGACCGCACCGAGGTCGGCGAGGTCCGTCTCCACCGTCTCCGTGCCGGTCAGCGGCGCCGAGTCGACCCGGCCGCGCCGGTTGTACAGGTGCACGGTGAACCTGTCCGCGAGCGCGGCGGCCAGCCGTTGGTAGTCCCGGACGGCGACGCCCCCGCCGTGCAGGATCACGATCCCCGGCCCGGTGCCGGTCGAATACACGGTGACCTTCGCACCGTCCCCTGAGGTGACCTTCGCTTCTCTCATGTTCAATTATGCGAACGGTGTTTGCAGTTTTTCAACCCTATGCAGAACTGGCAGTAGCTATATAGAGTACGGACATGGCCGGTTTGCGCATGACGACGCCGCGGCTGCTCGTGCTGCGGGCACTGCTCGACGACCCGGCGCGCGAGCGTTACGGGCTCGACCTGGCCACGGAGGCGGGGCTCGAGCCGGGCACCATCTATCCGATCCTGGTCGCCTTCGAGGGCGCGGGCTGGCTGTCCAGCCGCGAGGAGGAGATCGACGTGCACGCCGCCGGCCGCCCCCGCCGGCGCTATTACCTGCTGACCGCGGCAGGCGTGACCGCCGCCCGAGCGGCCCTCGCCAAGCGGTCCGCCCCGCGCGTCGGGCGCCTGGCGTGGTGACCGGCGCGGCCCCGGCCGCTCTCACCACCGGCGTGCGGCTCGCCGTCGCGACGCTCGCGCTGCTGCTGCCCGCCGCGTTCCGCGACCGCCAACGCGCCGAGTGGACCGCGGACCTCATGACCCTGCCGGCCGGCCACTGGCGCTACCTGTTCGGCGCGGCCCGCACGCTCCCGGCGCTGCGCGCCGCCGCACACCGCGCCGGCCTCTCCCGCGGCCCGGTCGCCGCCGCCGCGACCTTCCCCTCGGACGCGCTGGCCCGCACGCTGCTTGCCGGCCTCGGCTGGCCCGTGCTGTCCTGGCTGCTCATGGTGCCGCTGCGCTACTTCCTGTTCGACATCCCCGGCCGCATCGCCGCCGGCGGCGGCCCCGTCGACCCGAAGAGCCTCTGGCCCTCCGGCGCGCTGTTCGTCGTCCTGCTCCCGCTGATCCTGGCGCTGACCTTCGGCGCCTATGTCGCCCTTGCCGGCGGCTGGCTCCTCGCCGCCTCGATCGGCCTGGCCGGCGCCGCCGTGGGCGTCGGCCTGCGGCGCCTCTGGCTCGCCGTCGCCGGCCTGTCCCTCGCCGCGGCCGCCCTGCTCGCCGTGACGGTCGCCGGCCTGCCCGTCTTCGACGCCGACCCGGGCTATGGCGCCGCCCTCCTCGGCACGACGGCCGTCGCCCTCGGCCTGTGGTCCCGCACCCTGAGCCGGTGGCAGCGAGGCTGGCTGCTCACGATCGGCCTGGCCGCAGCCACGGTGCTGGCCGCCCACCACATCCCCCTCGGCGCGGCCATGCACACCTGGTACCTGGACTGACCCGCTCTGACGACCGACGCGCCGGCCCTCCGGTCCCTCTGAGGAGCGCGGGCCCGCACCCTCCAGACTTGCGCTCCCAAGCCGCTCTGTGCCGGGCGGCAACTCACACCTCCGCGTCTGGGCCGATCCCCGCCTTGGGCGGCCGCCGCGTCTGGGGCTGACCGTCGTATTGGGTGGCCGCCGCGTCTGGGTGCCCTCTGTTTGATCTGCACACCAGCACCCCGGCCCACACCTGCGACTGGCTCCAGGTGGCTCCCGAGTGATCCCGTGCGGTTCTGGTAGCTCCGGCTACCACACGGGATCATGGAGCAGCGACTGGCGCCGATGACCGGAGACCTTCCCGCCCGGCTCCCACTCCCGGCCCGCCTGGTCAGCATCCTCAAGGCCGGCGCTCCACCGGTCGGCGGCCACCACGGCCAGGTGCCCACACACCGCCGTCTTCCAGGGGCAGCGCGTGGAGATCAGCTTCCACCGGGGCCGCTGCCTGACCCAGCAGCCAGACGATGCCGCCGTCACCGACAGCACGCCGCCAGGCAGCCCCGACACCGACGGTCCGCCAACGAAGTCCGAAGCCGCCTCAGACTGCGGGCACCCTGTGCGCAGCCGGATCCCGCGCCACGCACCATGCAGACGTCGATCAATGCCCCGATACACCCCGTTCCAAGGCGGATGTCGCCCAGCCGCCAACCCCACCACCGCCGGCCACCCGACCTCACCACCGCCCAAGCCATTGCAAGCCACAGGACGACCAGCCCACAGGCGAACCCAGGGCTCCACCCAGCCACGCGGACAGGGCTGCCGGCTGATAAGGCGCGGAGCTGGAAGACGTCGATCAATGCCCCGAAACGCCCCATTCCAAGACCGATGCCGCGCAGCCGCCGGCCCCGCCACCACCGAGAGCGGGCCACCACCGGCCCGCCGCCACCGACCGCGGGCCACCACCAACAGCGGGCCGCCACCAAGCAGCCACCGACCCAGCTGCTGCCCAGGGCCATCGCCAACCGCGGGGCGCTCGACCCGCAGGCGAGGCCCACAACCACTCACCACCACAGACATTGGTCAATGCCCCGAATCGCCCCATTACGAGGTGGATGTCGCGCAGTCACCGGCCCTGTCGCCGCTGGCAGCGGACCGTCGTCACCGGGATGCTGCCGGACCTGCAGCGGTGGGCGACGGCAGTTCTGTCGCGGCGGGAGAAGGCGGGGTCGGGTCCGGAGGCGAGGAGGGCCTGGTCCGGCGGTACAGGAGCAGCGCCGTCAAACCGCCCGCCACGAGGCCCCAGAAGGCGGGGCCGATGTTCAGGATCGTGGTGCCTGACGCTGTCACGACAAAGGTGACCACCGCGGCCTCGCGGCCCGACGGGTCGGTGACCGCGCTGGCCAGCGAGGCGCCGAGGGCGGACAGCAGGGCCAGGCCGGCGACGGCGATGACCAGGACCGGCGGCGAGAGCAGTACGAGCGCCATCGCCAGACCCGCGCCGAGGCCGAGGGTGAGCTGCCCGGCGCCGAGGGCGGCCGTGGCGACCCAGCGCCGGCGGGGGTCGGGGTGGGTGTCGGGGCCGGCGGTGAGGGCCGCGGTGATCGCCGCCAGGTTGAGGGCGTGGCCGCCGAACGGGGCGGCGAAGGCGCTCGCCAAGCCGGTGGTGACGAGGACGCCGCGGAGGGGTGGGGTGTAGCCGTACGTGGCCATGACGGCCATGCCGGGGACGTTCTGGGCGGCCATGGTCACCAGGAACAGCGGGACGGCGATGCTGATCAGGGCCGGCAGGTTGAACGTCGGCACCGTGAGCACCGCGGCGGGGGCGATCGAGACGCCGGTGAGGTGGACGCCGCGGACGGCGATCGCGACGACGGCGGCCAGCAGCGCGCCCGGGACGGCCCACTGGCGGGCGAAGCGGGTCAGCACCGCCCAGGCGAGCACCACCGGGATGGCGAGCGCGGGCACGTCGACGACGGCGCGGACGGGAGCGGTACAGAGGCTGAGGATGACGCCCGCGAGCATGGCGCCGGCGATCGGGCGCGGGATCGCGGCGATCGCCCGGCCGAGCCACGGCGACAGGCCCGCGACGACGATGAGCGCGGCGCAGACGAGGAACGCGCCGACGGCCGCGGGCCAGCCGCCCTGCACATGGCCGGTGGCGACGAGCAGCGCGGCGCCGGGGGTGGACCAGGCGATGCTGATCGGCATGCGGAACCGCAGCGCGAGGAAGACGGCGGTCGCGGCGATGCCGGCGCACAGGGCGAGCAGCCCGGACGCGGCCTGCGCGGGGGTGGCGCCGACGGCGCGCAGGCCGGCGAGCACGACGGTGAACGAGCTCGCGTACCCGACCACGGCGCTCACCAGCCCCGCCAGGATCGGCTGTGCCGAATCGAACCGCCGCATGACCACCCTCCGTTTCGCGTTCCGTATACGGAACGACTTGAAGAGAATGGCACCATAGCTGCGTGGAGACAAGTCTCGGTGACCGGCTGCGGGAGCTGCGGGCCGCGCGAGGGATGTCGCTGTCGGAGCTGGCGCGGGCCGCCGGCATCGGCAAGGCCACGCTGTCCGGGCTGGAGCACGGGACCAGGAACCCCACGCTGGAGACGCTCTACGCGGTGGCGGGTGCGCTGGGCGTACCGCTGACGGCGCTGGTGCGGGAGCAGCACGGCGAACCCGTCCGGGGGTCCGCGGTCACGGCGACGCTGCTGGAGGTGTTCGACGAGCCGGGGGTGACGTTCGAGCTGCTGCGCATGCGGGTGCGCCCAGGCGTCGTGCAGCAGTCACCACCCCACGCGCCGGGCGTGACCGAGCACGTCACGGTGTCGGAGGGTGTACTGCGGGCGGGCCCCACCAGCGCACCATTGATCGCGGGGCCGGGCGAGCACATCGCGTGGGCCGCCGATGTGCCGCACGTGTACGGCACCGTCGGCCCGGACGAGGTGGTCGCCACGCTCCTGATCAGGTCTCCCCGCGGGCAGACCTAGTCGACCGTGGTGTCCTCGGAGTCCTGGTCCTTGTCGTGGCCGTGCCCGGTGAGCCCATCCACGATCGCGTCGATGGGCTGCCCGATGTAGTCGAAGTCGGGCACCGCGATCCGCTCCGCTTCGTCACGGATGATGTCGATGTCCACGGTCTCGTCGACGCGCGGGACGTCATGCCTGCTGGTCATACTGAACCAGTTTCCGGCCGGGGCAGCCGCCAAACCCGGACTGTGGCATCGTCGCCACGATGGAGGTCCGCACAGCGCGCACCGAGGACGTCGACGCCCTCGTCACGATCCATCAGGTGGCCCGCCGCACGTACTACGGCGACCTGGAGATCCCTGACGACACGAGGGAGTTGCGGGACGCGTACACCATCAGCATCCAGGCAACGGATCGCCTCGTGCTGTGCGTCGACGGCGCCCACGGGCCTTTCGGTTTCGTGTCGTTGGGACCGCCGGCGCGGCTCGTCGGCCTGTACGTCGACCCCGCGCACTGGCTCCGCGGCGCCGGCGGCGCCCTGCACGACGCCGGCGTCGCGGCCTGGCGCGAGGCCGGGATCACCGAGGGTCAGCTGGAGGTCTGGGACGGCAACGACCGCGCCAAGGCCTTCTACCTGCGGCGCGGCTGGCAGCCGTCCGGCGATCGCCGCGACGGCCCGCTGGGGCGCGACTTCGTGGTCCTAGGACTGAAGGTGGTGTAGGGCTCCGTCTTTGGACCGTTCTGCGGGAGCGCCGGCTCTCATACGATTCCAAGGGTGAGACGGATGGTCGACGCCATGCGCGTGGTCTGGGACGAGCCGCGCGCCCCAGACGCGCCCCGGCGGGTGTGGCGCGACTGGGCGCTCGTCGGCGTGTTCGGCCCAATCGCCGTGCTGGAGGGGCTGCTCCGCCCCGACCTGCCGATGCGCGCGCTCTCCGTCCTGGTCGTCCTGGCCGGCGTCGTGGCGGTGGTGCCCTGGCGCCGGCGTCAGCCGTTGGCGGCGGTCGCGGTGGCGTTCGGCGCGACCGGCCTGCTGCCGCTGCTGGCGGGCCATGCCATGGACAATGGCGCCGCCGTTGCGGTGCTGCTTCTGGTGTACGCGCTGACGCGCTGGGGCTCCGGCCGCGAAATCGTGCTCGGCACGGCGGTCATCGCCGTGAAGGCCGGCGTGTTGGACCAGCTCGTGCAGGTCAAGCCGAGCGACACCGTCGCGGGGCTGGCCGTGCTGTCCAGCTGTCTCGCGCTGGGCCTGGCGCTGCGGTATCGTGCCGGCGCCCGCCGCCGCGAGATCGACCGCATCCGCCTCCTCGAACGCGAGCGCCTGGCCCGCGACCTGCACGACACCGTCGCCCACCACGTCTCGGCAATGGCCATCCGCGCCCAGGCCGGCATCGCCACCGCTGCGACGGACCCTGACGCCGCGCTCTCCGCCCTGCACCTCATCGAGGCCGAGGCGTCGCAGGCCCTGACGGAGATGCGCGCCATGGTCCGCCTCCTGCGCCACGCCGGCCCGGCCGACCCGCCCGAGCTGTCCCCGACCCCGTCCTTCGCCGACCTGGCGTACCTCGCCGACCCGGCCGCCGTGCCCACCAATGCGCAGCCCGCCACCACACGGACCGACAACACCCAGCCCACCAAAACCCCTGCCGCCGAATCCCCTACCAACGAAACCCCTACCAACGAAACCCCGGCCAACGAAACCCCGGCCAACGAAACCCGAGACGACAAAGCCCGGGCCGACGGCATGTGGGCAGAAGGCACACGGACCAGCGAGACACAGACCGACGGCGCACGGAGCGACCACTCGCCGCCCGACGACGCACGAGCCAACGACCTTCGAGTCAGCGACCTTCGAGTCAGCACCCCTCGAACCAGCAACCCACACACCAGCGACCCCCGAACCGACAGCACACAGACCCACGAGGCCCACGCCGGCGAAACCCCGGTCGACGGCACGCGGGCGGAAGGCACACAGACCGGCCAGGCACAGACCGACGGCGCACGGAGCGACCACTCGCCGCCCGACGACGCACGAGCCGACAACCTTCGGATCAGCGACCCCCGAACCAGCAACCCACAGACCAGCGACCCACAGACCGGCGACCCACGGACCGACAGCACGCGGGTCGACGGCGCGCGGGTCGACGGCGCGCGGAGCGGTGACCCGCAGACGTACGACCCCCGGACCCACGACACGCGGACAGTCAGCACCCGAAGCGGCGACACTCGGACCGATGGCACTCCGGCCTCTTGGGCTCGGATCGGCGACCCGCAGGCGGACGGAGCGCGGACCGGCAAGGCGCGGACCGGGCCTCGCGTGGACGTCGAGCTCTCCGGCGACCTCGACGGCATCCCGGCGCCGGTGGGTGCGGCCATCTACCGCCTGGCCCAGGAGTCGGTCACCAACGCCAGGCGGCACGCCCGGCATGCGACCAGGATCGAGGTGCGGGTCCACGCCGACGACACGTCGGTGCGGCTGCGGGTCACCGACGACGGCGACTCAGGCTCGGCCCGGCCGGCGACCGCCCACGGGTACGGCCTCATCGGCATGACCGAACGCGCCACCCTCCTCGGCGGCACATGCGAGGCCGGCCCGACGCACCTCGACGGCACCGGCCGCGGCTGGACCGTGACCGCCGTCCTGCCACGCTCAGGGGCGACTGCCCCGTCCCGACCTGGACGGCCCGAGCCCGGGACCACACGCTCACCCGAAGCGCCACAGCCACTCGGACCGGCACCGTCGCCAGGACCGACCCCGTCGACCAAGACACCGCCGGCCGAGCACTTGCCCACGGCTCCCCCGTCCTCCGAGGGACCTCGCTCCGATCCCCCGCGCCCCGAGACGCCGCGCGTCGAGCCCCTGCACCTCGAGCGGCCGAGCGCCGATCCCCCGCGTTTCGAGAAGTCGGGCGCCGAGGCGTCCGGCTTCCGGCGGCCGGTCTCCGAGATTCCGGACACGTTGCCGTCGCAGGTCGGGTCGCCGTGCACCGAGGGAACCGGGCCGCATCAGCCCGCCTGCACCGCTACGAAGGCCCTGGCATCGGACCGGGAGCCGGCATCCGACGCGGCGCACACGGAGGCGTCCTCGGGGCGGTCCCGTTCCGAGACATTGCGGTCCGAGGGGTCGCGTTCTGGCGTTGAGGTGCGACGGTCTGGGGTGGTGGGGTGAGCGTCCGGGTGGTGGTGGCCGACGATCAGGAGATCGTGCGGACCGGGTTGAGCATGATTCTCAATGCACAGCCGGGGATTGAGGTCGTCGGGGTCGCTGCGAACGGGCATCGGGCGGTTGAGCTGGCGCGGCAGGTGCGGCCTGACGTCTGCCTGTTCGACATTCGCATGCCGGGGGTCGACGGGATCGAGGCGACGCGGGCGTTGGCCGGGCCGGGGGTCGAGGATCCGCTCGCGGTGGTCGTCATCACCACGTTCGACCTGGACGAGTACGTGTACGCGGCGCTGCGGGCGGGGGCGCGGGGGTTCCTGCTCAAGGATGCCGGGCCGGCGCTGCTGGCGCAGGCAGTGCACGCCGCGGCGAACGGGGAGGCGCTCATCGCGCCGGTGGTCACCGCCAGGTTGTTGCGGGCGTTCGCCGGGGCGGGGCCGGTGCCCAGCCCGCCGCAGCCGGTCGAGGCGCTCACCGAGCGGGAGGAGCAGGTGCTCGCGAAGGTTGCCGGGGGGCGGAGCAACGCCGAGATCGCCGCGGAGCTGGGGATCACGCTCAGCACGGTGAAGACGCACGTGGCCAGTCTGATGGCGAAGCTCGGGGTCAGGAACCGGGTCGAGATCGCCATCTGGGCCTACGAGACGAGGCGGGTAGTACTTAAGCACGGTCCGCCGTAGGTCCAAGTGGCGATGAGTGGCGGCGGGGGTGGCGTTCACCATCGACGCATGACCAAAGCCACCTGGCTCGTCCCGACCGGGCTGATCGCGCTCAGCTTCGTGCCGATGGCCGCCGGCACCATCCGTCTCGTCGAACTGGGCGGCGGCGGGACGCGTACACCTGACAACGCCCGCTTCTTCGACCAGCCGCTGCCGGTCGTGCTGCACATCATCAGTGCCAGCGTGTTCCTGCTGCTCGGCGCGTTCCAGTTCTCCCCCGGGCTGCGCCGCAGGCGGGCCGGCTGGCATCGGGTGGCGGGGCGGCTGCTAATCCCGCTGGGCATCGTCGCGGCGCTCACCGGTCTGTGGATGTCGGTGATGTACGACCTGCCGCCCGCCGACGGCACGCTGGTGATGCTGGAGCGCCTGCTGTTCGGCACGGTGATGGCGGTGGCGCTCGGGCTCGGGTTCGCCGCCGCCCGGCGCCGCGACATCCCCACGCACAGCGCCTGGGTGACGCGTGGCTACGCGATCGGTCTCGGCGCCGGCACGCAGGCGATCACCCACGCGCCCTGGTTCCTGTTCGTCGGCGAGCCCGGGCCGTCCGCGCGGGCGTTCCTGATGGGCGCCGGCTGGGTCATCAACCTCGCCGTGGCGGAGTGGGCGATCCGCCGCCGCCGCGCGAAGTCCCAGCAGCGCCCGAGCCGCAGCGCACCGGTCCCCGCAACGCCATGACGCCGCATCGCCGCATCGCCACAACGGCACGACGGCACGACGGCACGACGGCACGACGGCACGGCAACGGCAACGGCAACGGCAACGGCAACGGCAGGGCACAGCCTCAGGCGGCGGGCTTCCACACCGCCGTGACCGAGCCGGTGAGGACCGTCCACTTGGGACGGTCGCCGTGGACGGGGACGGGGTGTTGCGGGCCTGCGGTGACGCCGTTGACCATGCCGTAGTCGACGCGTGGGCGCACCAGGCCGGGCAGGCCGCGCTCCATCATCAGCGACAGCGTCGTGCGGACCTGCAGGTCGGCGAACTCGGCGCCCAGGCAGCGGCGCGGGCCGAGGCCGAACGGGATGAACTCGTACTGCCGGGGGCGCCGGCTCCCCCGCGCGCCAGCGCTGCGGCCGGAAGGCCTGCGGTGACGGGTACGCGAGCGGATCGCGGTGCTCGAGCAGCGGTGCCATGAAGAGCAGCGCCCCCTTCGGCACCGGCGGCGAAGGGGCCGAGGGACGCGGCGTCGTCGAAGCCCAGCAGGCAGCGCATGAGGTTCGTCTTGGAGATGCGCAGGCACTCCTGCTTGAGGTCGAACGGGTCCCCGCCCGGCGCGGCGAACCGGGACCGCGCGAACGTGTCGGCGAACACCTCCCGGTGGTGCGCCATCGCGGTGCGGTGCATGGCCGGCATCAGCAGCTTCCGTCGGCGGGTGTGCTCGGCGCCGCTGGCGGTGATGACCGCGTCGAACATGCCTGACCACGGCCGGCCGGGCGGCAGGTCGAAGAGCCCGGCGGCCCGGTGGAACGCGGTGTTGTCGGTGAACACCTGGCGCACGCCGTCGCGGCCGCGGACCACGACGACGGATCCGTTGCCGGCGGTGACCGGGTCCACGCGCAGGAGCTGCGGCTGGGGCAGACGTGGTGCTGGAGCCCGGGTTCTGGGTCAGGGCCGAGCGCGACGAGAAGCGGCTCGCCGCCAGCGCGCTCGGCGCCGGGACCTCACCGCGCCGGTCGACGAGCTGGCCCGCCGGATCGCGACGCGGGCCGCGGCGGGCGAACCGGGTGCGGTGCCGATCAGCCGCGAGCTCCTCGACACCTGCGTGCCGCTGTTCGAGGCACCGACGTGCCGCCGTTCGAGGCACCCGACGTGCCGCTGTTCGAGGCATCGACGGCCGAGGAGCTCGCGCTGTTCGATCAGCCGGCCGAGGTGAACCGGGCGGCCGGCTCGCCCGACAGATGACCCGGCGGCAACCGCCGCCCGCAGACGACGAGGAGCAGGTCCTGCGCGAGGCCTCGCAGCGGCGTACCGCCGCCGCCGAACCGCCAATCGAGATCCGTGGCCTCCAGCGTGACGCCGCTCAGGTCCACGCCGAAGTATTCGACGTTGCGCGGCCGCATCGCGTCCAGGACCAGCCGGAGCCGGTCGAGCGGCACCCGCCGGTCGAGCCCGAGCGCGACCGTGCTGTCGAGGCCGTGGATGATCTCGTGCGACAGCGCCCCGGTCGCGCCCCCGCCCGGCGGCGCCCACGGGTGCTCGATGTTGTCCCGCAGCGACCGCAGCAGCGCCTCGGCCGGCATCCGGGCGGCGTCCCGCCGGGCGACCCGGTCCGACATCGCGTTGAACCGGCCGCCGGAGCGCACCATCTCCCACACGAACCCGCCCAGCCCCATCCGGAACGGCATCGTGGTGTGCGCCACCACCTCCCGGACCCGCCATCCGGCGCACAGCGACGGCGCGTCCCATTGCGCCGGGGTCAGCGCCCCGAACACCTCCGCCAGCTCCGACCGCTCCGCCACGACCGCGGCCCTCTCCTGCGACATGCGACATCCTCCTCGTTCGGCGTTTCCGGAGGGTGTACGAACGGAGCGGGCGAGACTCATCGGTCACGAGCATGGGTTGGCTACACTGCCGAGTCATGATGACCTTGACCCGCCGCCTCGCCACGGTCGCCGCCGCGCTGGCCATCGGGCTGGGCGCGCTGACGGCGTGCAGCTCCGACAACGTGACGTGCTCGACCAGCGCGTGCACCGTCACCTTCGACCGCGGCGTGGACGCCGAGTCCAAGGTCCTCGGCATCAAGGTCAAGCTGATCAGCGTGGACAACGGCAACGTGAAGGTCGACGTCGGCGGCACCACGGTCAGCGTCCCCGTCGACGGCAGCGCCGAGGCCCAGGGCTTCACCATCGCCGTGCAGAGCGTCACCGACTCCAACGTCGTCGTGCGGGTCACGAAGAACTGACGGGTGGCCGGGGGCCGGTCCGCGGATCGGCCCCCGGCGCACGGCGAACGGGCGGATACCGACCGGTAGGGTGTCCGGCGTGAACATCGCCGCTCTGGTCCTCGTCGGCCTCGTCGCCGCGCTCCACGCCTACTTCCTGGTGCTGGAGATGTTCCTGTGGACGGCCCCGCGCACGCGGGCGGCGTTCGGCACCACGGCCGAGTTCGCCGAGTCCAGCAAGGCCCTGGCCGCGAACCAGGGCCTGTACAACGGCTTCCTCGCCGCCGGCCTGGTCTACGGCATCGTCGCCGACGACCCGGTCGGCTTCGCGATGCGCGTCTTCTTCCTCGCGTGCGTGATCGTCGCCGGCCTGTACGGCGCCGCGACCGCCAGCCGCCGCATCCTGCTCGTCCAGGCCCTCCCCGGCGCCCTGGCCCTGATCGCCGTCGTGCTCGCCCACTAGGCAGCGCCACCCTGGGCCCCGCGCCGGCGGGCTGAGCCGAACCACCGCGCGCACGTCACATGCGGGTCTACGCTGAGTTAAGTGAAGATCACTCGCTGTGCACTGGTGCTGTGTCTGAGTTTCGCCGTCGGGGCATGTGCCGACAAGGACAAGCCGGGTGGCGAAGGGACGGCCACGGCGGCGTTCAACGCGGGGCTGACCGAGGTCGTGAACCCGTCCACGGCGACCGGCGGCACGTTGAAGCTGGCCAGCGCGCACGACGTGGACTCGTGGGACCCGACGCGGTCGTACGTGACGGCGGTGTACAACCTGCAGCGGCTCTACGTCCGGACGCTGCTGACGCCGGACGCGAAGCCCGGGGCGGACGGGCTGAAGCTGGTCCCGGACCTCGCCACGGCGGCGCCGGAGATCTCGGCGGACAAGCTGACGTACACGTTCAAGCTGCGCGACGGGATCAGGTTCGAGGACGGGTCGGCGATCACGGCGAAGGACGTGCGGCACGGCATCGAGCGGCTGTTCGCGCAGGAGGAGCTCAGCGGCGGGCCGACGTACCTCATCGACCAGCTCGACCAGGGCCAGCACTACCCCGGTCCGTTCGCCGACAAGAACGGCCTGAAGAGCATCTCGACGCCGGACGACAAGACGATCACGTTCAAGCTGGCGGAGCCGTTCGCCGACTTCCCGTACCTGCTCGCGATGGGCGTCGCCGCGCCGGTGCCGGCGGCGAAGGACACGGGCGCGAAGTACGGCGACAAGCCGGTGTCGAGCGGGCCGTACCGGTTCGAGACGATCGACCCGGGCAAGGAGGCCGTGCTGGTCCGCAACGAGCAGTGGGACCGGGCCACGGACACGGTGCGCAAGGCGCTGCCGGACCGCATCGAGCTGGCCTTCGGCACCGCGCCCGACGAGATCGACCGGCAGCTGCTGGACGGGGACCTCGACGCGGACGCCGGGCAGGGCGGGGTGCAGTCGGCGTCGCAACCGAAGGTCCTGCTCGACCCGGTGCTGAAGGCCCGCGCCGACGAGCCGACGACCGGGTTCGTGCAGTACGCGGCGATGAGCACGGCGGTGAAGCCGTTCGACGACGTGCACTGCCGGCGGGCCGTGCAGTACGCCGTCGACAAGACCACCGTGCAGACCGCCCGCGGCGGGCCGGATGCGGGCGGCGACATCGCCGGCGCGATGCTGCCGCCGGGCATCCCGGGGCACGACCCGTCGCTGGACCCGTTCCAGACGAGGAGCGGCAAGCCGCAGCCGGACAAGGCCAAGGCGGAGCTGACCGCGTGCGGCAAGCCGGACGGCTTCGAGACCGTCATCGCCACCACCAACAGCCCGAAGGCGTCGAAGACCGCCGAGGCGATCCAGGCGGCCCTGGCGGCGGTCGGCATCAAGGCCCGCATCGACGCGTCGGACCCGTCGATCTACGCCCGGTCGGTCGTGGGCTCCCCCTCGAACGTGCACACCAAGGGGTACGGGCTGATCATGGGCGCCTGGTCGGCGGACTTCCCGACGGGCTACGGCTTCTTCCCGACGCTGATCGACGGGCGGCTCATCCTGCCCAGCGGCAACAACAACTACGCGGAGCTGTCCGACTCGGCGATCAACGCGCTCATCGACCGGGCCCGTGACACCACGGACCCGGCCGAAGCGGCGAAGCTGTGGTCGCAGGTCGACGCCGCGGTCATGGACTCCGCGACGATGTTGCCGCTGACGTACGACAAGGTGCTCAACTACCGCAACCCGCGAATGACGAACGTGTTCGTGAACCAGTACTACGGCATGTGGGACGTCACGGCACTCGGGGTGGCCTGAGCATGGCGTAGAGGGGCGGCCCGTCGCCGATGTGGAACGGCTGGGTGTCCGCGTACCCGTGCCGGCCGTACAGCGCCGCGTTGCGCCGCCCGGTCGCCTCCAGGTAGGCGGGCAGCCCGGCCTCGTCGGTGATCCGGTGATGCTCGCGCAGCAGCCTGCTCCCCAGGCCCTGCCCCTGCCGCTCCGGCCGGACGCCGAGGAACGCCAGGTAGTCGTGCGCCAGGCCGTCCGGGTGCGCGGCGAGCATGTCCTCGTCGAGCTGGACGAACCGGCCGGTCGCCTCGCCGCACGCGGCCGCGAGGCGCCGGTCGTAGTCCGCGATCTCCGGCTCGAACTTGCCGTCGAGGCGCACCCACGCCGCGACCGCCGCGCCGTCGGCGGTGACGTACACCGTCCCGTGCTCGACGAACCACGGCGTCACGAGGTCGAAGTACCGCCGGTACACCTCGATCCGCTCCGACCGGTCGGGCACCAGCCAGTGCGCGATGTCGGTGTCGTCGAGCGCGGTGGCGAGCACCGCCGCGACCGTGCCGGTGTCGCCGGCCCCGGCGACGCGGATCGCCGGGGCCGTCGAGGTCGACGTCATCGGGACGGACCGGCCCGGTGCGCGGCGGTGTCCTCGGGCTGGACCGTGAGCAGCGCCGCGCTCACGCCCTGGCCGATGCCGCGGTACGTGTCGGGGTTGCCGGCCCGCAGGAACGCCGCCCACGCGGCGCCGACCAGGGCGGCGGCCAGGAACAGGCCCGGGAACAGGTACCGCGCCAGGTCGGTCGGCTTGACGCCCAGCAGCGTGTCGAACTCCAGGATCGTCACGATCAGTACCCCACCCAGCAGCACCGCGCCGATCGCCGGGGCGATGAACCGCCGCCACGGCGACACCTGGGCGACCTCGCCGTCGCGGGTGCGCAGGAAGAACGCCAGCACCGCCACCGACGTCACGGTCATCAGGATGAGCACGCCGAAGCCGCCGGTCACGGTCCACCAGAAGAACAGGTGGACGAACGGGTCCAGGCCGTCGCTCGCGGCGAACACGGCGAGGACGACGGCGGCCAGGATCGTCTGCGTGAGCGAGCCCCACAGCGGCGCCCGGAAGCGGCGCCCGGTGGTGCCGAAGAAGCTGAACAGCACCCGCTCCCGGCCGAGCGCGAACGTGTAACGGGCGGCGGTGTTGTGGAACGCGAGCAGCGCCGCGAACAGGCTGGTGATGAACAGCGCGTGGCCCAGGGTCAGCCAGATCTCCGCGAGATGCGGGCTCACCAGCACGAACATCGTCTCGCTGGAGTTCTCCGTCGACAGGCCGATGATCTTGTCCGGTCCGGCGGCGACCGACATGGCCCACGAGCAGAACGCGTACAGCAGGCCGATGATGATCAGCGACAGGTAGGTGGCGCGGGGGATGTTCCGCTTCGCGTTGCGGGTCTCCTCGCTGTAGACGGCGGTCGACTCGAAGCCGACGAAGCCGGCCACGGCGGTGGCGAGCGCCGCACCCGTGCCCGCGCTGAACAGCTGCGACGGGTTGACCGTGTCGAAGGTGACCGTGCCGCCGGCGGGGTGCGCGAGCTCCACGACCGAGAAGATCAGCGCGATGATGACCTCGGCGCCGAGCAGGACGCCGAGCACGATGCCGCTGAACTCGATGCTCAGCACGCCGAGGACGGCGATGACGGCCCAGGCGATGAACGCGCACGCCCACCACTTCAGGTCGATGCCCCACTGGTCGGCGAGGAAGCCGCTGAGCACCGGGCCGAACCCGCCGTACAGGCCGATCTGCATGAAGTTGTACGCGAGCACGGCGACACCGGCGGCGCCGAGGCCGGTCACGCGGCCCAGGCCCTGCGCCACGTAGGCGTAGAACGCGCCGGAGTTGACGATGTGCCGGGACATCTCGGTGTACCCGACGCTGAAGATGCCCAGCATGGCGGCCATGGCGATGTACGCGACGGGGATGCCGAGCACGCCGGTGACGGCCCAGCCCGCGGTCGCGCCGCCGGCGATGACGGTGAACGGCGCCGCCGCCGCGATCACCATCAGGATGACGGTCAGGACCGTCAGCTTGTTCTGGTCGAGTGCCGAGTCGACCTTGCTGGTGTAACCGCCTGTTGGCGGCGCGGTGCTGACAGGCATGACATCCTCCGGGGGAAGCGGGGGTGGGGGGTGTTTCAGCGTCCGTTCATCACCTTGTTGCCGATGACGACCCTCGTTTCCTGGATGAGGGTCTGCACATCCGCGTGGGACTGCTGGATGAGGTGGTCGAAGTATGCGTACGCGGCCTGACCACCGCCGTCGAGAATGCTCGGGAGCAGCCCCGTCGCATCGGCGATACCCAGCAGGTGGACATCGATCTGGTCGACCGGTCTGCGCTGCGCCAATGCCGTCCCCAGCCGCACCCTCGGCCACACGAACTCGTTCGTGTCGGTCGGCTGATAGAACGTGAAGCGGCGCAGCAGCCGCCGGCCTTCCTGGGGAATGACATGATTCCCGGCGACCATCCTGCGGGCGACCCGTTCATAGGCCTCCATCGACAGATATGCCAGCCAGGTGCGCACGTCGCGGGGCGTGCGCTCGCCGCGGATGTCGTCCAGGACCGCGTGCGCGACGGAGTCGCCGGGCGTCGACCCGCTGCGCACGAACAGCAGCCCGTCCTCGACGGTCAGGATGCCGGCCCAGCCCAGCTCGCCGATCAGCGCGGAGGCGAGACCGATCCGGGTGGCGTCGTCGGACAGCCGCAGTGTGCCGCTGCGGTCGTCATGACAGAGCCGGAAGAAGTCGTCGGCGAGCGGCTCCCGGCGCATGCGGTCAGCCAACAACCGCGTGCCATTCCCGCTGGTGCCGCACAGTCGTCCCCCGTGAATGAATGGTCCGTGACCGAGTCCGCACAGCACCGTAGCGGTTGGTCACGACACACTTCAATCCCGAACGACGTTTTAACGACTTGGAAACGGATCGGTCCAAGCGCGCGTGACCCGATTTGCGAGGTCAGCACCACTATGACGAACTTCGATCGCGAAGATTTCTTTCGTTCCATACGGGTAAAATGGATCTTCATGGACGTGTTCACGATCGCCGCACCAGGTGACGGCCCCTACGGCATCACGACCGGCCCCGACGGCGCGCTGTGGTGCACACTGGTCCACGCGGGTGCGGTAATGCGCATAGCCCTGGACGGGACCACGACGCGCTTCAATGTGCGGGACGGCGGCGGGCCCGCGCTGATCACGCCCGATCTCTGGTTCTCGTTGCTGCACACCGGCGCCGTGGGGCGGATCTCCCCCTCCGGCGAGGTGTCGCTGGTGCCGCTGCCGGGTGTCCAGGGGTCGTACGGCGTCGCCTCCGGCCCGGACGGGGGTTGCACGTACACCACGATGCAGCCGCCACACATCGGATTCATCGGAAATGACGGATCTGTCGCGACCGTGTCCCTGCCGGAGGGGTCGATGCCATCAATGGTGACGGTCGCCGGCGGCTCGACCTGGTGCACGCTGAACCAGGCCGGCGCGGTGGCTCAGGTCGGGCCATCCGGTGCTCTGACGATCCATCCGCTGCCCACGCCGGACGCCGGGCCGGTCGGCATCGCCACCGGCGGCGACGGTGCGGTCTGGTTCACCGAGATCGCCGCCGGTCAGATCGGGCGGATCACCGCCGACGGCACGATCACCGAGTTTCCGCTCCCGGACCGCGCCGGCCGGCCCCACGCGATCACCGCCGACCCGGCCGGGGGCTGCTGGTTCACCGAATGGGCGGGCAACCGCATCGGCCACATCACCGTGGCCGGCGCCGTCACCACCTACGATCTCCCGGTCGCGGGCGCCGAACCGCACGGCATCACGGTCGCCCCCGACGGCACCGTCTGGACCGCCCTGGAGACCGGCGCCGTCGCCCGCCTCACGCGGACGTGAGGCGGGCGTTCCCGGCTTACGACAGCACGCGCAGCTGGACCGTGGTGGCCATGTTGGACAGCTGGGCGAGGATCTCCGCCGGGTAGTCGATCGCGATGTCGGACAGCAGGTAGCCGAACTCGCCGCGGGTCGCCAGGATCTGGCCCTCCACGTTGACCTTGTGGCCGGCGAGGATGCTGTTGACGTCGGCGAGCACGCCCGGGACGTTGTGGTGCAGCAGGGCGATGCGGTGGGTGCCGGGGGCCTGCTGCAGGGCGAGCGACGGCAGGTTGACGCTGAGCGTGGTGGAGCCCTCCTGCACATACTTGTGCAGCTTCTCCGCCACGAACGAGCCGATGTCCGACTGCGCCTCCTCGGTGGAGCCGCCGATGTGCGGGGTGAGGATGACGTTGGGCAGGCCGCGCAGCGCGGACTGGAACTCGTCGCCCTTCGCCTTCGGCTCCTTCGGGAAGACGTCGACGGCGGCGCCGGCCAGGTGCCCGTTCTCCAGGTGCTTGCGCAGCGCCTCGTGGTCGATGACGAAGCCGCGGCTCAGGTTGAGGAAGATGCTGCGCGGGCGCATCCTGGCGAACTGCTCCTCGCCGAAGAACCCGCTGTTGCCCGGGCGGCCGTCGACGTGCAGGGTGACGATGTCGGACAGCTCCAACAGCTCGTCGAGCGTGGCGCACCGCTGCGCGTTGCCGAGGGCCAGCTTGTCGGCGGTGTCGTAGAAGTACACCTTGAGGCCGAGGTTCTCGGCGAGGACGGACAGCTGGGTGCCGATGTTGCCATAGCCCACGATGCCGATCGACCGGCCGCGGACCTCGTGCGACCCCTCGGCGTCCTTGTCCCAGACGCCGTTGTGCATCCCGGCGTTCTTCTCGGTGAGCCGCCGGGTCAGCGCGATGATCTCGGCGACGGCGAGCTCGACGACGCTACGGGTGTTGGAGAACGGCGCGTTGAAGACGGCGATCCCGGACTCGGCCGCGGACCGCAGGTCGATCTGGTCGGTGCCGATGCAGAACGCGCCGATCGCCCGCAGGTGCGGCGCGGCGGCCAGGGCCGCGGCCGACACCTGCGTCTTGGACCGGATGCCCAGCAGGTGAACCCCTTCGGAGAGCTTGGCGATCAGCTCGTCCTCGTCGAGCGCGCGCCCGAGGGTCTCGACCACATATCCCTCGGACCGCATCCGCTCGACGGCGACGGGGTGGATGTTTTCGAGGAACAGGACCCGCACCGGGTCGCTCTGGGAAGTCATTGACTGCACCCCACCTACCCTAAGTGACCTCAGGTGCCACTGGTACGTGACCCGCGACTCGTCCCGCCCTGTGCGACCGCGTGCCGCTCCTGCAGCTTGGCCCGGATCTGCTCAGGCGTGTAGGCCCGCCGCCGGCGCTCCGCCCGCGCCACCACCACTCCCGTGGCCGCGACACCCACCACACCGGCCAGGCCGAGGACCTTCCACCACTTCGCCTTCATGGGCATCTAGGGTACTGGTCGTGCAGGGAGCTATCGATCTCGACGACGCCGTCCGGATGACCCGGACGGGCGACCTCTGGGTGTTCCGCGGCCGTTCCAAGGCCGACCGGGCGATCCAGACGCTCACCAACAGCCCCGTCAACCACGTGGGCATGGCCGTCGTCCTGGACGACCTGCCACCTCTCATGTGGCACGCCGAGCTGGGCAAGTCCCTGCCCGACATGTGGACCGGCGGCCACCAGCGCGGCGTCCAGCTCCACGACCTGCGCGACGCGGTGCTGGTCTGGGGCCGCCGCTACGGCCAGCGCCCCTGGCTCCGCCAGCTGCACTACGACGTGTCGCCCCCGATGGAGGAAGCGGTGCTGCGCACCATCGCCCGCCTCGACGGCACCCCGTTCCCGTCCACCGCCCGCCTCGCCGGCCGCTGGTTCTCCGGCCGCGTCCCGAACATCCGCAAGCGCAACGAGTCCTCCCTCGAGACCGCCTACTGCGCCGAGGTGGTCGCCGTCACCTACGAGGAGATGGGCCTGCTCCCCAAAGGCCGCCGCGCCAACTGGTACGACCCCGGCAAGTTCTGGAGCGGCGACGACCTCGACCTCCAGCACGGCGCCACCCTCGGCGACGAGATCGCCGTCACGCTCCCACCAGCCTGACCCGGCCGTCCTTCCCCGGCTCGGCTCGGCTCAGCCGGCCAGGGCGGTCGCGGGCATCAGGGTGGCGGCCAGCTCCCGGGCGAACCGCATCCGCGGCGCGGCCGTCTCCGGACGCTCCCCGTACTCCCGGGCCAGGACGTCGACGCACCCCTGCGCACCGTGCCGGGTGACGGCGACGGTCACCGCGGCCCACGCCTCCGCGACGGTGACGGGCCGCGACGGCTGCAGGTCGGAGGCGAAGACAGCTTCCGCGATGAACTCCGTGACGGTGCCGATCATGTCTGCCTCCCAGTGCTGTTCCCCCGTGTGTGCTGCCAACCACAACTCAACGCTCCAACGGGAGCAGCACCACACCCCAAACGGGTTCCGGATGGTTGCGGACCAACCGTTCACCCGACACCGGTGGGCGCGACGCCGGCTCAGTCGTAGGTGACGTACCAGTCGTCGCCGTCGCCGGTGAGGACGCGGGTGAGGTAGTCGGCCAGGTCGTCGGCCACCTTGCGGCGCGTGTCGGTCTCGTGCTCCCAGACGAAGACGCCCTCGGCGGGGGCGTCGGCGAGGTACGCGAACTGGTCGCCGCCGCCGTTGTCGCCGAAGAACAGCAGGCCGTCGAACGGGGCGTAGAGCTCGGCGAACTCCCCGAACGTCCGGAACTCCTGGTTGCCGGCCAGGATCCGGGCGGCCGGCCAGATCACGTCGAGCCCCCACTCGCCGCGCAGGCCGTCGGTCTCCGCCAGCAGGTCCCGCAGGTCCGCCGGCACCGGCTGGCCCAGACCCCGCTCGACGGCGTCGATCGCGGCCGCGTCGGTGGGCGGGGAGAACTCCGCCGCCGGGAAGAGCTCGGCGGCCAGCTCGATCCACATGGGCTCGACCGGGTCCTCAGCGGCCCGAGCGGCGCTTGGCCACCATGGTGACCACCACGACCACGACCACGGTGACGACGACGGCGGTGCACAGGCCGCAGAGGACCAGCACGTGCCATGGCTTCAGCGCGCCCATCGGTGGTTCCTTCCGCCGGTGCCGGACATCGACGAGCGATCCTAGCCAGGGAGCTTGACGGTCGGGTCGTCCGGGTGGCCGCCGAGGCGCTGGGTGTTCGGTTCCTCGCTGGTGAGGCGGATGGTGACCTGCTCGCCGATCGGGTCGGCCGCGGCGGGCGGGAGGTCGTCGTCGTCGAGGGGCGGGACGAGCTGCGGGACGACGCGATGGACGGTGGACAGGACCGCGGCGACGATGAGGCCCGCGGTGCCGGCGATGCCCAGGGCGCCGCCCGCGTAGGCGGCGAAGAGGCGGCGACGGCTCAGGTCGTCGACGGCGACGTCCAGGGCCTGATTGGTCAGGTAGAGGGCGGCCGCGGCGCCGAGCAGCAGGCCCAGGGAGATGAGGGTGAGGAAGACGGTGGCGTAGGTGCTGGGGGCGCCGTACGTGACGCCGCCGTGGCGGCGCTGGACGAGGACGATGAAGACGCTGGCGAACGCGGCCCAGGCGCCGACGACGAGGAGGGCGGCGACGGCGTCGCTGGGGCGGTGCCAGCCGGCGGAGAGGGTCGCGACGCCGGCGAGGGCGGCGAAGCCTGCGGCGATCAGGGCGCCGGTGGCGCGCGCCTTCGCCGGCAGGACCAGGACGAAGGCGACGGCCACGGAGGCGGCGATCGTGGTGTGGCCGCTCGGCAGGCTGTTGCCGACGCCGGAGCGCTCCAGGTCGACGCCGAGGTCGGGGCGGGTGAGGAGGGCCTTGATGACCTGGGTGGTGACGTTGGCGCCGCCGATGAGCAGGATGGCGCCGACGGCGAGGGCGACCCGGCGGCGGATGAGGGCGATGAAGCCGACCGTCACGGTGGCGACGGTGAGGGAGAGCACGGAGATGCCGTTGAGGACGCGGTCGACGATCGTCTCGACGCGGGCGCGGCCGATGCTGTTGCCGGTGATGGCGAAGTAGTCCAGCAGCTGCCCGTGCTCGGTCTGGACGAAGAACTGCCAGACCCGGGTGGCGCCGTAGGCTTCCGCGGCGCCGAGGAGAAGCAGCCACACCACGAGCCCGAGCGGCCATCCACGCATGGCGTGCAACATAGCCGATCCGGCGGCGATACAAACCTGGCAGGTGACCGGAATGCGTGGCCACGCACCAATCAGGGTAGAGAGTCGTTGCTGTCCACGAGAAGGAGGCGGAAATGATCACCAGAGTGCGGCCGGCCGGTGTCCTGGTCGGCTATGCGGTCGAGGCCGTCGACGGTCCCGTGGGCACGATCGACCGGGGCACGTACGACACCGGCCGCCTCGTCGTGAAGACCCGCGGCGGCGCGCCGGTCACGCTGCCGGTCGACGCCGTGCACCGCATCGACCACCGCCGCCGGACGGTCTACCTCGGGGTGAGCCGGGCGTCGGTGTCGGGCTGAGCGGACGCGACCTCGACACGGTTCCGGCCGGCGCGCTTGGCGTCGTACAGGGCGGCGTCCGCACGGGCCACCAGCTCGTCGGAGGTCTCCACGCCGTTCCACTGGGCGAGGCCGGCGGAGAACGTCTGGCCCAGCGGCGTCGCCGCCATGAGCCGCCGCAGCACCGCCACGGACTCGGCGGTGTCCGCGCCCGGCAGCAGCGCGATGAACTCCTCGCCGCCGTAGCGGGCCAGGTGGTCGGTGCCGCGCAGCTGCCCCGACCAGGCCGCGGCGGCGGACTTCAGCAGCCGGTCGCCGGCCGGGTGACCGTACTCGTCGTTGAAGCGCTTGAAGTGGTCGAGGTCGATCATGACGACGGCCAGCCCGGCACCGTCGCGGCGGGCGCGTTCGAGGGCCGCGGGCAGCTCGGCGCCCCAGGCGCGCCGGTTGGGCAGGCCGGTGAGCTCGTCGGTGCGCGACAGCTCACGGACCCGGGCGGTCTGCGCCTCCAGCTGCCGCAGCAGCTGCGCCATGCGGATGACGACCAGCAGGAACAGCACGATGGAGCAGATCGCGATCGGCAGCGCGTCGGTGACCTCACCGGCCGCGATCTGGCCGAGCAGCAGCAGCGGCGCCATCAGCGACGCGAGGGTGAGCAGGACGAGCAGGCCGGGGCCGAGCTTCGGCGGCGGGCCGGCGGTCTCGCCGATCTGGGCGGCGGAGCGGTGCAGCGCGGCGTGGCCGACGAGGACGTACGCGAGGAGGAACACCGCCCCGAGGACGCGGTGCGCGGCGGGGCCGGGCTCCACGCCGATCGTGTTCAGCACGGCCCAGGTGACGTCGCCGGCCAGGAAGAGAAACGCCGAGGCGATCATCAGGCGGAACGCGGCGCTCCGGGCGCCGCCGCCGAGCAGCAGGCGGGTCAGCATCGCCAGGACGAGCACGTCGCCGACCGGGTACGCGACGCCGGTGAGGTGGGCCAGCGGTGACAGGTCGGTCTGGTCGATCGCCGGACGGATCATGAACACCCACGCGAGCAGGCCGAGGCCGGTGGTGACGGTGGTGGCGTCGACGAGCGCGCCCCAGTCGTGCCCCTCGGACCGGCGGCGGATCAGCAGGACCAGGCCGATCGCGAGCCCCGGGTAGAGCGCCAGGTAGCCGACGTCGGGCCAGCCCGGCGACTCGTACTCGGCGTTGACGTGGAAGCTGTAGGCCTCGACGAGGATGCCGGTCGCGTTGCCGCCGACCCCGGCCGCGAACGCCAGCCAGGCCGCCCGGGCGGTCCCGCGGTGCCGCAGCGCGCCCGCGATGATCGCCGAGACCGCCAGGTAACCGGTGAGCACCTGCACCGCGACCTGCCACCAGCTGCCGTCGGGCACCAGGAACGACAGGGCGACGCAGGTCCCAGCGGCCACCAGGTACCACCGCAGCATCATGTCACTTAGCGTAACCACACAATCACACCAGTAGGGCCGCGGTGGCGAGGCCCGTGCCCGCGACCGCGACGGCGGCCCCGGTCAGCAGGAACCGCAGCGGCGGCACCCGCAGGCCGGCCGCGCGGCAGCGCTCCCACCACAGCAGCGTGGCGAGGGACGCCCACGGCACGGCGAGCGGCCCGACGTTGACGCCGACGAGCAGCGCCAGCAGCTGCGTGCGGTGTCCCGCCTCGATGCCGCGTTCTCCGGCGATGTACGCGGGAAGGTTGTTCACGACGTTGGCGAGGCCCATCCCGGTGGCGGCAGACCGGAACGCCCCGGCGGCGCCGCCCTGGTCGCCGATGAGGGTGGCCGCGAACCGGTCCAGCCCGTGCGCGCCGAGCGTCTCGACGACCAGGAACATCCCCGTCACGAAGACCAGCAGCCGCCACGGGAGCAGGCCCGGCCGCAGCGCCGCGCGGTCCCGCAGCGCGAACGCGCCGGCGACCACGACCGCGGCGGCCCCGGACGCCAGCCACAGGGGCACCTCGATCAGCACGCCCGCGACGAACACCAGGCACGCGCCCAGCGCGACCCGGAACAGCACGGGGTCCCTGGGCCGGTGCGCCGGAGGCGGCGCGAACCGTCGGGGCGTGCGCCGCCAGTACGCGAGCCACAACGCCAACGCGGTGACACCGATGGCCGCCAGTTGCGGCAGCCACATCCGTCCCGCGAACGCGACCGGCCCCAGCCCGACCCGTCCGGCGGCGAGAAGGTTCGTCAGGTTGGACACGGGCAGCAGGAGGCTCGCGGTGTTGGCCAGCCACACGGTGGTCACGGCGAGCGGCAGCGGCGGCAGGCCGAGGCGCCGGGCGAGGGCCAGCATGACCGGCGTGAGCAGCACGGCGGTCGTGTCCAGGTTGAGGGTGATGGTGGTCAGGGCCGCGAACCCGACGCAGACGCCGAAGAGCGCGACGGTCCGCCCGCGGGCGAGCGTGGCGAGGCGGTCGGCGAGCACGTCGAACACCTCGGCCTGCGCCGTCAGCTCCGCCAGGATGATCACCGCCCCGAGGAACGCGAGCAGCGGCGCGATCCGCCGCACCGTCGCCTCCGCCTCGGTCACCGGCAGCAGGCCGGTCGCGACCGCGACGCCACCGGCGGCGAACAGCCCGATCCCGACCCAGTCCAACGCATGCAGCCGCCTCATCGCGGATGATCGTCGCACCGCGCCGAACCTGCGCGCGCCTCGGGTCAGCCTCGGGTCAGCCTCAGCGCGCGGCGGCGTCCTCGCTCTCCGGCTCGGCCAGCGACGCGTTCGTCCAGCGCAGCGCCGACAGCATGTCCTCGGCCAGGTCGGGGACCACGGCGGTCGCGGCGTCCCGCTGATACGTGCGGACCTCCGTGAGCACCGCGCCCAGCTGCCCCCGGCCGTGCACGACGGCCTCCGCGACGTCCTCGGTGAGCGGCAGCTGGTCGGTCAGCTCGCTGGCGGGGCGGCCGAGCAGGTCGCCGAGCGCCGACAGGAGGCCGACCGTGAACGCCGCCGGGCCGGGTGCGCCGCGCCGCTCGGCGACCGTCTGGCACATGCGGGCCCGCAGGACGGCGTCGGTGAGCTGCGCCTCGTCGCCGTCGGCGAAGTCGGCGACCATCATCAGCGTCGCCCACTGCCGCACCTGCGGGATGCCCAGCATGACCACGGCCTGGAAGATCGAGGAGACCGGCTGCGGCAGGCCGTTGGAGGCGGCGTTGACGCCGCGCAGGACGCGGACGGCGAGCGCCGGGTCGCGTTCGATGGTCTCCACGGCCCGGTCCAGGTCGACCTCGTCGGCGGCGAGCTCCGCGAGCAGCCGCATGCGGGCCAGCCGCGACGGGCTCAGCGTGTGCGTGGTGATGAGGTGCGGCCGGCTGAGCACGTGGCCCTGGAAGAGCTGGAACTGCAGCTTGCGCGCCAGGTCGAGCAGCTCCTGCGTCTCGACCCGCTGGGCGACGAGCCGGATCCGCGGGAACCGGCGGCACTGCCCGGCGATCGCACTGATCTCGGCCCGGTCGCCGGCGAGCATGTTGACCTTCACGTAGTGCGCGAACGGCAGCAGCCTGGCCCGGGACGCGTCACCGGCGAAGTCGTCGACCGCGATGCGGTGGCCCTGCTCGACGAGCCGCCCGACGCCGTCGAGCACCTCGTCGTCGACGGCGACGTCCGCCATCAGCTCCAGCCCGACCGACCCCGGCGGGAACGGCAGCGGCAGCTCCCCCACGATGAACTCGCGGGTCAGGTTGATGAAGCAGCGCCGGTCGCCGACGAGCTCGGTGATGCCGAACGCGGTGAACGCCTCCACGATGACCCGGCTCGTCGCGGCGCTGTCGCGGACCGAGGCGTGCATCGCCTCCGGGCCGTCGCGGAACAGCAGCTCGTAGGCGGCGACGTGACCGTGCCTGTCGTAGAGCGCCTGCCGGCCGATGTGTACGGGTCGCGTGCTGTCCACGTCCGCCTATCGGCAGGTCGCGCCGCCGGTTGCGCGTTTTACGGCGTCGCCGGGCGGGTCCTGGGCGCGATGATGTGGCCGGTGTACGCGACGGCGTCCAGGTAGGCCAGGGCGGTCTCCTCCACCGGCACCGGCGCGGCCAGCAGCATCGGCAGGTCGGACGCCTCGTATGCGGCGACGAGCGACAGCAGCTCCCCGAGCGGCCCGACCCCGTCGACGAGGGCCTCGGTCACCTCGTGGCTGAGCGACAGGCGCAGCGCCAGCTCGGCGGCGCGCTGGCCGAGCAGCTCGGCGACGGCGGAGACGAGGCCGACGGTGAACGCGGGCTCCGGCGGCACCCCCATCCGCTCGGCGATGTTCTGGCACATGCGGGCCCGGGTGATCGCGCCGCTCAGCTGCGACGCGCCGGGGTCGTCGAGGTCGCTGACCAGCATCAGCGTGGCCCAGTCGCGGAGCCGGTCGACGCCGAGCAGCAGCACCGCCTCGTGGACGGAGGACACCTTCACCGGCAGGCCGAGCGCGTCGGCGTTCGCGGCCGCCATGAGCCGCAGGCTGAGCGCCGGGTCGCTGGTGACGAGGCCGACCACCCGGTTCAGCGGGATGCCGGGGCCGACGAGGAGGCTGAGCAGCTCGACCCGGGCCAGCCGCGACGGCGACAGCGCGGTGGTGGAGACGACCTGCGGGCGGCCCAGCACGTACCCCTGGAAGAGGTCGAACCCGAGCGCCCTGGTGTGCTCCAGCTGCTCCTGTGTCTCCAGGCGCTCCGCGACGAGGGTGAGGCCGGGGTACTTGCGGCAGCGCTCCACGGTCGCGACGAGCTCGTCCGGGGGTGTCTCCAGCACGTCGATCTTCACGTACGCGGCCAGTTCGAGCAGCGGCTCGTGGCCCAGCCCGAACACGTAGTCGTCCAGGGCGATGCGGTACCCCTGCGCGACGAGCTTCCCGACAGCCTCCACCACGACGTCGTCGATCGTGACGGTCTCGAGGATCTCCAGCACGACCTGCTCATGGTCGAACGGCAGCGGCAGGTCGCCGACGAGGAACTCGCGGGTGAGGTTGACGAAGCACAGCCCGCGCCCGCACAGGGGCTCGATCCCGATCTCGGTGAAGGCGGTGATGAGGACGCGGCTGGTGGCGTACGCGCCGCGCTCGTCGGCCGCCACCGCCCCGGCGTCGCCGCGGAAGAGCAACTCGTAGCCGTGGACGTCACCGTGCCGGTCGAAGATCGGCTGACGTCCGACGTGCACTGCGCCGGAAGGGGGGAACATACCGCACTCATCGACTCCGGCGGCGCGACACTGACCCCTTTGCCGCGGAAATGTTCCGCTTCAGGCCGCCCCGGCCATGGCGTGGATCTTCCAGCCGTGGTCCGGGAAGCCGGCGGCGTCGGCGACGTGGGCGCTGGCCGTGTTCGCCGGGTCGTGCAGGTAGGTTGCGACCGCGCCGCCCGCGACGATCCGCCGGGTGGCCTTGGCGACGAGCCGCCGGGCCAGGCCCTGCCCGCGGGCCCGCTCGTCGGTGCCGACGGAGATCTCGACGCCGGAGACGTCGTGCGGCTTCAACCCGACCCCGGCCAGGTAGGCGCCGCCGGCGTCGCGGGCGATGAGCACCTCGCCCGGGAACGGCCGCAGCCAGTCGGGGATGCCCGGGCCGTCCGCCGGCTCCCAGTCCCCCGCGTCGGGCAGCTCGGCCGGCGCCTGCGACCAGCGGAACACCCCGGTGAAGCACACCTGCTCCGGGCGCCCCAGCAGCCCCGGCAGCCGCTCCAGGAGGTCTTCGAGGGGCATCCGCGCCAGCAGCGCGGCGACCTCGTCGCGGTGCGCGGGCGGCACGGACAGCACCCCGCGGCCTCCGGCGTCGGTCACCCCGAGCATGAGCTGCTCGGCGCCGTCCCAGCGGGGCTTGTCCCGCGCCGGGTGCCCGACGACCGTGATCCCCTGGTCCGGTGCAGGCCACGCGCCGAGCCAGACCTGCAGGAACCTCGCCAGCACGCACGCCTCCGCGGTAAAAGATCGAGAGCCCAGGCACATCCTAGGCTCTCGATCTTCAATCGTTCAGCCCACGAAGAGGACTTCCTGGACTTCGGCGGTCACTCCCGAGGCGAAGTTGCGCTGGACCTGCGCCGCCTCGGCCGCGCTCGGGTTGGCGTTGGTGCAGGACACCGGCGCGCTGCTGCCCGACATGAGGTCCGAGCACAGCCCGGTCCTGCGGTCCGGCAGGCCCAGGATGTGCCCGAACTCGTGCGTGGCGATCCGCAGCTGGTAGTAGCCGTCGTCGACCGCCTCACGCCCCATGTACCAGCGACCGTTTCCAAGGCTCGTCGAATACGTCCTGGGCCAACCGTTGTCGGCGTAGACCCGGATGTTGGGCGTCCGGCCGGCGGTGACCGGGACCAGCCGGACGTTGCTGACCTTGCCGTTCCAGAGGGTGGCCGCCTGGTTGACCACGGCCACGAACTCCTGCGCCTGGCTCGCGTCGTAGTAGAGGGTACGGGTGGCCGCGTGCGCGGGGACCGCGCCGACCAACTGGACGCCGACCAGCGCCGCAATGGCGAGCAGGACGGTGGCGAATCTGCGTCTGACCATGCCGCTCAGGCTAGATGGCATCGCCAGTCATCGATATATACCAGATGACCCATACTGGATGCCGTGGCGTATGTCTGGCTCCTGGACGTCGACGGGGTCGTCAACGCCCGCAAGCCGGCGTGGCACGCCGCCCCGCATCATGGCCGCGCGTACGCCGAGGGGGTCGGCTGGCCGATGCGCTGGGCGCCGGCCCTGACCACCCGCATCCGCCGCCTGCACACCTCCGGCGCCGTCGAGGTCCGCTGGTGCTCCACCTGGTGCCCGTGGGCGGACCAGCTGGAGCGCCTCTTCCGCCTGCCGCCGCTGGCGTGCGCGTTCACCACCGTGGCCGACGCGCCCGCCGCGAAGCTGGCCGCCGCCCGCGCGGTCCTGGCCGGCGGTGACCACCTGGTCTGGACCGACGACGATGAGGTCCCGGCCGCCGGGCCGCTGTTGGACGAGCTCACCGCCGCCGGCCGCGCCCTGCTGATCCGGCCGGACGCCCGCCGCGGCCTCACCCCGGCCCACCTGGACGAGATCGAGGCCTTCGCCGTGCCGTGATCAGGCGCGGACGCGGGCGCTCGCCGGGTCGTACAGTGGCCGCAGCGACGCCTTGAGGGGGTGTTCGCGGTCCGCGACCACCACGGTCAGCGGGGCGGCGTCCAGCCAGGCCTGGTCGAGCGGCGAGGTGCCCGCGTCGAGGAACGCGAGGCCGACGGCGCCGCCGAGGGTGTGGCCGTAGGAGGCGGCGCGCACGTAGCCGACGTCCCGGCCGTCGCGGCGGACCACCTCGCCGTGGAAGAGCAGCGCGGACGGGTCGGTCACGAGGATCTGCACCAGGCGGCGCGACAGCGGCCCCGCTTCGCGCACGGCGAGCAGCGCGTCGCGGCCGATGAACGACGGCTTGTCGAAGGCGACCGCGAAGCCGAGGCCCGCCGACAGCGGGTCGTCGGTGTTGTCGATGTCGTGGCCGTAGTCGCGGTAGCCCTTCTCCAGCCGGAGGCTCGCGAGGGCCTTGAGGCCCGCGTGCCGGAGGCCGAACTCGGCGCCGGCCTCGACGAGCCGGTCGTGGACGTGCACGGCCTGCTCGGTGGGGATGTAGAGCTCGTAGCCGAGCTCGCCGACGTACGTGATGCGCAGGCACAGCACGCGGGCGTAGCCGATCTCCAGCTCGCGGGCGCCGCGGAAGGGCATCGTCACGTCCGTGTCGCTGACGGCCGCCAGCAGGTCGCGCGACCGCGGGCCCTGCACGTTGAGCTGGGCCCACCCGGAGGTGACGTCGGTGACGACCGCGCCGTGGCGCCGCAGGCGGGTCAGGACGTGCCGGTGGGCGGTGTCGGAGGCGACCACCCAGAAGCGGTCCTCGGCCAGCTCGGTGACGGTGAGGTCGGCCTCGATCGTGCCGCGCTCGTTGAGCCACTGGGTGTAGGTGACGAGGCCGCTGCCGGTGACCCGGTTCGCCGACAGCCGCTCCAGGACGGCGCCGGCGTCGGGGCCCTGGACGAGGAACTTCGCCATGAACGACATGTCCATGAGCGCCACCCCCTCGCGCACCGCCCGGTGCTCGGCCTCCCACTGCGGGAACCATGACGGGCGGGACCAGGACGGCACGGGTTCCGAGGTGACGCCGTACACGTCGGGCATCTCCCAGCCGGAGACGTCGCGCAGGTGCGGCGACAGCCCGGCGAGCCGGTCGTGCAGCGGGGAGCGGCGGGCGCCCCGGGCCGACCGCATCGCCTTGTCGGGGTAGTGCGTCTTGTACACCGTGCCCAGCGCCTCGACGGTGCGCTCCGAGCGGTACCGCAGGTTGCGCTGGTACGGCTGCAGCCGGTCGATGTGCATGCCGGTCACGTCGACGTCCGGCTCGCCGGCGGCGATCCAGTGCGCCAGGGCGCGGCCGATCCCGCCGCCGGTGAGGATGCCGATCGAGTTGAGGCCGGCCGCGACGAAGTACCCGCGCAGCTCCGGGGACTCGCCGAAGATCGGCGCCAGGTCGGGGGTGAAGCTCTCCGGCCCGCAGAAGAACGTGCGGACGCCGGCGGTCGCGGTCACCGGGATGCGGTTCATCGCCGCCTCCAGGTAGGGCGCCATCCGGTCCCAGTCCGGCGGCAGCGTGCCGAAGGAGAAGTCGTCCGGCACCCGCTCGACGCTCCACGGCGCCGCCTCGCCCTCGAACAGGCCGATCATGAGCCCGCTGCCTTCTTCGCGGAAGTACCCGTAGGCGCCGGGGTCCTCCAGCACGGGCAGCCCGGCGTGGACGCCGTCGATCGGCTCGGTGATGAGGTAGTAGTGCTCGGCGGCCTGCAGCGGGATGCTGACGCCGGCCTCCTCGCCGAGCTGCCGCGCCCACATCCCGGCGCAGTTGACGACGACCTCGGCCTCGACGTCGCCGTACGCCGTCCGCACGCCGGTCACGGTGTCCCGCTTGCGCAGCACGCCGGTCACCGGGACGCCTTCGAGAATCTTCACGCCGCGCTGCCGGGCGCCCTTCGCCAGGGACATGGTGACGTCGACGGGGTTGGCGCGGCCGTCCTCGGCGACGTAGAAGCCCGCGAGGACGTCGTCGACCCGCGCCAGCGGGAACAGGTCGAGGACCTCCTTCGGCGAGATCTCGTGCACGTCGACGCCGAGGTGCCGGTTGAACGCGGCCACCCGCCGGTACTCCTCCAGGCGGCCGGGGTCGGCGGCGAGCTCGATGAACCCGCACTGCCGCAGCCCGGTGGACAGGCCGGTCTCCGCCTCGAGCGACGCGTACAGGTCGCGGGTGTACTGCCGCATTCGCGTCGAGGTCTCCGACAGCGACCCGAAGGTCACCATCAGCCCGGCGGCATGCCAGGTGGTCCCGGCGGTCAGCCGGTCCCGCTCCAGCAGCAGCACGTCGGTGACGCCCTCCTTCGCCAGGTGGTAGGCGACCGACGTGCCGATCACCCCACCGCCGATCACGACGACGCGGGCCCGCTGTGGAAGCTGCATCCTGAGAGACTAAGCGGATGGCGGTCGTCGTGATCGGGGCGGGCGTGGCCGGGCTGGCGTGCGCCCGGGCACTGCACGACGCGGGCGTCGCGGTCCGCGTCCTGGAGCGCGCCGCGGCCCCGGGCGGGCGGCTCGGCGGCGACGTCCTCGACGGGCGGCCGGTCGACCTCGGCGCCGCCTACTTCACGGTGTCCGACCCCGGGTTCGCGGCGGTCGTCTCGCGGTGGCATCGCGCCGGTCTGGTGCACCCTTGGTCCGGGGATTTCACGGTGTACGGGACGCCGCCCTCCTCCCCGCGGCCGGCGCCGGTGCGGTGGGCAGCTCCCGGCGGGCTGGCCTCGCTCGCCGCGGATCTGGCGGTGGGGCTTAACGTCACCTGTGGGTCCGCTGTCAAAGACCTGACAGTTCTCGGCGGCACGGTCGTCCTGGCGATGCCGGCGCCGCAGGCGGCCCTGCTCCTGCCGGCCGCCGCGCCGCTCGCCGAGGCCCAGGACTGGCAGCCGTCCCTGGCCGTCGCGCTGCGCTACCGCCGCCGCTGCTGGAAGCCGCTGACCGGCGCGTTCGTCAACGATCACCCCGTCCTCACCACGGTGTGCGACGACGGGTCCCGTCGCGGCGACGGCGCTCCGGTGCTGGTGGCGCACACCACACCCGCGTTCGCCATCGAATCGGCCGTCGCGGACGTTGAGGCGGCCGTGAGGGAGTTGCTGGAGCTGCCCGACGCCGCGGTCTCCGTGGCCGCTCGGCGCTGGCCGGCGGCCCGCCCCACCCGGCCCTCGGAGTCCACGTTTGCGCAGGTGGATGACGTGTTCCTGGCCGGCGACGGGTTCGGCCGGCCGCGGGTCGAGGCGGCCTGGCTGTCCGGCCGCGCGGTTGCCGCCGCGACAGTCGGAAACCAGAATCCGAAAACTCCACGAACGGCCAGCCGGGCGAGGTAGCCTCGTGGGCGCCAACGCTGTTGATATGTCCACAGTGGACCGATTTGGTCCCGGCATTATTCATTCATGTCGGTCGGGGAACACATCCGAGGCCGGCGGCGTTCGTTACACAACCACAGTCACCAAGAGAGGGTGAACGCCATGGCCATCAGCACCGACTACGACGCGCCACGCCACCCCGTCGGCACTGACCTCGCCGAGGACAGCCTCGAGGAGCTCACCGCCCGGCGGGCCAACGCCCAGTCGCCGTCCGTCGACGTCGACGACAGCGACACCGGCTTCGAGCTGCCCGGGGCGGAGCTTCCCGACGAGGAGCTCACCGTGCCGGTCGTGCCGATGCGGCTGGACGAGTTCCGCTGCTCCAGCTGCTTCCTCGTGCACCACCGCAGCCAGCTGTCCCGCGAGAAGAACGGCGCTCCGGTCTGCCGCGAGTGCGACTGAGTTCGGTGAGGTCCCTGGTCGTTCAGGGGCGGCGGGCCGGCACCCGGATCCGGGTCAGGTCCTCCGCCACCACGACCTCACCGCCGAACACGCTCGCCGCCTCCTCGGCGAAGCGTGTCGGGTCGTCGTACCGCTGTGAGAAATGGGTGAGCACGAGCGTGCGCACCCCGCACTCGGCCGCGACCCGGGCCGCCTGACCAGCCGTCAGGTGCCCGTGCGCCGCGGCCAGACCGGCGTCGGCGTCCAGGTACGTCGACTCGATCACCAGCAGGTCGGCGCCGTCGGCCAGCGCGTACACGCCCTCGCACAGGCGGGTGTCCATGACGAACGCGAAGCGCTGACCTGGTCGCGGCACGCTGACGTCCTCGACGGCCACCGCCCGGCCGTCGACCGTCACGCTGCCGTCGCGCTGGAGCGCCCCGACCGCGGGCCCCTGCACGCCGTGCCGCTCGAGCAGCTCGGGCAGCATGCGCCGGCCGTCCGCCTCGACGAGCCGGTAGCCGTAGGTCTCGATCCCGTGGTCCAGCTGCCGCGCTTCCAGCACCCAGTTCTTCGCTGTGGCGATTTGCCCGCCTTTATCAACTTTGACCGGATTTATCGTAGCGGCGTCGTAGAAAACGGACGCGTGCCGCAGGCGGTCGAAGTACACCTGGCCGCTCGCCGGGAAGTACGCCTCCACCGGCCGGGCCGCGTTGTCCAGGGAGATCCGCTGGATCACCCCCGGCAGGCCGAGGCAGTGATCGCCGTGGAAGTGCGTGACGCAGATGCGGGTGATGTCGCTCGCCGCCACCCCCACGCTCGTCATCTGCCGCTGGGTCCCGTCACCGGGATCGAACAGGATGCCTTCCTCGTCCCAGCGCAGGAAGTACCCGTTGTGGTTCCTGGCCTTGGTCGGCACCTGACTGCTGGTCCCCAGCACGACGAGCTCACGCATCTGGGGGACCTTACAGTTGGCGGATGGTCGATGACTCCAAATTTGCGCTCGTGCTGGGCGGGGGCGGCGTCACGGGCGTCGCCTGGGAGATCGGGATGATCGCCGGGCTGGCCGCCGCCGGTGTCGACCTCACCGAGGCGGACCTGGTCGTGGGCACCTCCGCCGGCTCCGTCGCCGGCGCCCAGATCACCAGCGGCAGGCCGCTGGAGGAGCTCTACGAGCGCCAGCTCGCCCCCGCCACGGGTGAGATCGCCGCCCACTTCGGCGTCGGCACCATGCTCCGCTACGCGTCGGCCGGCCTGCGCCCCGGCGACGACCGGCAGGCCCTGCGACGGCTGGGGCACGCCGCCCGTACCGCCGAAACCGTGCCCGAGCAGAGCCGCAGGGACGTGATCGCCGGGCGGCTCCCCAGCCACGACTGGCCGGACAGCCCCCGGCTCCTCATCACGGCCGTCGACACCGAGACCGGCGAGGAGGTCGTCTTCGACCGCGACAGCGGCGTCGACCTCGTCTCCGCCGTGACGGCCAGCTGCGCCGTGCCGGTCGTCTGGCCACCCGTCACCATCGCCGGCCGCCGGTACATGGACGGCGGCTCGCGCTCCGCGGCCAACGCCCACCTCGCGCGCGGGTACGACCGCGTGGTCGTCCTCGCCCCGACGACCACGTCGCTGCGCCGCTCCGGCCGGGTCGCCACCGAGCTCGCCGCGCTCGGCCCCGCCGTCCGCTCCGCCGTGGTCACCCTCGACGCCGAGGCGAGGGCCGCCATCGGCCGCAACGTCCTGGACCCCGCGAAGCGCGCCACCGCCGCCCAGGCCGGCCGCCGCCAGTCCGCCGCCGCCCTGGCCGCCGTCACGGCCGTCCTGGCTGATTGACCGACGGCGACCGGCCGTCCTGACCGACCGCTCGATGGCGGCCCGGCCGGTCAGCCCGCGGGTGCGACCGGGGCGGTGCCGCAGATGAAGTGCGGCTCCGGGTCGTAGCGCCAGGAGAAGCGTTCCCGGCGCAGCTCCTTGCCGCCCTGCTTGAACACGCGCCACGCCTCCTGGGTGAAGCCCGGCAGGCCGTCGGTGGGATTGCAGTCGGTTTCGCGGAGGTACGTCGTGGGCGGCTGGACCAGCTTCGTCCGCGGGCCGTACTCGAGGGCGATGTCGTAGCGCTTCGTGCCGTACAGGGTGACCGTGACCGACGTGTCGGTGGTGGCGGTGTCGATGAGCACCCCGGTCGGGGAGTCGTTGCGGAAGCGCAGGTCCAGCGACGGGTACACCACGGTCGCCTCGATCACCGACGGGTAGCGGTCGAACCAGTACGTGTGCGGGCGGTGCTCCACGTCCTGCAGGCCGGCGTGGAAGACCGCGTTGAACAGGGTGGTCGCGACCTGCGACACGCCGCCGCCCGGCGAGTTCTTGATCTTGCCGTCCTCGATGCCGGGGGCGTCGACGTAGCCCTTGGCGTGGGTGCGCTGGCCGACGTGGCCGTTGAGGGAGAACGTCTGGTCCGGCAGGACGACCGCGCCGCGCAGGGCCTCGGCCATGGTGCGGATGTTGACGACGCGGGGCTGCCCGGCGACGAACTTCGTGGTGAAGGTCGACAGCTGCTCCTTGACGCCGAGCGCGCCCAGCTGCGCCGCGGTCACGGCGGCCGGCTTGGCCGTGAGCCCCACCTCGACCCGTCGCGGTGTCGCCGACGTCCGCAGGACCGCCAGGATCGCCGGGCTCGCCGCCACCAGGTCGGCCTGCTGGCCGTCGACCTGCGGCCGCACGACCGGCCGGCCCCGCTCGACGGTGAACGTGGCGTCGGTCGCGGCGACCTCGACCTTGCCGAAGGCCGGCACCGCCTTGCGCAGGGCGGCCACGTCCAGCGACGGCTGGATGAGCCCGTCGGCGTCGGACTCCAGCTTCAGCGCCGCCGCGATCGCCGTCGCCGGGACGGCGACCTCACCCCGGGGCGTGGCCACGACCAGCGGCGCGGCGACGGCGGGCGTCGCCAGCTCGCCGAGCAGCCGGTCGACGTCGGCCTTGGTGCTGCGCGGCACGAGGTCCACGACCGGGAAGTCGACGGTGCCGCGGCGCAGCCAGCCCGCCTCCATGATCGCGCCGACCTTGTGCCGGTCGATGCCGCGGCCGCTGACCGGGTACACGGCGACGGGCTGCTGCTTGTCGAAGCGGACCGCGGGCAGGACCGGGGCGTCGCCCTGGGTGCCGAGGTGCGCCATCAGCGCCTCGTAGAGCCGGGTCGCGTCGGCGCGGACGACCGGGGCGACGCTGACCCCGCCGTGCAGCCACGCGAACGGACCGGGCGTCGCGGCGACGGCGCGTTCGACGGTCGCCTCCACGTCCAGCACCAGCCCGACGGCGGCGGGGTCGACGGTGGCGCCGGCCGTGCCGACGCGGACCGCGACCGGGGCGGTGACCCGCTGCCGGAGGGTGTCTCGCAGCAGCCGCACCGCCTCGCCGCGGGAGTGGCCGCCGAGGTCGACGCCGAGGACGTGCACGCCGCGGTCGACATCCTTCGCGTACGTGCTGACCGCCGTCACCACCGGCACCACGACCACGAGGGTCAGGGTCGCCGCGAGACGCCGCCGCCGGCGGGCCCGCGCGCGCCGCACGATCGGCGGCACCACGACACCCTCACGGGGACGATCCTGCGGCGCGGTGGGAGCCAGCCGGCGCAGCCGGGACAGCAGGTCCGTTGCCATACGACGAACAATGCCCGATTTGTACTGTCTGTCTGGCTCGATCGGCCCCGATGTCCCCCAACGTGTCACTGTGATGGCGGCGCGTACTGCGGATATGCCGATCTCGGCCCGGGTCGCCGACCGGCAGCGACACTGATGGGCCTCGCTGGCAGGATGTACGGGTGCGGCAGTTCCGGACGTTGGCCATGCGTGTGCGCTCGCCTGAGGCGAGTGCCGCGATGACCCATGCCGCGCGCCGGATCGGCCTGCCCGTCGCCCAGCTCCCCGGCGACCCCGCCGAGGTGACCGGACTGCGCTCCGCCGACGGCGTGGCCTGGCGGGCGGCCGGCGGCTACCTGACCACCCTCATCGCCGGCGGCGTCGACATCCGCCTGCACGGCGCCAACCCGAGCTGGTTCGCCGGCCTCCCCCGCGACGTCACCGGCCGCGACGTCAGCCTGGTCACCGTCGGCGAGGCCCCCGACCTCGTCGGCCCCCGCCCCGCGGTGGCGAAGCTCGCCGACGAGAAGCACCCCGCCTTCTCCGCCGCCTGGGTCCGCGACGCCGACGACCTGCGCAACCGCCTGCGCAGCGCCCGCCTGCCCGCCGACAGCACGCTGATCATCATGGACCACTGGCTGGACCTCGCCTCCGAGTACCGCGTCTTCACCATCGGCCGCGAGCCGGTCGCCTGGTCGCCGTACGTCGTGGAGGGCGAGGAGTGGAGCCCGACGCTGCGCCACCACCGCGCCTCCTGGCACGACGAGGCCGCCACGTTCGTCGCCCTGATGCTGGCCGCCCTCCCCGACGGCGACGTGCCCCCGACCGCCGTCATCGACGTCGGCCGCACCGACGCCGGCGACTTCGCCGTCCTCGAGGTCAACAACGTCTGGAGCTCAGGCCTCTACAGCTGCGACCCAGACGGCGTCCTCCGCGCCGTCCTCGCCGCCAACGACCCCGACTGCGCCCCCCGCTGGCGCTGGCAACCCGCCCCCGCCCTCGGCGCCTGACCGGCCCGCCCTTCCCCGGACGCCGGGCGCGATGCCTTGCGGCGGGTCAGGCGCGGTGGAGGCGGCGGACCGGGTGGATCAGGAGCAGTGCGGCGCAGACGCAGACGGTCACCGCGGTCGACAGGTACAACAGGTCCAGCGGGGGGACGACGGTGGAGACGGGGCCGACCAGGGCCTGGCCGACCGCCACGCCGGAGACGGAGCCGGCGACCTCGTAGGCGGTGACGCGGTTGAGGACCTCGGGGGCGACGAGGGTCTGCACGCTGGTGGACCACATCACCGACCAGAAGGCCCATGAGACGCCGCCGAGGAGGTGTCCCGCGATCAGGAGCGGCAACGGTGGTTGCAGGGCGACCGACAGCGGGATGCAGGCGAAGCCGATCAGGCCGGCGGCGCCCGCGGCGAGCGGGCGGGCGGGGCGCAGGCGGATGGCGATGAGGCCGCCGAGGACGGTGCCGCAGCCGAGGCCCGCCATCGTCCAGCCGTACGCGGCGTCGCCGAGGCGGTCGCCGATCAGGCGGGAGCTGAGCGGGATGTACGGGCCGAACACGAACACGCCGAAGAACAGCCAGACCACGATGACCGACCACATCCAGCTGCGGGAGCGGAACTCGGTCCAGCCGCGACGCAGGTCGTGCAGGACCGTCGAGCCGATGGTCCGGCCGGCGGCACCGCTGGGCGTCCGGCCGATCAGGGCCAGGCACGCGCCGCTGAGCACGAAGGTCGCGGCGTCGACCGCGTAGACCGCGCCGGGGCCGGTCAGCGTCATCAGCAGGCCCGCGAGGACCGGGCCGCCGAGCTGCGTCGCCGCGTCGGCGATCTTGAGGGTACCGTTGGCGCGCTGCGGGTCCGTCGCGACGAGCGGGACCATGCCGTTGACGCCGGGCTGGAACATCGCGGCCGCCAGGCCGGCCAGGGCCGAGGTCGCCAGCAGGAGCCAGAGGGGCGGCGTACCGGCGAAGAACGCGATGGCGACCACACCCTGTGTGGCGACGCGCACCACGTCGGCGCCCACCATCATCGTCCGTGCGCCGATCCGGTCGGAGAAGACGCCGCCGAACACCACGAAGAGCACGAACGGCGCCGTCCAGACGGCAAGAACGTACCCAACACCCGACACGCCGTAGATCGCCCCGACGGCGAGCGCGGCGGCGACCGGCATCATCGCGTCGCCCAGCAGCGACACCACCCGCGCGCCGAAGTAGTACGTGAAGTCCCTGTTCCAAAGGGGTTTCGTGAGGACGGGCTCCGCCAGGACGGCGGTCATCGGTAGCACTCCATGATCACCCATTCTTGCCGCGGCGCCACGGGTGCACAGGCGTCCGGCGCGACATCATTGGGTACATTCGTGCCATGCGTCAGCGGGTGGTGGCCCTCCTCGGGCAAGGGCAGGAGCTGTACCCGGTGACCTGCGCGTCGGCCGTCTTCGGCGACCACGGGCCCGACATCCCGCGGCACTACGAGTTCGAGCTGTGCGCCGAGCACCCCGGCCCGGTCCGCACCACGATGGGCGTCGACATCGTCGTCGAGCGGGGGCTCGAGGCGCTGGACGACGCCGGGACGATCCTCATCGCCGGCTGCCCCTCCCCGTCGCTCACCCCCGCCACCTGCGACGCCGTCCTGGCCGCCCACACGCGGGGCGCCCGCATCGTGGCGGTGAGCTCCGGCATCAAGCTGCCGGCCCACCTCGGCCTGCTCGACGGCCGCACCGCCGCGGCGCACTGGGAGATCACCGGCTGGCTCGCCCGCAACTACCCGAAGGTCCGCGCCGACGACACCGTGCTCTACGTCGACCACGGCGACGTCGCGACCGCCGGCGCCACCGCCACCACGCTCGACCTGTGCCTCAACCAGGTCCGCCGCGAGCACGGCGCGGCCCTCGCGATGCGCATCGGCCGCCAGTTCGCCGCCGCCCCGCAGCGCGAGGGTCACCAGCGGCAGTTCCCGGCCCTGCCGACGACCGGCCCCGTCCCCGACTCCCTGGCGCCGCTGCTGGACTGGATCGCCGCCAACCTCGACCGCCCGCTCACCCTGGCCGACATGGCCACGAAGTCGGGGATGTCCGCCCGGACGCTCAACCGGCACTTCCACGAGCAGCTCGGCATCTCACCGGGCCGGTGGCTGCTCGACCGGCGCATCGCGAGCACCCGGGCGCTGCTCGAGGAGACCGACCTGCCCGTGGAGACGATCGCCGAGCGCGTCGGCCTCTCCTCGGCGGTCAACCTCCGCCGCCGCTTCCGCAGCGCCGTGAACACCACCCCGGCCGCGTACCGCCGCGCCTTCCGCTGACCTGCCTTACTCACACATGCGGGAGCTGTCAATGCCCCACCGCTGGTGGTTCGAGATATGAAAACCACTCCGAGACAGTTGGTGGCGGGCGGTGACGGTAGGAGGATGGCCTCGACACCAGCGAAAGTATCGGGGGATATCGCGTGTCTGCCTTTCGGATCATTGTGCCGGCGCTGACGTTGCGCGCCGAGAAGCCGCCGCAGTCGCCGTGGAGCTTCCGCGTCCCGTGATTTCTTGATCGACCTCCTGCCCTCTGTGTCGAGGTTCCGCTCACTGCTGCCCTGATGGCGGGCGGTGACGTGGTGTATTCACGTGCGCGAAAGGGCCTGACTGCATGCCAAGATTCGGCAATAACGCATTGATGTCTATCGATAGTGATGTATTAGATCTCTGCGGTATCGGACTCGGGCCTTCGAACCTGAGCCTGGCCGCGCTGCTCGCACCGCTGGACGACGTGGAAAAGGTTTTCCTCGAGGCCCGGCCGTCATTCTCCTGGCACCCCGGGATGCTGCTGCCCGGTGCGCAGCTACAGGTGTCGTTCCTGAAGGATCTGGTGACGACGGTGGACCCCACCAGTCGCTACTCGTTCCTGAACTTCCTCGCCCAGCACCAGCGCATGTACCGCTTCCTCATCGCCCGGCGCGACGCACCGGTCACCAGGGAGGAGTTCCAGCAGTACTACGCCTGGGTGGCGCGGAGCCTGCCGTTCGTCCGGTTCGGGCAGCGGGTCGGCGCCGTCGAGCACGACGGCGACAGCTTCGTCGTGCGCGTCGGCCAGCAGCGGCAGGTCCGCGCCCGCAACCTCGTCGTCGGCGTCGGCCACCAGCCGTTCGTGCCCGCGTGCGCCACCGGGCTCGGGCCGCAGGTGATCCACGCCAGCGAGTTCGGCACGGCCGACCCGCCGTCGGCGGGCCGGCGCGTCGTCGTGGTGGGCGGCGGCCAGAGCGGCGCCGAGATCGTCGACCACCTGCTGGGCCGCGGCGACGAACTGCCCGCACACATCACGTGGGTCGCCCGCCAGCACGGGTTCCTGCCGCTGGACGACTCCGCCTTCGCCAACGAGTGGTTCAACCCCCAGTTCGTCCACCAGTACTTCCAGCTGCCCGACCAGGTGCGCCGGCGGCTGCTGGAGCGGCAGCGCACCGCCAGCAACGGCATCTCCGAAGGGCTGCTGGAGCGCATCTACCGCCGCCTCTACGAGGTCGACTACCTCAGCGCGGCACGGGTCGCGTATCGCCTGCGCACCTCGACCGAGCTCGTCGGGCTGACCAGGACGGGCCAGGGCCTGCGGGTCACGCTCGACGACCTGATCTCCCGGCAGCGCGAGACGCTCGACGCCGACCTGGTGGTCCTGGCGACGGGCTACCGGCACGTGGTGCCCGACTTCCTGCGGCCGCTGCTCGGCGCCGACGACCTCGCCGACGTCAAGACCAACCTGGACTACAGCGTGCGTTGGAAGGGCGCCGCGCTCGGCGCGATCTACCTGCAGAACGGGGCCGAGCACACGCACGGCATCGCCGATCCCAACCTCAGCCTGGGGCCGTGGCGCAGCGCCACCATCGTCAACAGCCTGCTGGGCCGCGAGGTCTACCGCACCGGCGCCGCGGAGTCCGCCCTCTGGCCGGCCGCCGGTGCCGCGGGCTCATCCGCAGACGGAAAGGACGCACCGTTGATCGTGTCACTGGCCAAGGAGCTGACGGAGCGCACCGACGAGGGCGACGAGCTGCACCTCATCGACCTGACGTCCGCCACCGACCTGCCCACCGCGCCGTTCCAGGCGTCCTGGTGGACGGTCAGCCCGGGCAGCGCGACCCAGGTGGACCGGCACGACGCCCACGAGATCTGGCTCGTCAGCGCCGGCGTGGGCCGCTTCACCTGCGGCGGCGAGACCGCCGAGGTCCGCGGCGGAGACGTGCTGAGGATCCCGCCGGACACCGCACACCGCATCGAGAACCATGGCACCGAGGTGCTCAGCGTGTACTCCGTCTGGTGGGGCTGAGCGGTGCGCGGCCACCGGGACCTGGTGATCGTCGGTGCGGGCATGACGGGAGCGCTGGTGCTCGAGCGGTACCGGCGGATCCACCCTGACGCGTCCGTGCTGGTCCTCGACCGTTCGACGGCCGCGGCCGGGGCGACCGGCCGGTCGGCCGGCGTGTGCGTGCCGCTCGGCGGGGTGCCGGGCAGGACGCCGCTGGTCGGCCCGGGCCAGGCCTACTTCGCCGGCGCGGCCCGGTGGCGGGAGGCCGGGCTCGTGCGTCCGCTCGAGGTCTGGTTCGTGCTGCGCCGCCACAACGTGCCGGGCTTCCTCGACGCGTGGCAGGGCGGGCCGCTGCGACCGGTCGCCGCGCAGCGGGTCGCCACAGTCCGCGAGCGCGCCGGCGACCTGCGCGTCGACCCCGACGAGGCGGTGCTCGCCTCCTCCGGCGACTGCTACGCCGTGGACGCCGCCCGGCTCACACGTGCGCTGCTCGACCTCCATCTGAGCGGGCCGGGTTCGGCGCTGTGGGAAGGGAGCGAGGTGGTCGCCATCTCGCCTGAGCCGGGCGCGGTGCGGGTGGTCCTGGCGTCGGGGCACGCCGTGCACGCCCGGGCCGTGGCCGTGGCAGCGGGTGGCTGGTGCCCGGAGTGGCCCGACGCGGCACCGGCTCAGCCCGTGAAGCGCATCGCCGCCCTCACCGTGGACCACCCTGGCGACGGCCTGCCGATGCTCGACTTCATCGACGACGAGCTGTTCATCCTGCCCGGCGACGCGGGCCTGACGGTGAGCTTCCGGCGGGAGTCGTTCGCGGTCCCCGGCGCCCCGCTCGACCCGACGGTCACCGCCGCCGACCTCGACGAGGGCCGGCGCGCCCTCACCAGGCGCAGCCCGGCACTGGCCGCGGCGGTCGTGGGCGCCCACGTCGGCCACGACGCCTATCCGCACGGCGGCGCACCGGTGGTGACGGTCACCGCGGCGGGCCGGGTGGTCGACGCCCGCGGCATGGGCGGCTCGGGCATCCGCCTCGGCCCAGCGGTCGCCGACCGGGTCGTCGCCGCCCTGACCGCCGCCTTCCCGCAGCCTGCCGCTGCACCGCCGCCCGCCACTACACCGCCGCCGGCCACTACACCGCCGCCGGCCGCTGCACCGCCGCCCGCCGTGCCAGCTGCGTCCGCGCCTGTCCCAGCGGCCATCCTGCCGACCGCCATCACGCCGGGAACGAGCAAGTCGGCCATGCCCACCACGCCGGCCATCACCGCGCAGTCATCCGTCCCCTCGACCGGCGCCGCGGCGGGGTCCGTTCTGCCGGCTCCGGTCGCGCCGGTCGCCACAGTCGTTCCGGGCGGCGTTGTGGGGGTTCGGAATGTTCGGTGAGCTGCGCCGCCAGTATGCGAGCCGGTCGCGGCACCTGGTGCTGGCCGGGTATCCGACGCCGAACGGGCCGCTGCACCTCGGGCACATCGCGGGGCCGTTCCTGCGTGGTGACGTGCTGCGGCGGTACCTGCGCTCGCGCGGGCACGACGCGCTCGCGGTCGGCACGTCCGACTCGTGGGAGTCGAACATCCTCTTCACCGCGGCGAAGGAACGCCGCGACCCGATGGCCGTGGCCGGCGACTACCAGGGTCGTATCACCGCGGCACTGGCCGACTTCGGTGTCGTGCAGGACGACTACCTCGACGTGCACGCGGCGCCGCACCGTGCCGAGCACCGGCGCTACAGCGACGCGCTGGTCCATGCCCTGCACGCCGAGGGACGGCTGCGGTTGCGGGCGGAGCGGCTGTGGTTCGACGCCGCCGCCGGGCGCCCGCTCGTCGGCGGCTGGCTGAGCGGGAAGTGCCCGAAGTGCGCGGCGCCGGCCACCGGCAACTCGTGCGAGGAGTGCGGGACCTGGTTCGGCCCGACGGACCTGCGCGAGCCGGCGCCGCGAGCGGTGCCGGGCCTGAGGCCGGGCCAGGGGGCCGGTGCGCCGCCGGGCGGGACGCTCTCGGCCGTCACCGTCACCAGCGCGTTCGCCGCCCCGGCGGCCGGGATGCGGGCCGAGCGGTGCGCCGAGCGGATCGGCCAGGTCGACACGTACCTGCCGATCGTCGAGGAGTACCAGCGGTGGAACCCGGCCGGCATCCGGTTGACGTACCCGATCGGCTGGGGCGTGCCGTGGCCCCTCGCCGGCCCGGATCACGGGTCCGTGCACTACAGCTACGGCACCGGCCTCGTCGCGGCGAGCAAGGTGATCGGTGACTTCGCGGCCGACCGGCACGGGGTGCCGAATCCGATGTCGGTGAGCTCCGACGTGATCACGGTGGCCGCCGGCGGGCTGGACGCCGTCATGCCGTGGCTGGTGCTGCTCGGCCTGACGACCCGCGGGCTGGACTTCCGGCCGTTCGACTTCTTCCTGTTCAACCAGTTCCTGGACCTGCACGGGGCGAAGTTCTCCACGTCCCGGCGGCACACGATCTGGGTCGGCGACTACGTCGCGGCCGGGCTCGACGTCGACTGTGCCCGGCTGTACCTGGCGAGCCTCAGCCCGCTGACGAAGAGCCAGGACTTCCGCTGCGACACGTTCGCCCGGTTCGCCGCCGGGTGGGCGGAGCGGCTCGACCGGGTCGTGGCGGACCGCTCGGCCGCGCTGGTCGACGGCCCTCCGGCGACCCCCGCGGAGGCGCCGGGTGCCGTCGAGGCGCTCGCCGCCCAGGACCGTTGCCTGCGCCTGCCGGTCACCGACCCGGCCGCGGCGGTGGGCGTGCTCGGCGACTGGGTCGACCGGCTGGCGGCGTCCGGCGGCGACGCCGGTGGGCGACCGCACGACCCGGGCACCGCCTGGTCGCAGTTGTGGACGCTCGCGGTCCTCGCCGCGCCGCTGGCACCGGGCTGGGCGGGACGGCTCTGGGCCGCGCTCGGGCTCGCCGGCGACCCGGACGTCCACACCACGTCCGGCGAGGCGTGCTGGCGGCCGGGGCGGTACACCGGCCTGCGCCCGCCGGCCGAGGCCGCGGTGCGGTTCCTGATGGACAACCCCTCCCTGGGCGGCTACCCGGACGCCCCGACGCCATCCGATGCAAAGGCGGTCCCGCAGTGACATCCAGCGTGATGTTCGTCAATCTCAGGCCGTACCAGCTCGAAGCGAACGCGGTGCTGCTCGCGGCCCGGCGGGCCGGGCTGCGGGTGGCGCTGCTCGCCGACCGGATCCCGCGGGGCACGGTGATGTCGCTGGTCGACGACGTCGAGCTGGTGGACACGTTCGACGTGCCGGCGGCCCGGCGGGCGGCCGCGGCGCTCGTCCAGCGGGCGGCCGTGCGCGGCGTCGTGACCTGGTCGGACCGGGACGTGCGGCTGGTCGCGCGGATCGCGGAGGACCACGGCCTGCCCGGGTTGCGGGACAGCGCGGCCCGCCTGGTGCGGGACAAGCACGCCGGGCGGCAGGCCCTCGCGGGCCGGCCCGATCTCATTCCCGCGTTCCAGCTGGTCGACGGTGAGGCGAGCCTCGCCGGGGCCATCGCGCGCATCGGCTTCCCGGCGGTGCTCAAGCCGCTGACCGGATCCGGCAGCAAGGGCATCTTCGAGGTCGCCGACGAGGCCGGCGCCCGCCGGGCGTGGGACGTCCTGCGGCGGTACACCACCGGGTCGGGAGACCCGATGTTCGCCGGGACCGAGCACCGCTGGCTGTACGAGGAGTGCCTCGACGGCACCGAGCACAGCGTCGAGGGCCTCGTCCAGCACGGGGAGGTCCGCCTCGTCGCGGTCACCGACAAGGTCACGACCGCGCCGCACCACATCGAGGTCGAGCACGTGCAGCCCAGCGCGCTGGGCCCGGCCGCGCTGGCCTCGGTCGGCGAGCTGACCCGGGCGGTCGTGGCCGCGTTCGGGATGGACGACTGCGCGTTCCACCTGGAGTGCAAGGTCGACGGCCGGGGCCGCGCCCGCCTCGTGGAGATCGCCGGGCGGGCGGGCGGCGGCATGATCGCCTCGCACCTGGTGCCGCTCGCCACCGGCGTGGACTACTGCGCCGACATCGTCCGCGTCGCGACGGGAAGCCCGATGGCACCCGCCGGCGCCCCTTCCGGCATTGTCGCCGGGGTCCGGTCCGCCTTCGCCCGGACCGCCGGTGAGATCGACGAGGTCACCGGATACGGCGCCGCGCTCGCCGTGCCCGGCGTCGTCCAGGTCGCGGTGCTGCTCGGCGCCGGCGACCGGGTGAAGCTCCCGCCCGAGGACTTCATGAGCCAGCGGGTCGCGACCGTCATCGCCCAGGCCGGCGACCGCGACGAGCTGCGGGCCAACCTGCTCGCCGCCTGCGACCACCTGCGGGTGCGGCTGCGCGACCCGGGACGGGACGAGACCCTCGAGGAGGTGGCCGCGGGCTGGGACCGGCTGCAACGCGTGCGGGCCATGGACGAGGCGCGGGCGGCCGTGCTCGGGCCGGGCTTCGTCGGGCAGCACAGCAACGTCACCCCGCACTACGTGCGGGCCCTGGCGGAGCGCCTCGGGCTCGGGCCGGGCTCCCGCGTGCTCGACGCGGGCTGCGGCACCGGCGGGCTCAGCCTCGCCCTGGCCGCGGCCACCGGCTGCGAGGTGATCGGCGTCGACCTGAGCCCGGCGGCGGTCGAGGTGGCCACCGAGCGGGCCGTTGGGCACCCAGGCGGCCCACGGACCACGTTCGTCGTCGGGGACCTGGGCGAGCTGAGCGGGTTCGGCGACGAGTTCGACGCGGTGCTGGCGTTCGGCTCCGGGTACTGGTCGGCGCCCGAGGCCGCGGTGCCGCGGTGGCGGCGGGTCCTCCGCGACTCCGGCAGTGCCGTGCTGCTGCTCACCCGGATCCTCGCCGACCGGTCCGACCGGGACCGCGAGGTGGACCTGCAGCCGGGCCTGTTCCTGCCGCACGCCGACTGGGAGGGCGTCCTGGAGAAGGCCGGTTTCACCGTCGCGACCGCCGACCGCACCGACATCGACGGCCTGTACTTCCGGGCGTACCTCGACCGGCTCCGCGAACGGGAGGCGGCGTTGCGCGCGGAGATGGGCGACGAGGACGGCGCCAACTACATCGGGATGTTCGAGCAGTTCCTCGCGTACCACGACGCGGACCTGCTGCGCCGGTGGGAGATCGTCGCGACCCTGCGGGACGCGGCATGACCGCCGCCGAGCTGCTCGTCCTCGACCTCGACGGGGTCCTCGTGGAGAGCCAGGACGCGGAGTCGCGGGCGCTGTGGGAGCTGGCGGGCCGGGCCGGGGCGGCGCTGACGCTCCAGGAGGCGGAGGTCGAGTTCCGGGGCAAGAAGATGGCCGACTGCGTCACCTTCGTCGAAGGCCTGATCGGCGCCCCCGTCGAGGACGGGTTCGTGGCCGCGGTACGGGCGCGCTGCGAGGAGCTGACCCGGGAGAGCATGCGCCCCGTCGACGGGGTCGCCGACGCGCTCGAACGCATCGACCTGCCGATGTGCGTCGCGTCGAGCAGCCCGGCGGCGATCATCGAGCAGCGGCTGCGCGCCACCGGGCTGTGGGCGCGGTTCGCCGGGCGGGCCTTCTCCGCGTACGAGGTGGGCAGCTGGAAACCGGACCCGGGCCTGTTCCTGCACACGGCCGCGGCGTTCGGGGTGGCGCCCGCGGCGTGCGTCGTGGTCGAGGACAGCCTCGTCGGTGTGCGGGCCGGGCTCGCCGCCGGCATGCGCACGCTCGGGTACGCGGACGGGCCGTACGCGGACCTGCTCGCCGCCGAAGGCGTGCCGACGTTCGACGACATGCGGCAGCTACCGCGCCTGGTGTCCACGCCCGCCGGAACAGGACCCACCGGGACAGGGCACGGCGGGACGGGAGGTGCCCGGTGACGGAGCCGACGCCCCGCCTGCTGATCGTCGGCGCCGGCGACCTCGCCGGTCAGGTCCTGTACCAGTTGGCCCGCGACCTCCGGCCGGTTGCCGTCACGCTCGGCGGCCGCCGTGACGCCGAGGTCCGCGGCAAGGTCAACCTCGCCCGGCTGGCCGCGCTGCAGGTCGGCCGGCAGCCCGTCGTCGACGGCCGCCGGGTGGACCTCGACGACGTCGACGCCACCGCCGAGACCATCGCCGCGCTGCGCCCCGACGTCGTCTTCAACGCGGCGAGCCTGCAGTCGTGGTGGGTCATCGGCACCCTGCCGCCCGCGGCGTTCCAGCGCCTGTACCGGGCGAACTTCGGCCCCTGGCTGCCGATGCACCTGACGCCGGCGCTGCGGCTGATGACGGCCGTGCGCCGGTCCGGGGTCAGGCCCGTCGTGGTCAACGCCGCGTACCCCGACGCCGTCCACCCGGTCCTGCACACGGCCGGGCTGGCGCCCGACGCCGGCATCGGGAACGTGGCCAACAACGTGCCGGCGCTGCGGCTGATCGCCGCCGAGCGGCTCGGCGTGCCCGTGCGCGACGTCGGCGTGCGGTTCGTGGCGCACCACTACGTGAGCCATCACGTCTCCCGTACCGGCGACGCCGAACCAGACACGTTCCGGCTGCAGGTCACCGTCAAGGGTGCGGACCGCACCGCCGACGTCGACGTCGGCACGCTGTTCCTGCCGCTGACCAGCAGCCACCGCCGGCTCGGCGGGATGGCCGGGCAGCTGATGACGGCCGCGTCGGCGCTCAGCGTGCTGCGGCCGCTGCTGCACGGCGACGCCGCGCAGGCCCACGCGCCGGGGGTCGGCGGGCTGCCGGGCGGATATCCGGTGCGCATCGGCCACGGCGCGGTCGCCCTCGACCTGCCCGCGTCGGTCGGCCTCGGCGACGCCGTCGCGGTGAACGAGGCCGGGCAGCGCCGCGACGGCATCGACCGGATCCGCCCCGACGGCACGGTGGAGTTCACCGAGGAGTCGGCCGGGATCATGCGGGAGTCGCTCGGGTACGACTGCCGCACCATGCGGCTGGCGGACTGCGCCGACCACGCGCTGGAGCTGGGCGCCCGGTACCAGGAGTACGCGGCCCGCAGCGGCCAGGACCGGACGGCCGCCCCGACCGCGGTCGGCTGAAACCCTTCCCAGGCAAGGAGAAGACCATGTCCGCAGACGACCGCCGGCGGGTGCTGCTGATCGACCGGATCGGCTACAGCCACTACCGCCGCCACGACGGCTCGCCGTTCATGCCCGCCGACCGGTTCGCGGTGACGGTCCTGACCGACCGCGCCAAGGTCGGCGAGGTGTCCGGCGCCGAGATCGACGCGGTGATCGGCATCGACCTCGACGACGTGCCGCTCATGCTCAAGGCCGGGGAGATGGTGCACCGGCACCGCCCCCTGGACCTCGTCGTCGCCATCTCCGAGCGGCTGCTGCTGCCCGCCGCGCGGCTCCGCGACCGGCTCGGGATCCCCGGGCAGAGCGAGGAGCGCACCCTGCTGGTGCGCAACAAGCTGCGGATGAAGGAGCACCTGGGTGGGCTCGGCGTCAGGGTGCCGTGGCACGAGCCCTTCAGCCCCGAGGCGGTCGCCACGCTGCTCGAACGGCACGGCCGGGTGGTGCTGAAGCCGACGGAGGGGATGGCGTCGACCGGGGTGTTCTTCCTCGACCGGATCGAGCAGCTGCGGCCGGTGCTGGACGCCAACCCGGGCCTCGATCGGGCGAACTACGAGGTCGAGGAGTTCATCGATGGTAATCTCCACCACGTGGACAGCGTCGTGCGGGACGGCGAGCCCGTCGTCGCCACGGTGTCCAGGACGGTCGACCCGACCACCAGCTATCACGACGCGGCGCCCTGCCGGGACCACAACATCGGGCCCGGGCCGGACCGGGAGGCGCTGCTGGCGTTCAACGCCGCGGTGCTGAAGTGTTTCCCGTGGTTCAGCGGGGTCACCCACCACGAGATGTTCCTCGACCGCGCCGGCGAGGTGGTGTTCTGCGAGATCGCTGGCCGCCCGGGCGGCGGCGGCATCATCCCCGGCTTCCGGCACCAGACGGGCGTCGACCTCGACGAGGCCGCCGTCATGGCGCAGCTGGGCGACGCCCTGCCGGTCCCGGCGAAAGACCCTGCGACGGACCCGGTGCCGCTGATCGGTTACGTGATGGTCTACCAGCCCGGCGGCGTGCTGGAGGCGACCCCCGCGGCGCCGGACGTGCCGTGGCTGGTCGACCTGGCGTACCTGCGGCGCCCGGGCGACGTGCTGCCGGTGCCGACCCGGTGGAGCGACGCCGTCGCCGCCGTCACGGTGGAGGGCGCGACCGAGTCGGAGGTCCTCGACCGTCTCGACCACATGGTGCGGCACGTCCGGGGCACCGGCTGAAAAGCAGCTAAGACGAGCAGCAGAGACGAGCAGCGAAGGAGCTGTCATGGGCAAGGCTCGACCCGGCCGCGCGGACCGGCGGCTCAGCCGCCCCGCGTGGTGGTTCGTCGGCGGGTACGGGCTGTCGGCCGTCGGCACCGGGCTCTGCTACCCCTTCCTGGCGATCTACCTGCACCAGTTCCAGGGGCTGCCGGCGGGCGAGACGGCGGTGCTGCTGCTCGTGCTCGCCGGCGCCGCGGTGCCGATGTCCGTGTACGGCGGTGCGCTCGTCGACCGGCGCTCGCCCAGGGCGGTCGCCGTCGGCGCGCTGCTGGTGCAGACGGCGGGGTGGCTGCTGCTGGCGGCCGGGCGCGGCTACGCCGCCCAGCTGGCGGCGCTGCTCGTGATCGGCGTCGGCACCGGCCTGTTCCTGCCGGCCGTGGTCCCGATCATCGCTAGGCTCAGCGGCAGCGAGGAGGTCAAGGTCCGCACGATGTCGATGCGGTACCTGCTGCTCAACGTCGGCCTGGGCGTCGGCGGCGGGCTCGGCGGCCTGCTGCTGGGCGCCGCGACCGACGCCACCTACCGGTGGCTGTTCGCCGCCGACGGCGTCAGCTGCGCGCTGTACGCCGTGGTGATCGCCGTGTTCGTCCCGCTGCCGGAGGACGCCGACGCGGTCGGGTCCCAGCGCAAGACCCTGGCCCGGTTCCGGCCCGGGCGCAGTTACGTGCTGCTGCTGGTCGCGCAGCTGCTGCTGGTGACGTTCGGGATGGCGCAGCTGGAGAGCGGCGTGCCGCTCGCCGTGCGCACCGAGATGGGTGGCTCCACGACGCTGGTCGGCGCCCTGTACGCCGTCGGCACGTTCGTCGTGCTGGCCGGGCAGCTGCCGGTGTCCCGCTGGGTGGAGCGGGTGCACAAGACCCGTGCGCTGATCGCGATGAGCCTCGCGTGGGCCGGTGCGTGGCTGGTCGGCTACGCCGCGGGCGCCGTGAGCGGCGGGGCGAGGACCGCGCTGCTCGTCGTCATGATGGTCACGTTCGCGCTCGGCGAGTGCGCCTACAGCCCGGCGTTCTACACGCTCGTGGAGCGGCTGGCACCCCCCGGCACCCTGGGCCGGGCCACCGGCGCCGCGTGGGCGACGTTCCAGGTCGGCAACACGATCGGGCCGCCGGTCGCGGTGTACCTGCTCAGCACGCCCGTCCCGTTCTGGCTGGTGCTCGCGGTCGCGGCGACGGCCGCCGCGGGGCTGGTGTTCGCCGTGGACCGGCGGATGCACACGCCGGCGGAGCCGGAGCGGGCGCTGAGCACGGTCGCCGGGTAACGCTGGACATCGATCCGTCCGGTAACTAGCGTGAGGGGTATGACTCCTTACGTCGCCGACCCCGGTGCGTGGCAGGAAAGCTGGGACCTGCAGCAGTCCGCGTTCATGCCGGACCGGGAGCACCGCATCGCCGCGATGATCGACGCCGTGGAAGCGGTCACCGAGGATCCGCCCCGGGTGCTGGACCTGGCCGGCGGCACGGGATCGATCGCGCTCCGGGTGCTGCGCCGCCTGCCCGACGCCGAGGTCACCCTGCTCGACGTCGATCCCGTGCTGCTGTGCATCGCCCGGGCGTCACTGCGCGACCGGGCGCAGATCGTGACCGCCGACCTGCGCGACCCGGCCTGGACCGGCGCGCTGCCGCACGCCGGATACGACGCCGTGCTCGCCGCGACGGCCCTGCACTGGCTGCCGGCCGAGCGGCTGCGCGTGCTGTACGGCGAGATCCGGACCGTCCTGCGCCCGGGCGGCCTGCTCGTCAACGCCGACCACATGCCGGACCCGCAGCTGCCCGGCCTCACCAAGCAGCTGGTCGCCTCCGCCGACGCGCGGCGGGACGCCAGGTACGCCGCCGGCGCCGCGCCGACCTGGTCCGCGTGGTGGGACCTCGCCGCCGCCGACCCGGTGCTCGGCCCGCTGGCGGCGGACCGGGCCGTCGTCCACCCCAAGGGCGCGAGCGCGGAGTTCCTGCCGCCGGTCAGCTGGCACCTCGAGGCCCTGCGCGACGCCGGTTTCACCGAGTCGGGCACGCTGTGGCGCGGCGGACCTGACGCGGCGGTCGCTGCCGTACGGTAGCCGCGTGGTTGATCTCGTGGGCCGGCTGCAGGTCGGCTTCCACTGGCGGCGTGCGCCGTACTCGGATGTGGCCTGGGCGGACGTGACGGAGTGGTGGCGGGACCCGGTGGTGCTGCGGGATCTGCCCGCCGCCGTCGCGGGGCTCGTGCCCGGGTCGCCGACGCTCGTCGCCGGGCCCGTCTCGCGCGGCAGCCTGCTCGGCGCGCTCGTCGCGGCGCACCTCGGCGTCGGGCTCGTCGAGGTGCGCAAGAACGACCGGGCGGCGTCCGGCCCCGATCCGGGCTTCGTGCGCCGAGCGCTGCCCGGTTCGTACCATGGCGGCGGCGGTGTCATGAGCTTCCGCCGCGGCCTGGTCCGGCCGGGCGACCGGGTGCTCTGCGTGGACGACTGGGTGGAGAGCGGCACGCAGGCCGAGGCGACCCGGGACATGGTGCTCGAGGTCGGTGCGGATTTCGTCGGTACCGCGTGCGTCGTCGACGACATCGCCGACACCCCGGAGGGCGACGCGTTACGGACGGCGCTCGGCCTGCGCGCCCTGCTCCGCGCTCACGACCTCTGAGGCAGGAACGCGGCCCGGACGCGCAGCAGCCAGTCCTCGGCGACCCGCTCGTCCGGCGACGCCGGCAGCACGCCGGGCGTCGCGTCGAACTTCGCCTCGTAGTCGGCGAGCATCGTGCGCGCGGCGTCCACGTCACCGCCCGCGACCCGCTCCCCGAAGTCGAGGAACCGCTGCGGCTCCTCCAGCCGGATGTGGATCACGCCGGTCGTGTACGCGGTGTACCCCTGCCAGCACAGCCGCAGCAGGTGCCGGGCGTGCTTCGCGGTCCGGTGCCGCGTCTCGGACGAGAACGACCCGTCGCCGCGCGACTCCAGCTTCCGGAACTGCTGCGTCGCGTAGCCGAGGTACGCGTCCCGGATCCGCTTCGACGACAGGAACGACGACCGGATCGCGATGAGCTCGTCCCCGAGCGGCGTGCGCGTCTCGTACAGCTCCTGCGGCAGCCACATGAGCTCCGACACCGTCGGGTTGCCGCCGAGCGCCAGGCCGCAGTACTTGCGGGCCTCGTGCAGCGTCACGTCAGGGTGCGTCGACACCACCGACTCGACCGGCTGGTGCAGCCCGTGAAACGCCACCGTCGGCGCCGCGAACACCCCGAGCCGGTCCACATCGGACCCCGGCCCCGCCAGCCCGTACGCGGTCGAGCCCACGATCCCCGCCAGCAGCACATTCTCCGGTGTCATGCCCCCCAGTGTCCCGGACGTGTCACCCGGGTTTCACCCCCGCCGCCCCGGTCCGCCCGGTCACCCGGAGCAGCGGGTGGTGGCGGGGTCGGTCAGCTGCATCAGCAGGCACAGCGCCCGGTCCGCGTCGACGTCGTCGGTCGCGTCCTCCGGGATGAGCGGCCCGAGCGCGACGAGGGCCAGCACGGCGACCACCCCGACCATCACGGAGACCCGGAACCAGGCCGGCACCGGCTCGACCCACTGCCGCAGCGCACCCGCCCGGCCGGGCGCCGCCGCACCGGACCGGTTCAGATCGCGCAGCGGGGCGAGGCCGAGCACCCGCCAGAACTCCTCGTCGGCGACCTGCTCCGGCGGGTCGGGCAGCTCGCCCGGACCGGTGTCCAGCAGCCGCAGGTCCCGGTACGCCGGCGACCCGTCCGAGAGATAGTCGTGGACCGTCCAGAACTCCTCGTCGTCGCCGTCCTCGACGAACCCGGTCGCCATCCGCCGCGGCCGCGGCACGGTCGGCGCCTGCGCGGCCCGCTGCCCGGCCGCCTCCCACCCGGCGGGGGCCGGCGCCGACCCCGCCGCGGTCCACTGCCGCCGGGTGCCTTCGGAGCGCCACAGCCTGAGCCGCTCGGTCAGCGCGCCGATCTGCGCGGTGAGCTCCGCGACCTGCGCTCTGAGCAGGACGTTCTCGGCGAGCGCCTGGTCCCGCTCGACGGTGATCTGGGTGAGGGTCGACTGCGCGTGCTCGACCCGCCCGGCGAGCTTCACCACCTCGGAGACCAGCGGGACCTCCGACACCAGCGGCACCGCGTCGGCGACGTCGGCTTCCGCGACCGGTGCGGGCTCCTCGCCGTCCGGGGCGGCCCCGTGCACGGCCGTGTACAACCGGACCAGGTCCTGGTGCACCTGCCCGGGGTCGTCGAGGTCCGCCCGCAGCGCCCGCTCCACCCGCTGGCAGGTCTCCCAGGTCGGGCCGCCCTTCAGCAGTTGCTCCGACACCCGCCGGCTGATCCTGCGCCGCTCCTTGCCGGGGTCCAGCTTCTCCAACCGGCAGACCGTCTGCGCGAACCTGCTGAAGGTGTCCTGCTCGCCGTAACCCTTGATCAGCAGGTCACGGACGTAGCCGGCGAGCTCGACGACCCGGGGGTCCCGGTCCTTCTCGAACTGCTCCTTGGGCGACAGGTAATGCGTGCGCCGCCTGTCGACCGCCGGCAATGGATCACCGTCGACTCCGACGTCTTCCCGGTCGGCCATGCTGGGTCCCTCCGACGCTGTGCCATCGAGCCTGCACGCCGCCACTGGCGCACCGGGAAAGCATCGACAGATTGTTACCACCACGTGCAGCGACACGCGAATCCGTTGTCCTTCTTTTGACCGTCGGGTTGACCGTCCGGCCGTTTGAGCAGCTCAGCCCGTCGCCCGCCAAAGCCGCTGCAACCTGCGGCAAGACCGGACAAGTTGACTGGTGCGACGACCGCACGTTGTCCGGTCGCCTGTTGATCTCGCACCGGACGTAATGATGCGCCGCGACGTTTTCAATCGTCGCTCAGCGTGTTTGCATCGACCGTGTGGCGGTGCGTTCGCGCACCGTTCACTGCGCTCCGCCCATGAATTGGCGCGACGGACCCCCGGCGCGCCACCAATTGCGCAATTGAAAGGAAGTGAACCCACCTCATGCCTGAGCAGATCCCGCTCCGGCGGGTCCGGACACTGCGGGGGATCACCTTGATCGCCCGGCAGGGATCGCTGATTCTCGACGGCGTCGGTCTCACCGCCGCGATGACAGCGCACGAGAGCGCCGCCCTGGTCGGCGGCGCTCTCGCGATCGGGCTCCGGCTCGCTGCTGACGGTTTGGACGGCCTCGGCAGCTGAGATCGAAGCTCTCCTGGTGGCAGGGCCGGATCGGATCCGACCCTGCCGCCGCTCAGCACGAACCTAGGCCGATCCTCCGGTGGTCGCAACGGGGCGCTGGAAGGAGAAGCCCTTCGGGGCGGTGGGGATGCGGATGGTGGTCGCCAGTGCCGGGGCCGGGTCCTCGGTGCGCAGGAGGGCGGACTCGGGATAGCGGTCGGTGGCCTCGTGCCAGGCGATGATGCCGGACATCCAGTTCTGCAGCTGGACGACGTAGGTGTCGATGCCGGCGCGGGCGGCCTCCGGGAGGCGGAGGTGCTCGTAGAGGGCGGGCAGCTCCACCGCGACGATCCGCTCGAACTGCTGCATGCGGGCCGTCATCAGGTCGCGGACGACGAGCGCGGCCTGGTCGCGGGAGATGTCGAGGAAGTTCTCGACGACGAGGACCATGTTGTGCAGCTCGCCCTCGAACTCGATCTCCTTCTGGTAGGAGAACAGGTCGTTGACGAAGCAGGCGTAGTCGCTGGCGGCGGCCTCGAGGTTCTGGATCGGGCGGGTGCCGTAGACGTCCGGCGGGACCTGGCGGCCCTGGCGGAAGCGGGCCAGGCTCATCGTCAGGTCGGAGCCGAACGTGCGCCGGCGCATCTCGATGTAGTCGACGGGGTCGGGGATGCGCCGCTCGTGCTGGTTCTGCAGCTCCCACACCCAGCTGTCCAGCATGACGTCCACGGCCGCGCGGAACTCCTCCCGGTGCGCGGCGCCCATGGGGCCGGCAGTCCGGGGCCACAGGTCGGCGAGGCCCCGTTCGAGCGGGCTCACCGGTACCGACGCGGAAACCAGATCCAGAGGCATGAGGGACTTCAGTCGGGCCACCATCGCGCGGGCCCCGGTCAGGTCGCCGGTGGGGCCGTAGACCTGCGGGAACCAGTCGTCGCCGTAGGTGCCCCAGCTGAGCCACTGGGTGCCCAGCTCCAGCTCCGCCGCGGTGCCGTCGGGGTTGAGCGCGCCGGCGCAGACCGCGAAGTCGTAGCCGGCCAGCTTCCGCTCCGTCCACACCGACGGCGACGGACCCGGCCGCGGCACGGGCTCGAAGAAGCCCATCGCGCGGGACCACTCGATGACGCTGCGGCGCGCCGCCTCCAGGTGCCCGTTCTGCCGCGAGGTGTACGGCATGTACAGCTCGGGCACCGGCAGCGGGCCGGTGGTGCGGGCCGGGCGGACGTCGTGCTGACGGGCCCGCACGGTCAGGCCCAGCCGCGCCGCGGACGTGCCGATCCCCATCGGCCCGCCCAGCGTGAACTGCCCCGTCGGCCGGACGTCGGCGTTCATGTACCGGCTGGAGCGCAGGTGCCACTCGTGCCCGCCCGCCTGCCAGTCCTGCAGCCCCTGGGCGTACTTGAGGACCCGCAGCCGCTCGACCGGGTCCAGGGCATGCTCGGCGAAGAGCGGCTCCAGCTCGGTCACAACCGTGTGCTCGAACTGCTGCAGGCGCGACGTCAGGATGCTGTTCACGGCGTCGGCGGCCTCCTGCGGCGCGTAGCCGAGGAAGCGCTCCAGGACCAGCACGCAGTTGGCCAGCTCACCCTCCTGCTGCGTTTCGCGCTCGTACGAGAAGAGGTCGTTGCGCAGGTGCACCCCGTCGGCGAAGGTGTCCTTGAGGACCCGCAGCGGCCGGCTGTGCGCGACGCGCGCCGGGATCTCCGCGCCCGCGGCGAACTCGACGAGGTTCGCCGACCAGGGCGCGCCACCGACCTTGCGCCGCATCTCGATGTACTCGATGGGGTTGGAGACCCGGCCGGCGTTGATGTTCGCCAGCTCCCACAGCGACTCGTCGAGCAGGTTGCGGGTGCTGTGCACGAAGCGCTCCCGCCAGTCGGCGGACCTCGCCGGCACGGTGCGCTCCCACAGCTCCTTCAGCCCCTTCTCGACCGGGTTCGTGGGCTCGTCGACGACGGCGCCGTGCAGCGGCATGAACAGCCGCAGCCGCTCCAGGTAGGCCTCCGCCCCGCGCATGTCCTGGGTGCGCTTGAAGACGTCGAGGAAGTGGTCGTCGAAGAAGAACACCCACACGTACCAGTCGGTGACCAGGTCGAGCGCGGCCGCGGACGCCTCCGGGTGCGTGTAGGCGCACAGCAGCGCGTAGTCGTGGTCGTCCAGGTCGCGCTCGTCCCAGATGCCGGAGCCCTCCACCATGCCCATCTCGCGCGCCCACGCCTTGGTGTGCGTGCGGGCGCCCTCCAGGTTCGGGTTCAGGCGGGCCGGGTACGGCTGGTAGAAGTCGGGAAGCGTAAACGGGCTCACTGTTGTCCTATCGTGCTGTGCCGTCGTCGACGACATCGGTGAAAACGTCGACGGTGACGCTCGGCAGGCCCGCGTCGGCGGCGGCGAGGCGGGCGTCCCGGTTGAGGGTGAGGGCGCGCAGGTCGGCGCGGGCCTCGGACTGCCGGTTCGCGGCGGCGTCGGCACCGTCGGGCAGCGGCGCGTCGACGCACTTCCAGAGCTTGGAGATCACGGCGCTGCCCGCCCTGCCGACCGGCTGCCCGCCCGCCATCGCCGGCCACTCCTGCTGCTCGACGATGTGGATGTACTCCCCGGTCAGCTCCCGCATCGCGGCGCCTTCGGCGGCGGGCAGCGTGTCGGCGTAGTGGTTGAGGTCGACGACGGCGCGGGCCTCGGCGCGGCTGCTGTCCTGCGCGCCGTCGCCCGCCTCCCAGACGCTCACGATCACGAACGTCATGAGGATGGCGTACAGGACACCGATGATCGCGAATGCGATGCCGGCCACGTCGTTGTTCTCCGGTGCGCCCGCGACTGCGCTGCCCGAGGGGCTCGTGTGGGTGTCGCGGGGGCCCGGCGACGCCGGTTCGGCGCTGCACCGGGTCACCGCCGGCGGCACCGTGGCCCGCACGCCGCTCGGGTACGCGGTCAACGCCATCGGCTGCGCCGGCGACGGCACGCTCTTCGCCCTCGCCACGGCCCGCGCCGGGCGGAAGCTGCGCGCCGGTCCGCACGTGGTGCGCATCGGCGGCGACGGCCGCGTCACCGACCTGGGCGCGGTCCCCGGCACCCGGCGCGCGTCCGGATACCCGCTCGCCGACGCGTACGGCGGCACGGTCGTCGCCGCGGGCGGTGTCGTCCGGCTGCTGGTCGGGACGGCGTCCTCGGTGCGGCCCGTGCAGCTCTCGCCGGGCGCGCCCCGGCTGCTGCCGTCGCGTCCGCTGCCGTCGTTGCCGTACGCCGGTGGCTGGGCGGTCGAGCCGTCCAGCGGTGACCTGCTCACGGTCGCGGCCCGCGGCGGCCGGGCGCAGCTCGTGCGGGTGGGCTCGCGGGTGTCGTTCACGCCGCTGCCGGCGGTGCTGCCGGGCCGGTCCGCGTACGGCGGCGTGGCCGTGCACCCGGACGGCACGCTGACCGCGCTGTTCAACCAGGCGTCCGGCCCGGGCGCGGGTCCGGGGACGGGGCACGCGCCGGGTGGCAGCGCCCTGTTCCGGATCCCGCTGTCGGACCCGTCGCGGGCGGTGAAGCTCGCGGACCTCGGCTCGGTCGCGTCGTCGGACGCCACGGCGTGCCCGGTCCAGCCTCCCCCGGCCGTCGCCGGCGAGCCTGATCCGGTGGTGCCGTCGCCCACGCCGACGCGCCGGCCGGTGCCCTCGCCTTCTCCCGCGGCAGCGGAGGTGCCGGCCCCGATGGTGACGATGGCGCCGCCGCGGCCCCAGGTGCGCAAGGCAACCCCCGCCCCGCCCTCCTCCGTGCCCCCGCCGCCCTCCACGCCGGCCCACCGGTCCAACGTGCGCCCCGCCGAGCCCGTCGCCGTCCCGGCCTCGGCGTCGTCACCGGTCGGCAAGCGGTTCATCCCCGTCGCCGCCGGGTTCATGATCGCCGCCGTGGCGATGACCCGCCTGTTCCGCCGCCGCCGCTGACCCCGCCCCTCGGCCGCCGTCCACCGCCGCGGGTCCTCGCCCGCGGCGGTGCGGGCCGCTGTCCGCCGGTTCATGAGCGGACCGTCGACGGGAGGGAGAACTGCAGCCGCTCCACGGCGACGCGGCGCTCCTCGACGGTCAGCGGGCCGAAGGCGCGCAGGGCGGCGATGACCTCGTCGACCAGGTGCGGCGGGGCCGAGGCGCCCGCGGACAGGCCGATGACACGGGCTCCGGCCAGCCACGCCGGGTCGATCTCCGACGCGTCGTCGATGAGGTGGGCGGGTGTGCCGAGGCGGCGGGCCAGCTCGACCAGTCGCAGCGAGTTGGACGAGTTCGCGGAGCCGACGACCAGGACCAGGTCGGCGTCGCGGGCGACCGCCGCCACCGCCTCCTGCCGGTTGGTCGTGGCGTAGCAGATGTCGTCGGATCCGGGCCCCCGCAAGGCCGGGAACCGTGCCCGCAGCGCGTCGACCACCTCGCCGACCTCGTCCGCGGCGAGCGTGGTCTGCGTCAGGTACGACACCCGCGACGGATCCTCGACCCGCAGCCGCGCGACGTCGCCGGCGGACTCGACGAGGACCGTCCGCTCGGGGGCCTCGCCCAGCGTCCCGTCGACCTCCTCGTGGCCGGCGTGCCCGACGAGCACGACCGTGTCGCCCCGGGCGGCGAACCGGCGGGCCTCGGCGTGGACCTTGGTGACGAGCGGGCAGGTCGCGTCGACCACGCGCAGCGACCTGGCCTCGGCCTCGGCCCTGACCTGCGGGGCGACGCCGTGCGCGGAGAACACGACGGTCGCCCCGTCCGGCACCTCGTCGAGCTCCTCGACGAAGACGGCGCCCCGGGCTTCCAGATCGGCCACGACGTGACGGTTGTGGACGATCTGCTTCCGCACGTACACCGGACGATCGGCAGCGTCGAGGACCCGCTCCACAACCTCGATCGCCCGCTCGACGCCCGCGCAGAAGGACCTCGGGGCGGCCAGCAGGACCGTCCGTCGCATCGTCGCCACCGTCACCGGTCCCGCCGCGTCGCGAACCGGGCGAGCTCGCACAGCTCCGCCTCGACGAGCGGGTCGGCCTCGGCGGCGGCGAGGGCGTCGAGGGCACGGACGAGGAGCTGGTCGGCCTGCGCCTGGCTCCACATCCGCGCCCCGGCCGCCTCCACGAGGGTCGCGGCCCGGCCGACCCGGGGCTCCGGCAGCGCGCCGGCGCCCGTGTAGAACGCCGCGAGCTCCAGGCCGGCCGGGGTGCCGGAGGTCAGGGCAGCGACCACCGGCAGGGACTTCTTACGGCTGCGGAGGTCCGAGTGGACCGGCTTCCCGGTCGTCGCCGGGTCGCCCCAGATGCCGAGCAGGTCGTCGGCGAACTGGAACGCCAGGCCAAGGTCCTCGCCGAACTGCGCCAGCCGCAGCACCTGCGCGGGCCGGCCGCCGCCGAGCAGGGCGCCGATCGCGCACGCCGAGCCCAGCAGCGCCCCGGTCTTCGCCTGCGCCATGGCCAGGCACGCCTCGACGTCGACGTCCGCGCGGCGCTCGAAGTCGAGGTCCGCGCTCTGGCCGTCGATGAGCCGCTGTACCGCGGCGCCGAGCATGCCGGTGGCCCTGGTCGCGGCCGGGTGCCCGCTCGCGAGCAGCGTGTCCATCGCGAGGGTGAGCAGCGCGTCGCCGGCAAGGATCGCGGCGCTGGTGCCGAACACGCTCCACGCCGTCGGCCGGTGCCGGCGGGTGGCGTCGCCGTCCATGACGTCGTCGTGCAGGAGCGAGAAGTTGTGCACCAGCTCGACGGCGACGGCGCCCGTCACGGCCTGCCCGGCGCCGCCGACGGCGGCCGCGCCGAGCAGCACCAGCGCGGGCCGCAGCGCCTTGCCGGGGTCCGCGTCGACGGGCCGGCCGTGCTCGTCCCACCAGCCGAAGTGGTACCCCGCGACGTGCCGCATCGTCGCCGGCAACGTGTCGACGGCGGCGCGCAACGCCGGCATGACGGCGTCCCGGCTCTGCGCGAGGACCACGCCCGCGGATCTGGGCTGGATGGCGCTGGGACCGACGACGTGGGCGGCGACCATCCGGTCAGCCTCCGATCTCGACGTGTTCGAGGATGCCGAGCGCGTCCGGGACGAGCACGGCTGCGGAGTAGTACGTGCTGACGAGGTACGAGCTGACCGCGTGCTCGTCGATGCCCATGAACCGCACGTTGAGCCCCGGCTCGACCTCGTCGGGGATGCCCGTGCGGCGCAGCCCGATCACGCCCTGGTCGTCGGCGCCGGTCCGCAGGACCAGGATCGAGCTGGTCCCCCGGTCGCTGATCGGGATCTTGTCGCACGGCAGCAGCGGTACTCCGCGCCACGACTGGACCTGACGGTTCTCGAGGGCGATCGTCGGCGGGTACAGGCCGCGGCTGTTGCACTGCCGGCCGAACGCGGCGATCGCCTTCGGGTGGGCGAGCAGCAGCCGCGACTTGCGCCGCCTGGAGAGCAGCTCGTCGAGGTCGTCGGGGGTCGGCGGGCCGGTGCGGGTGGCGATGCGCTGCTTCAGGTCGGCGTTGTGGAGCAGCCCGAAGTCGCGGTTGTTGATCAGCTCGTGCTCCTGCCGCTCGCGCAGCGCCTCGATCGTCAGCCGCAGCTGCTGCTCGAACTGGTTCATCGGCTGGTTGTAGAGGTCCGCGACGCGCGTATGGAGGCGCAGGATCGTCTGGGCGACACTGAGCTCGTACTCGCGCGGCGTGGTTTCGTAGTCGACGAAGGTGCCCGGCAGGACCGGCTCGCCCTCGTGCCCGGCCGCCAGGTCGATCGCCGCTTCGCCGTGCTTGTTCTGCTTTTTGCCTGCTTTTTGCTGATATTTCGTGATGTGCGCGCCGATCGTGTCGCTGAACCGGTCGATCTCCTGCCGGCGCAGCGCGAGCAGCGTCGTCGGGGTGCTGGTGCGGATCGTGAAGCCCCAGCTGTGGTGCGTGCCCTCGAAGACGCCGTCGCCGAAGAAGTCGCCGTCGGTGAGCACGCCGAGGAGGGTCTCGTCGCCGTACTCGCCGACGCCGAGCTGCCGGACCTTGCCCCTGACCAGCAGGTACACCCGGTCGGCGGGCTGCCCGGCGGTCACGACCGTCTCGTCGGGGCCGAGCTCCAGCTGCTCGAACCGCTCGGCCATCTGGTGCAGGACCGAGTCGTCCGGGAACTCGCGCAGCGCCGGCAGCTCCCGCAGCTCCTGCGGGATCACCTTCACGTCGGCGCCCTGGTTGGTGAACGTGACCCGGCCGTCGCCGACGGTGTAGGTGAGCCTGCGGTTGACGCGGTACGTGCCGCCCTCGGCCTCGACCCACGGGAGCATCCGCAGCAGCCAGCGGGGCGAGACGCCCTGCATCTGCGGGACGGATTTGGTGGTGGTCGCAATGGTACGTGCGGCGCGGGTACCGAGGCTGCGCCGAACCTCTTCCTCGGTTTGCACGACGTCAGTTCTCCCGCCCGATTTCCACATTCTCGAGAATGCCGAGGGCGTCCGGCACCAACACCGCGGCGGAATAGTAGGCGCTCACCAGATACGAAATGATGGCCTGCTCGCTGATGCCCATGAAACGCACCGAAAGGCCGGGCTCGTACTCGTCGGGAATGCCGGTCTGGTGCAGGCCGATGACACCCTGCTGCTGCTCGCCGACGCGCATCAACATGATGGACGTGGTGCGGGTGTCGCTGACCTCGATCTTATTGCTCGGGAAGATCGGCACGCCGCGCCACGCCGGGACCTGGTGCCCGCCGAAGTCGATGTTGCCGGGGTAGACGCCGCGGCGGCTGCACTCACGGCCGAACGCGGCGATCGCGCGCGGGTGGGCGAGGAAGAACGTCGGCTCCTTCCACACCAGCGACAGCAGCTCGTCCATGTCGTCCGGGGTCGGCGGGCCGGTACGGGTGTAGATGCGCTGGTCGTACGCCGCGTTGTGGAGCAGGCCGAAGTCGCGGTTGTTGACCAGCTCGTGCTCCTGCCGCTCGCGCAGCGCCTCGATCGTCAGCCGCAGCTGCTGCTCGACCTGGTCCATCGGCTTGTTGTAGAGGTCCGCGACACGGGTGTGCACGCGCAGGACGGTCTGCGCGACGCTGAGCTCGTACTCCCGCGGCGACGCCTCGTAGTCGACGTACGTGCCGGGCAGGACCGGCTCGCCGTCATGCCCCGAGGCCATCTCGATGGCGGCCTCGCCGTGCTTGTTCTGCGGCTTCTGCGGCTGGTCCCGCATCCGGCGGATGTGCTCGCGCAGCGCGTCGGCCTGCCCGTTGAGCTGCTGCATCGCCTGCCACGACAGCGCGAGCACGGTGCAGCTGGTCAGCGCCTTGGCGGTGAACTCCCAGTTCGTCGCGCCGCCGGTGAGGACCTCGGCGCCGAAGTAGTCGCCGTCGGCCATGACCCCGAGGACGGTCTCGTCGCCGTACTCCCCCGCGCCGATCTTGTTGATCTTCCCGTGCGCGATGAGGAACACCCGGTCCGCCGGCTGCCCCTTGGTGACGATCACGTCCCCGGGCGCGAACTCCTGCTGCACGAACCGGTCCGCGAGGCTCCGCAGCGCGTTGACGTCCTCGAACCCGCGCAGCGCCGGCAGCTCGCCCAGCTCCTGCGGGATGACCTGCACCTGCGAGCCGGTGGACACGAACGTGACCCGCCCGTCGCCGACCGCGTAGCTGAGCCGGCGGTTGACCCGGTACGCGCCGCCGCCCGCCTGCACCCAGGGCAGCATCTTCAGCAGCCACCGCGAGGTGATCTCCTGCATCTGCGGCACCGACTTGGTGGTCGTCGCGAGGTTCCGCGCCGCACCGGTGCTCAGGCTCAGCCTGCGCTGCTCCTGCTCGTCATTGCCTTGCGCATTCGATCCGATGGATTCCAGCAGGGTCATTTGTTTGCTTCCAATCACGCATTCGGCGCCGATTGACACAGTTGAACCGCCGCCCGACTACATTCGGCGGCGGCGACGTTCAGAAAGGGGATTGATCGCAAGCGGGTCCAGCAACTCCGCCATCCTTGCGAACGGTTCAAGTATGCCGCCGCACCTGGCCGAACGGGCGATAAACCAAAAATGGTCAGCCATTTTCCGACCAATACCGCTAGCGTCGTTCTTCTTTTCGTGCAGCGCTTTCCACCACCCGCAACTGTCGGGTCCCCGACAGTTCACCGACCGCTGACGAGCTCCACCTCAAACCCGTCCGCATCCTCGAGATACGCCGCGTAGTGTCCAGCCCCACCCGCGTACGGATGCCGCTCGGGAAACATCAACACCCACCCGTGCGCCCCCGCTTCGGCGACGATCGCCTCCACCCGCTCCCGCCCGTCCACCCACAACGCCAGATGGTTCACCCCAGGCCGGCACCGCTCATGCTTTTCCCCCGTCAACCCCGGCGACTGCTCGAAGACGATGTACGTCCGCTCGAACCGCCAACTCCGCCCGACCGCCCACTCCTGGTACACCTCCCACCCAAGCTCTTCCAGCAACCACCCCCAACTCCGCACCGCCCGCCCCAGATCCGGCACCCAAACCTCAACGTGATGCAACACCGCACACCCCTCCCATCCTTGGAACACCGCTCCCCGCAACCAGCAGCCCCTCACCCCCACAGCACCCACCAGTCCACAACCTCCCACCGACCACCCCCACCGCCAGCCCCGCAACCTCTCCCACCGACCGACCCCACCGCCAGGCCCACAACCTCTTACCCACAGCACCCACAAGCCAGGTCCGCAGCCCCTCCTCCCACATCGCCCATGCCAGACCCACAACCACCACTCGGGCGCCGTGCCCTACGCGAGGTCGCCGAGCAGCGTGATCGACCCGTCAATCCTGCGGCACTCCACGCCACGCCCCCAGCGTCTCCACCCGCGGCACTCCACGCCACCGCCCCAGCGCCCACCCGCGGCACCCATGCCACACTCGCAGCACCCCACCTGCAGAACACCCACCAGGCCCAAACCCTCCCAGCCGCACCCACGCCACGTCCGAGCACACGCCACGTCCGCAGGACCCCACGCCAGGGCCGCAGGACTTGTGCCAGGGCCGCAATCCCCACTCCGCAGCACTACTCCCAGACCCCACCCCGCGGCACCATGCCGAGCCTGTAACCCTTACCCGCAGGGCCCTCACTCCAGGCCCGCAGCACCCGCCCGCCGGACAATCGCCCGGCGGCCTCCAGTCGGCTGCCCACCGCCGCGACCCACCCGCCCGCGACCCACCCGCGACGGCCTGGATCGCCAGCGCCGATCCGCAGAATCCCCGACTCGACGCCCTCGCCCGCCGCGACCTACTCGAAGCGGCCTGGATCGCCGGCGCCGACCCGCAGAATCCCCGACTCGACGCCCTCGCCCGCCGCAACCTACTCGAAGCGGCCTGGATCGCCGGCGCCGACCCGCAGAATCCCCGACTCGACGCCCTCGCCCGCCGCGACCTACTCGAAGCGGCCTGGATCGCCGGCGCCGACCCGCAGGATCTCGGGCTCGTCGCCGGACAGGTCCACGACGGTCGTCGGCTCGACGCCGCACTCGCCGTCGATGACCGCATCGACTTGGTGGTCGAGCAGCTCCTTGATCTCCCATCCCTGGGTCATCGGCTCGTCCTGGTCCGGCAGCAGCAGCGTGCTGGACAGCAGCGGCTCGCCGAGCTCCGCCAGCAGCGCCTGCGTGACCGTGTGCTCCGGGATGCGCACCCCCACAGTCCGCTTCTTGGGGTGCAGCAACCGCCGCGGCACCTCGGGGCTCGCCGGCAGGATGAACGTGTAACTGCCCGGCGTCACCCCCTTCACCAGCCGGAACACCGAGTTGCTGATCTGCACGAACTGCCCCAGCTGCGCGAAGTCCCGGCACATCAGCGTGAAGTGGTGCCGGTCATCCAGCTTCCGGATGTCCCGGATCCGCTCCAGCCCCGGCCGGCTGCCCAGCTGGCACCCCAGCGCAAAGCAGGAATCCGTCGGGTACGCGATCAACCCGTCATCCCGCAACACCGTGACAACCTGCTGCAGCAGCCGCGGCTGCGGATTGTCGGGATGCACGTCGAGGAATCTGGCCACGACCAGAGCGTACGCGGCCGGACTCCCGCCGCCACCTACAGCGCACCCGCACCGCGGACACCCGCAGACGGCTCACCGCGACATCACCGCACGATCCCGGCACAACGGCCCGGCGGACCTCGCCCGACACAACACCCTGGCGGGACCTCGCCCGACATAGCGCCCCTGGCGGACCTCGCCCGACATAGCGCCCCTGGCGGACCTCGCCCTTCACAGCGCCCCTGCCGACCTTGAATGGCGCCACGACCCACCACCGCCGCGACCCGACTCGCAGACCGCTGCCCCACCCCACACCGAACCCAACCGCAGACCCTCGGTCCCCTACCCTGCCAAGCCGACGCGGCGATCGGCCATTGCCCTTCCCGCTGCCAGCGCCCGGCCCGCCCGACGCAGGCCGCCCTTCGAAACACTCCTTCTCGACCGCACCACCCTGTAGCTCCCTCTCGACCTGGCACCCATCAGGGGCGGACGCGGGTCGCGGCTCCGACACAACCGTCACCTCGGACGCCAGCACAGTGGACTCGTCCACCTCGGGTGCATGGACAGCGGACTTGCCTGCCTCGGGCGTGTGGACAGTGGCCTTGCTTGCCTCGGGCGTGTGGGCGGCGGCCTGGTCCAGCTCGGCGATCAGCCTGGCATTGCGGAGTCGGGTGAGCTTGGTCGCATGCCGGGCAGCCAGGCCGTGACGGCGGGCCTCCGCGAACTCCGCCCGGGCCCGGACCCGCCCGTCTTGCGCCCACTGCGGCCCAGCGGCAGCGAGAGTCGCAGCAGGCCGGGTGTGCCCCTCGGTGGGCTCGACGGCCACCGAGGCCGCCGGTGACCGGTCGGCACTCGAAGTGGTTCGTGGAAAGGCGAAACTGAGCTGTTGATGGCGCACACCCGACCCCCGTCCCGGTGGCTTGCGCCGCCCGAAAGCGGCTTGAACCCATCGTCGTGGGCGCACCGACCGACGTCCAGCCGCGAGCGCCAGCATCTACGAAGAGGTATCAAGTCGCTACTCATCGTCGATTCCCGGTGATGAGCGGAGCACGCCGCGTGGGGAAGGAGTAGGAAGATGGCATGACGGATCTGGAGGCTGTGACCGACTGGGTTTCGGGCTACATCAGGGCCTGGAACAGCAACGATCCCACCGAGATCGGCGGCCTGTTCGCCGAGGATGCCGCGTACTACCCGGCGCCGTTCGAGGAGCCATGGCGGGGGCGGGGGACGATCGTGAAGCAGTGGCTGGCTCGTCGGGACCGGCCGGGCGAGACCACGTTCACGTGGCATCCGGTGACGGTCGGGTCTGAGTTAAGCGTTGTGCAGGGCGTGACCGTGTATCCGAAGCGGGTGTTCAGCAACCTGTGGCTGATCCGGCTCGACACCGTGGGGCAGTGCCGGGAGTTCACCGAGTGGTGGATGCAGCAGCCAGCTCGCGCCTGATCGCGCCGACGAGGAAGACGATGAACGCGACCGGGGCGGCGGGAAGACCGACCAGTGCGGTGAGCACACCGGGACGGGCCGGCCAGGCGGGTGCCGGGCGGCCGGGGCTGGTGTGTCCGGCGAGGAGGGCACGATCGGCGATGTCGATCGACAGGATCTGATCAGGCAGGACCATCAGCTCTTGAGCCTGCGTCGGGACGGCGGCCCGTGCCGAGGACTGCGGCGACGCCGAAGTCGAAGCCTGGACCGAGAACTCTGACGGGGTCGGAGGTGAGACCTGCGACGACGCCGAAGCCGGGACCTGGGCCGCGGGGTGTGAGGGGGCCTGGGACTGCGACGAGGACGGGGGTGCGACTTGCGCCTGGGGCGGCGTTTGCGGCGAGGCCGAAGACTGGGCCGAGAGCTGCGGGGCAGCCGGAGGTAAGACCTGCGACGAGACCGAAGACTGCGCCGAGAGCTGCGGAGCAGCCGGAGGTAAGACCTGCGGCGAGGCCGAAGACTGGGCCGAGAGCTGCGGGGCAGCCGGAGGTGAGACCTGCGACGAGACCGAAGCCTGGGCCGAGAGCTGCGGAGCAGCCGGAGGTAAGACCTGCGACGAGACCGAAGACTGCGCCGAGAGCTGCGGAGCAGCCGGAGGTAAGACCTGCGACGAGACCGAAGCCTGGGCCGAGAGCTGCGGGGCAGCCGGAGGTAAGACCTGCGGCGAGGCCGAAGCCGCGACCTGAGCCGAGAACTGCGATGCGGCCAGAGGTGAGACCTGCGGCGAAGGCGAGGCTTGGGCTGGAGGGGGCGGCGGGGACGTGACCTGGGCGGGTGACGAAGGCTGCGGCGAAGGCTGGGACTGCGGCGAGGGCGGTGGGGGCGTCGTCAGAGAGGGGGCGATGGCGAGGATCGACAGGCGTTGGACCAGGGCGTAGGCGGTCGGGGGGTAGTCGCGTTCGTCATCGAGGGGGCCGAGGTCGGTCACGGGCTCGGGGCGGAAGGCGACGACCAGGGCGCGGTCGGCCCACCAGCCGATGAGGCGGAGGGTGGTTACGCCGTACAGGTGGATGGTGCCTGGAAGGGGGGATCCGTTGGTTTCGGAGATGAAGGTGATGGTGGAGTCGCGGCCTGCGTCGGTGACGACGGCGAGGGAGTTGTCAGCGGGCGTGTAGGCGCCCTTGCCTGCGAGGCGTTGGCCGGCGGGGAGGGAGAAGCAGCCCTGCTTGGCGCACACCGTGGTGTCGAGCTGGACGGCGAGGTCGCCGTTGGAGGAGAAGGCGGCGGCGATCGGCGTCCGGGGCGTGGCGGCGAGGCCGGCGGGGAAGGGGAGGACTGTGCGGTACGTGCCGGTGTCGAGCGTGAGGACGCCGATGGAGGAGCCTTCGATGTACACGGCGAGGCGGTCCTGGTGCGGCGACCAGGCCAGCGGCGTGGCGTGTCCGCCGGCCGGTGCGGGGACTGGGAGCCGGCGGATGTGGCCGTCGCCGAGTGTGCGCACCGCGATCGAGGAGTCCGGGGAGGAGCCCAGGGCGTCGTGCGGGTACGCGACCATGGTGCCGTCGGGGGACAGCAGCAGCGACTCGCCGGGGGTTGCGGCGCCCTCGGAGGCCACGTCGAGGATGTGCTGGCCGCCGCGGGCGTCGACGAACGACACGCTGCCCTCGGTGTCGGTCAGGATGTTGTGCAGGCCGGGTGTGCTGCCGCCGATCGCGACCGGCACCGCGGTGACGGGCGCCGAGTCGAGTGTCGGTGTCCACGGCCACGGTGCGTCGACCCGGGCGGGGAAGCCGTCCAGGGCAACCGCGGGCGGTTGGTGCCAGGTGGAGGCGACGCCCATGCCGTAGGTGAGGCCGAGCAGGCCCAGGTAGGCGGCGACGACGTACAGCAGCCAGCGAGCGACAGGAGTCATGAAGGGCCCGGGAAGAACGGCCGGAGGCGCCGGCGGACGACGGTGGTGTGGGCGAGCAGGAGGGCCGTCGTCAGGAGGTGGAAGACGGCGAAGGCGAGCGCCGCGTGGGCGGCCGGCCAGGTGGGCGACAGGTGGTCGTTCAGGATCGCGAGTGTCAGCGTCGGCACGAGGGCGATGCGCCACACGAGGATCGTCCAGTGGCGGAGGGCGGCGCGCCGGTCCAGGCCGAGACGGGTGGCGGTGGCGCCGGTGAGGAGGAGCCAGAGCAGGAAGCAGGCCAGGTACGACCAGAGGCCGGTCCGCGCGAGCGCCACGGCGTCGGCGGCAGTCCGGAAGGCGTCATCGAGAGGCGGGGTGGTTGCCGGGTCGTGGAGCGCCGCGTCCGCGCGCCGGAGGGCCCAGATGGAGTAGGCCTGCAGGGCGGCGTGCGCGAGACCGGCGGCGATGAATGCACCAGTGACGACCGGCCAGAGTGATCCGCCGCCAGCGACAGGCCACAGCGAAGTGCCGTCGGCCAAACCCAGAGAAGGAGAAGACCTGGAGGAAGACGCCGAAGCGCCGCCAGCCAAACCCGGAGAAGAAGAGCCGGAGGGAGAAGGCGGGGCACCGCCGGCCACGGGGCGGGTGTCGCCGGAGGAGCGTGGAGCGCCGCCGGGGAGAGGTTGGGTGCCGCCGGCGGTGACGAGGGACTCGACCGCTGCCGCGTCTGGGACGGCGCCGTGGGTGGCGCAGAGCAGTTCGGCGCCGGTGGGGTAACCGGGCAGGTCGCAGCGCGCACAGGGCATCGGCACGGCGGTCACAAGATCGGCAGCGTAGACGACGGGTGGGTGGTATGCCGACCGCCGAACGTACCGGATGCGGAGCGCGACAGGCTGTCGTGATTGCGCCAATGCGCGCCCGCCGGAGGTCGGCTGTGCATACGGTTGATCAATGAACGACTCCCAGCAGCGCGCCGATCAGCTGGTCGACGTGCTCGTCACCGAGTTCGGTGAGCTGATGGCCCAGGACCCCGCCGCGTTCCGCCGGAAGTTCCGCAAGATGGCGGCGACGCCGTTCGCGTTCTACCGGGGCAGCGCCTGTGTCTACTACGCCGACCTCAACGGCGTCGCCGACCCGTTCCTCGACGAGCGGACCTCATCGGTGTGGATCCACGGCGACCTGCACGCCGAGAACTTCGGCACGTACCTGAACTCCGAGGGCATCCTCGTGTTCAACGTCAACGACTTCGACGAGGCGTACGTCGGGCCGTTCATCTGGGACCTGAAGCGGTTCGCCGCCAGCATCGCGCTCATCGGCTACGCGAAGGCCCTGTCCGACGCGGTGATCAGCGACCTCGTCAAGCAGTACAGCCGCACGTACGTGTCGGAGCTGCGCGCGATCGCCGCCGGCGGCGAGGAGGCGATCGGCTCGCTGACCCTGGACACGACCGAGGGCGTGCTGCGCGACGTGCTGCAGCGGGCCCGGCTCAACACGCGGGTCGCGCTGCTCGACGAGCAGACGGTGATCGAGGACTACGACCGCCGGTTCGCGATGGGCGACGGGGTGTACGCGGTGGACGCCGACACCCGCACGGAGGTCGAGGCGGCGTTCGCGGCGTACCTGCACACGCTGCCGTCGTGGGACGGGTCGCGGTCGCCCAAGTACACGATCAAGGACGTCGTGATGCGCAAGGGCGTCGGTATCGGCTCGGCCGGCCTGCCGTCCTACAACGTGCTGCTCGAGGGCCACACCCAGGCGCTGGAGAACGACGTCATCATCTACATGAAGCAGGGCCAGACGCCGGCGGTGTCGCGGTGGATCACCGACCCGAAGGTCAAGGCGTACTTCAAGCACCAGGGCCACCGCACGAGCGAGTCGCAGCACGCCCTGCAGGCGCACGCGGACTCGTGGGCGGGCTACACGGAGCTGCGCGGCGTCGGGCAGGTCGTCGCGGAGGTGTCGCCGTACGCCGCGGACCTCGACTGGAGCGACGTCAACGAGCTGGCGGACCTGACGAGCGTGGTCGAGTACCTCGGCCGGGCGACGGCCAGGATGCACTCGGTCGCCGACGACGAGTCCAGCCACGATCTGGTGAACTTCTCCACCGAGGAGGCGATCGTCGCCGCGATCGACCGTGACGAGGAAGGGTTCGTCGCCTCGATCGCCGACTTCGCGCACGAGTACGGCGCCCGCGCCCGCGCCGACCACCAGATCTTCGTCGACCTCTTCCGCAACGGGAAGTTCCCGGGCCTGTAAAGATACGAGTATGGCCGCGCGAATCGAACGAATCGTCACCGAAGGCACGTTCTCGCTGGACGGCGAGACGTTCGACGTCGACAACAACGTGTGGATCGTCGGCGACGACGAGGAGGCGATCGTCATCGACGCCGCCCACGACGCCGCCGCGATCCTGCACGCCGTCGGCTCCCGGCGGTTGCTGGCGATCGTCTGTACGCACGGCCACGACGACCACATCGACGCCGCACCGGAGGTGGCGCTGCGCACCGGCGCGCCGATCCTGCTGCACCCGCAGGATCTGCCGCTGTGGCACATGCGCCACCCCGACCTCGAACCGTCCGCGACCCTGGCCGACGGTCAGGTCATCACGGTCGCCGGCACCGACCTGACGGTCCTGCACACGCCCGGCCACAGCCCCGGTGCCGTCTCCCTGTCGGCGCCGGAGCTCGGCGTCGTCTTCACCGGCGACACCCTCTTCCAGGGCGGCCCCGGCGCCACCGGCCGATCATTTTCGGACAAGCCGACGATCCTGGAGTCGATCCGGACCCGCCTTCTCACCCTCCCGGGCGACACAGTCGTCCACACCGGCCACGGTACGGACACCACCATCGCCGCCGAGTCAGGGATCTAGCAAGCAGATCAAAAGATCTAGCAAGCAGATCAAAAACGGAACAGCGGGTGCAGGGTGATCCCCTCGGCCGCCAGCGCCTCGGTCCCGCCCTCCTGACGGTCGATGACACACACGGCGTCGGAGACGATCGCCCCGGCCGACCGCAGCGCCGCGGCCGACAGGGCGATCTGGCCACCCGAGGTGACGACGTCCTCGACCAGCAGGACCCGGCGTCCGGTGAGGTCGGCGCCCTCGGCGAGGCGGCCGGTGCCGTAGGGCTTCGCGGCCTTGCGGACGAACGCGCACGGCAGCCCCGCGTGCCGGGCGAGCGCGACGACGACCGCGATCCCGCCCATCTCCAGCCCGGCGAGGACCTCCGTGCCGGCGGGGACGAGCCGGGCCAGCCCGGCGCCGACGGCGTCGAGCAGGACCGGGTCCGCCTCGAACTGATACTTGTCGAAGTAGTGCGTCGCGGTGCGCCCCGATCGCAGGACGAACGAGCCGGTCAGGCGGCAGCGCTCGGCGATGATCGCGGCGAGGTCAGCGGTTTCCACAAGGTTGAAGGATCCCATCGGCCGGGACAGACAACGGCGCCGGGGGCTGCCATGATGTCCGGCGTGATTCGCCTCTATGGACTGCTGTTCCTGATCGACCTGGTGATGCTGGTCGTCGCGCTCATCGACTGCCTGTCCTCCGACGAGGACCGGGTGCGCAACCTGCCGAAGGTCGCCTGGGTGTTCATCATCCTGCTGTTCTCCCCGGTCGGGTGGATCGCCTGGTACGCCGCCGGGCGCCCGCAGGCCGTCCGGGCGGGCGGCACCTGGCGGCCGGGCAGCGGCTTCCCGGAGCGCGAGCGGCCGCGGTCCGTCGCGCCCGACGACGACCCCGCGTTCCTGCGCGAGCTCGCCCGCTCGCGCCGCGACGACGAGGAGATGTTCAGCAAGTGGGAGGCCGACCTCCGCCGCCGCGAGGAGGAGCTGCGCCGCCGCGAGGAACGCCCCGAAAGCTAGACCAGAAAGCCAGCCTGGAAATTAGCGCAGCCCGGCGTCGAGCCGGGCCCGCAGCCAGGGCAGCATGACGTCGGCCTGGTCCTGCTGGAAGCGGCGCAGCGTCGGCAGCCCCGGCGGCGCGGGCTGCCGGGCCCCGTCGGTGAAGAACGCCGCCAGGCCCGCCACCACGGCGGTCACGTCACCGGGGTCGGGCGAGAAGCAGTCCAGCACATCGTCGGAGATCCCCCCGCCGTACAGGCGGACGTTGAGCAGCAGCGAGAGGGTGTCGAACCAGGGGACGCCCACCGCGGCGCCCGGCCAGTCGACGACCATCACCGAACCGTCCGGGCGGATCAGCAGGTTGTCGGCGCGGATGTCGACATGCACCAGCCGGTCCCCGGCCAGGGCCGCGGTCCCCCGGTCGGCGAGCTCGACGAGCAGGTCCAGGTTGGCCGCCGCCCACGGATCCAGCGACGGCGGCGGATCGGCCGCCAGCCGCCGCCAGCCGGCGAAGTTGTGCGCGAGCATGAAGGGCAGCGCCGGCAGCCCCGTCGCCGGCACCGCGAGCCGCCGCAGCGCGTCCAGGACGGCCTCGAGGTCCGGTTGCTGCCACGGTACGAGCGGCTGCCGGCCCTCCACGTCGGCGAACACGAGCGCCACCCAGATGCCGTCGTCGTGGAACCCGAGCAGGCGGGGCGCCGGCACGTCCGCCGGCAGCGCCGCGGTGACCCGGGCCTCGGCGCGGTGCAGGGCGACGCTGTGCTCGTTATGCCCGGCGCTGACCGCCTTGACGAACGCCCGTGAGCCGTCGGCCAGGCGCACCCTGTCCGCGGTGCCGGGCGAGAACCCGCCGACCTGCGACACGGCCTCCACGACCGGCCCGCCCAGGATCCGCTCGACCGCCGCGTGCACCGACGGCGGCAGGTCGTCCCAGCCGATGCGTACCCCGGAAGCCTGCGCCATCGCACGATCGTCCCACCTCCCGCCGCGCCTGCGCGAGCACGCGTTCGGGTGCTGCTAGCATTCCGGTCGTCGTACAGCTGATCGGGGAGAGCGGGCGGACGGTGGACCAGCGGCAGAGCTTGGGTCCGGTGCTCACGGTGCCGAACCTGATCAGCTTCGCCCGCCTGCTCGGCGTGCCGCTGTTCCTGTACCTGTTCCTCGCCACCGACGCGACCGGCTGGGCGGTCGGCGTGCTCGTCGTCGGCGGGCTCAGCGACTGGGTCGACGGCTTCGCCGCCCGCCGCCTCAAGCAGGTCAGCCGCCTCGGGGAGCTCCTCGATCCCCTCGCCGACCGCCTGTACATCCTGGCGACGCTGTTCGCGCTGACGTTCAAGGACGTCGTGCCGTGGTGGTTCACGATCGCGCTGCTGGCCCGCGAGGCCGTCATGATCCTGTGCCTCGTCGTCCTGCGCGTCCTCGGCCACGGCCCGCCGCCCGTGCACTATGTCGGCAAGACCGCCACCGCGGTGCTGCTGATGGGCTTCCCGATGATGCTGCTCGCCAAGTTCAGCGAGGCCGCTCGCCCGTGGGCGCTGCCGAGCGGCTGGGCGCTCCTGTGGTGGGGGATCGTCCTGTACTGGGTGGCCGCCGTCTTCTACTTCATCCAGGCCGCGATCCACGTGCGGGCCGGCCGGCTCGCGTCGTGACGTTCGCTCGCCGCGACGACCTGCTCGGCGACCTGTTCCGCACGCCGCTCGACCCGGGCTACGCGCAGGCCGCCGCCCGCCGCCGGGAGGGCACGCCGCCGCCCCGGTGGGGGCCGGCCGCCCGGGCCGTGACGCTCGCGGCCGTCGGGTTCCTGCTGGCCGTGGCGTACCACCAGGTGGTGGCCGAGGCGCCGTCGGCGAGCCGGGCGCGCGACGACCTGGTGGCCGACGTCCGTTCGCGGCAGCGCACGGCGGAGGACCTGCAGCGCCAGGTCGACGTGCTCCGCACCCAGGTCGACGAGGCCCGCGACAACGCCCTCGCCGACGCCTCCGGCGCCGCGACGCTGCGCGGCCTCGCCGCCGGCGCCGGCACCGCGAAGGTCACCGGCGACGGGGTCGTCGTCCGCGTCGTCGACGCTCCCCCGCAGGTCGACCCGGTCACCGGCCACACCGCCGAGGAGAACCTCGGCATCGTGCTGGACCGCGACCTGCAGGACGTCGCCAACGGCCTCTGGCAGGCCGGGGCGGAGGCCATCGCCGTCAACGGCCAGCGCCTCACCGCCACCAGCACCATCCGCGCCGCCGGCGGCGTGATCCTCGTCGACTTCAAGCCCGTCACCGGCCCGTACGACGTCGCCGCCATCGGCTCCCCCGACATCGCCGACCGGTTCTCCTCGTCGACGACCGCCCGCCGGTTCCGCCGGTACGTCGACAACTACCGCATGCAGTTCACCGTCAAGACCCGCAAGGGCCTCGTCCTCGCCGCCGCCCCCGAGCCCCCGCTGCGGTACGCCCACCCGCCGGCACCCTCGGTGTCGCCATCACCCACTGGAGGTCACCGGTGATCGCGGTGCTCGCACTCGCCATCGGCGTCGCGGCGGGAATCTTCCTCGAGCCGACCGTGCCGCTGGGTCTGCAGCCGTACCTGCCGATCGCCGTCGTCGCCGCCCTGGACGCGGTGTTCGGGGGCGTGCGGGCGAAGCTCGACGGCATCTTCGACGACAAGCAGTTCACCATCTCGTTCATCTCCAACGTGCTGGTCGCCGCCCTCATCGTCTACCTCGGTGACCAGCTCGGCGTCGGCGGCCAGCTCTCCACCGGCGTCGTCGTCGTCCTGGGCGTGCGCATCTTCAGCAACGCCGCCGCCATCCGCCGTCATCTCTTCCGCGCATGACTCCCACCGACGACACCCCGCCGACCGACGGCAACCACCTCCACCCCACACATCACCTCCACCCCACACATGAGGACGGTGCGCAGCCCTCCTCGCCGGCCGAGGGTGGTGACACCCCCGAGCACGGTGCGGCCGGGAGTGAGGAAGGTGCGCTGCCCTCCTCACCGGCCGAGGGTGACCGACCTTCCCTCACGGGCGAAGGCAATGCCGGGCGCTCCCCTTCCACGCCTTCCCGCCGGCGCCCTCCATCACCCCGCCAGCTCCCCCGTACGGGCGACATTTCGGAAATGTCCGGAAGAGGGGGCTCGGAGCCGGAGGGCAGGAAGATGCCCCCGGCGGAACGGGCCGCAAGCGAAGAACCCGAAACGGAACACGGGACGACCCCCGCGGAAGCAGTCCCGGGTGAGTCCGAGGGCGCTCCCCCGCCGGGTGAGGCGACGGATGCCGGTGGCAGGAGGCGGTGGGGCGGGACCGGACTGGTCATCGCGCTGCTGCTGGGGCTGCTCGGGTTCGGGATCTCGGTGCAGTTCAAGGCGGGCAACTCCGACGCCGAGCTGGCCGCCGCCAGGCCCGAGGACCTGGTGCGGATCCTGTCGGATCTCGACGCGCAGCAGGATCGGCTGCGGCGGGAGATCAGCGACCTGGAGGAGACGCGGCGGCAGCTGGACTCGGGGGCGCAGGGGCGCGACGCGGCGCTCGCCGAGGCCCGGAAACGGGCCGACGAGCTGGGGATCCTTGCGGGGACGCTGCCGGCGGAGGGGCCCGGGCTGTCGATCGAGATCACCCCGGGCACGGAGAAGGTCAAGGCCGAGGTCATCCTCGACGCGATCGAGGAGCTGCGCGGCGCCGGCGCCGAGGCGATGCAGATCAGCGGGCGCGAGGGCGGCACGGTCCGCGTCGTCGCCGCGACCTACTTCGTGGACGGGGACAACGACCGGCTGGTGGTCGCCGGGTCGAGTCTCACGGCGCCGTATACGATCATGGTCATCGGAGGGCCTGACACCATGCGCACTGCGCTGAACATCCCCGGAGGGGTGGTGGACAGCGTGCGGCAGCACGGCGGTACGGTTCTGGTGCGCGAAGCGGACCCGGTGCGCGTGACAGCGTTGCACGCCGCCGGTGAGTTGCGATACGCAAAGCCAGCTTGACCCGGCACCCGACGATGGACCGGCCAGCACGAGCGAAGGACCGACGTGATTCCCGAGGATCTGCGTTACACGGCGGAGCACGAGTGGCTCGCACCGGCCGACGCCGGCGCCTTCAAGGTCGGCATCACCGACTTCGCCCAGGAAGCGTTGGGCGACATCGTGTTCGTGCAGCTGCCGGAGGTCGGCGCGAAGGTGCAGGCCGGCGAGTCGTTCGGCGAGGTCGAGTCGACCAAGAGTGTGTCGGAGATCTACGCTCCGGTGTCGGGTGAGATCGTCGCGGTCAACGCCGCCCTGGACGCCACGCCCGAGGTGCTCAACTCCGACCCGTACGGCGCCGGCTGGCTGGTCGAGCTCAAGGCAGACGACCCGGCGGCCGTCGACGCGCTGCTCGACGCCGCGGCGTACGGGGAACTGACCGAGAACAGCTGAGCAGCACCGCGAACTGAAACAGCGCACCAGCAGACAACGTCCGAAGAGACTGACAGGAAATACGGCAATAGGCTGCCGCGCGTCTGGTTGACCCGTGATTTCGGGCGTGACTAGGCTCGCTCAGTCAACCGTATGCATCGGCCTGTCGCATCGGAGGACACCCGAAGAGACGACCGTGAGGTGGTTCCATGACGCGCCCAGACGACGAGTTCCCCCCGCTCGACGTCACGTCCACGCTCAACCTTGGCGCCATTGAGGATGCCATCGCCGGGCAGGACGACGACGTGGTCCCCACCCGCGTGTCGGGCTCACTGCCACCAGGCACGGCCCTGCTGGCGGTCCGCCGCGGGCCCAACGCCGGTGCCCGCTTCCTGCTCGACCACGACGTGACGACCAGCGGTCGGCACCCCGACAGTGACATCTTCCTCGACGACGTCACGGTGTCGCGTCGCCACGCCGAGTTCCACCGCGAGGGTGGCACGTTCACGGTCCGCGACGTCGGCAGCCTCAACGGCACGTATGTGAACCGCGAGCGGGTCGAGGCCGCGACCCTCAGCAACGGCGACGAGGTCCAGATCGGCAAGTTCCGCCTCGTGTTCGTGGCAGGACCGCGCCCCGACGAGAGCTGAGGCGATGACGGCGTCGGCAGCCGCCTGGGACACACCGCAGGACCGCGACGGGCACGACCGTGGCGGTCCTCAAGGTGCTGCCCGGGGTGAGCGCCTGATGAGCATCGGTGAGGTGCTCGCGCAGCTGCGCGCCGACTTCCCGGACGTGACGATCTCGAAGCTGCGGTTCCTGGAGACCGAGGGTCTCGTGGAGCCGCGGCGGACGCCGGCCGGCTACCGCAAGTACACCTGGACCGACATCTCCCGGCTGCGCTACGTGCTGACCGCCCAGCGTGACCAATATCTCCCGCTTCGGGTGATCCGCGAGCATCTCGCGACGATGGGCGACCCGCTCACCGACGTGTCGCAGTCCGCGCTGCCGGTCGAGGCCGCCCCCGAGGTGCGGCTCAACCGCGAGGAGCTGCTCGACAAGGCCGGCCTGAGCGACGACACGCTGCGCGCCCTGGAGGGGCACGGCCTGGTGAAGCCCCGGCCTGGTGGCGGGTTCGACGCCGACGCGCTCGAGGTGGCGACGGCGGCGGCGCGGCTGGCCGAGTTCGGCATCGAGCCGCGCCACCTGCGGGCCTACCGGGCCGCAGCGGACCGCGAGATCGGCCTGTTCAGCCAGCTGGTGACGCCCATGACCCGGCAGAGCGGGCCGGCCGCCCGGGCGCGGGCCGCGGACACCGTCCACGAGCTGGCCGCACTGACCCAGCGGGTGCATGCCGCCTTGGTGCGAGCGGGCCTGCGCGAGATCCTGGGTAAGTGAGACCCTCCTTCGCACCCTCGACCGGAGCGATCTTCGCCACTGAGCGCACTTGGCCGGTGGCGCGAGTGGCACGACCGCCCCTTGGTCCGTGTACCGTGCAGGGAGTGGCAAGTCGACACGGAGGCGGGCAGTGCGAGAGCTGAATGTGGTCGGTGTTCGCGTGGAGCTGCCTACCAATCAGCCCATCGTGTTGCTCAAGGAGGTCGACGGCGACCGCTACCTGCCGATCTGGATCGGTGCGGTGGAGGCGACCGCGATCGCCTATGAGCAGCAGGGGGTCAAGCCTGCGCGGCCGCTCACCCACGACCTGATGCGCGACATGCTGGCGGCGCTCAAGGCACCGCTGAAGGCGGTCGAGATCGTCGAGATGCGCGACAACATCTTCTATGCCGAGCTGGTCATCGGCGACAACGTGCGGGTCTCCGCCCGGCCGAGTGACTCGATCGCTCTGGCGCTGCGGGTGGGTGCGCCGATCCGCTGCGCGGACCAGGTGCTCACCGAGGCCGCCATCGTCATCCCGGACGAGCAGGAGGACGAGGTGGAGAAGTTCCGCGAGTTCCTGGAGCAGGTCCGCCCGGAGGACTTCGCCGGGTAGTAGGTTCGGTTCCGAAGGGTCTCCTCGTACCGCCGACATATCGGACAAATGGCTACGATGGCGACGCGCGGAAAATTTGACGCACCGGCACGCGGCGTGTCGCGGCGTTACCTCCCCGCTGACCCTCAAGGTGCGCTATAGGGTTGCGGGTGTTGACGCTGGAGGTGGGTCGCAATGCAACAGCCGCCCGATCCCGGGATATCCGGTCATGCTGCTGACACGGTTTCGGTGAGTACGATCGCCAAGTCCGACGACGTCGGCTACCGCGGTCCGACCGCCTGCCACGCCGCCGGGATCAGCTACCGGCAGCTCGACTACTGGGCCCGCACCGGGCTGGTCGTGCCGAGCGTGCGTGACGCGGCGGGCTCCGGCAGCCAGCGGCTCTACTCGTTCCGCGACATCGTGGTGCTCAAGGTCGTCAAGCGCCTCCTGGACGCGGGCGTCTCCCTGCAGAACATCCGCAAGGCGATCGAGACCCTGCGCTCCCGTGGCGTCGCCGACCTGGCCGGCATCACCCTGATCTCCGACGGCACCACCGTCTACGAGTGCCGCTCCCCCGAAGAGGTCGTCGACCTGCTGCAGGGTGGCCAGGGCGTGTTCGGCATCGCGATCTCCGGCGCGTTCAAGGAGATCGAGGGCACCCTGTCGCACCTGCCCGCCGAGGCGGCCACCCCCGCCGAGGAGGTCCCGGTCTCCGCCGACGACTTCGCCCAGGCCGGCGGTGACGAGCTGGCCATGCGCCGCGCCCGTCGCCGCGCGGGCTGAGGCCCGGCACCCTCCAGCACCACCCACGCCGGTCGACCATCCCAGGTCGACCGGCGTTTCCGCATGCCCTCATGATCCGAAAGAGCGTGGCATGAAAGGTGGGGTCGGCGTCGTTGCGGACATCCCCGCGACGCCGCCAGGATCTTAGGCATGGCGGCTCGGCGGGTACTGGTGGTGCTGTTCGACGGGGTGCAGAGCCTCGACGTGACCGGACCGGTCGAGGTGTTCGCCGGCGCCGAGCAGGCCAGCAGCGGGTCGTACAGCGTCCGCACCGGCAGCGTCGGCGGCCTCGGCGTCCGGACGTCCAGCGGGCTCCGGATGCTGCCGGACGAGGACCTGGCCCACGCTGACCCGGCGGACGTGCTGGTCGTGCCCGGCGGCGTCGGCACCCGGACGAGCGACCCGCGGCTCGTCGACTGGCTCCGCGGCGCCGCGCCCCGGGCCGGGCGGGTGGCGTCGGTGTGCACGGGGGCGTTCCTGCTCGCCGAGGCCGGCCTGCTCGACGGGCGCCGCGCCACGACCCACTGGCGCTACGCCCCGGCGCTCGCCCGCCGCTTCCCCGGCGTCACCGTCGACACCGAGCCGATCTTCGTGCACGACCGGGGCGTCTGGACCTCCGCCGGGGTCACCGCCGGCATCGACCTGGCCCTCGCGGTCGTCGAGCAGGACCACGGCCGGGATCTCGCGCTCGAGATCGCCCGGCACCTCGTGATGTTCGTCCGCCGGCCCGGCGGGCAGCGGCAGTTCAGCGCGCAGCTGGAGGCGCAGGTCGCCGACCGCGACCCGCTGCGGGAGGTGCAGCGCCACATCGCCGAGCACCCCGGCGGCGACCTCACCGTCGAGGCCCTCGCGAGGCGGGCCAACCTGTCCCCGCGCCAGTTCAGCCGGGCGTTCACGGCGGAGGTCGGCACGCCGCCCGGCCGCTACGTCGACCGGGTCCGCCTGGAGACCGCCCGCCGGCACCTCGAGGAGGGCGCGTTCGTGGAGGACACGGCGCGTGCCTGTGGCTACGGCACCGGCGAGGCCATGCGCCGCGCGTTCATCCGGACGCTCGGTGTCACACCGACCGACTACAAGGAGCGGTTCTCATGCAGCTGATTTTCGTGGTGTACGACGGAATGACCGCCCTGGACGCGATCGGCCCCTACGAGATCCTGTCGCGGCTGCCCGGCGCGCGGGTCACGTTCGCCGGGGTGCAGGCCGGTCCCGTCCGCACCGACACCGGGGCCCTCTCCCTCGTCGCCGACCGGGCCCTCGCCGACTGCCCCGACCCCGATCTCGTCCTGGTCCCCGGCGGCCCGTCCGTGCGCGACCAGGTGACCGACACCGCCCTGCACGACTGGCTGCGCGCCGTCGACCCCGCCACGACCTGGACGACGTCGGTCTGCACCGGTTCGCTCATCCTCGCGGCCGCGGGCCTGCTGCGGGGCCGGACCGCGACGTCGCACTGGCTCGCGTTGGATCTGCTGCCGATGTACGGCGTGACCCCCGTCGCCGAGCGGGTCGTCCAGGACGGCAAGTACGTGACCGGCGCGGGCGTCTCGGCCGGCATCGACCTCGCGCTCACCCTGGCGGCCACGATCGCCGGGCCGCAGGTGGCCCAGTCGATCCAGCTCGCCTGCGAGTACGACCCCCGGCCGCCGTTCACCGCCGGCTCACCGCTGACGGCTCCCCCGGCCCTCGTGTCGCGGCTGCGCGCGGACGCCCACCTCGTGCTGACGACATAGACTGCTGGTCGTGGCGTTCCGTGGCTGGCCCGCCGAGGCCCTCGACTTCTACGACGGCCTCGAGGCCGACAACTCCAAGACGTACTGGACCGCCCACAAGGCGGTGTACGAGGAGCAGGTCCGCGCCCCGATGCTCGCCCTGCTGGAGGAGCTCGCGCCGGAGTTCGGCCCGGCGAAGATCTTCCGCCCGTACCGGGACGTGCGGTTCAGCGCCGACAAGTCGCCGTACAAGACCTCGTGCGCGGCCTCGTTCGAGCAGGGCGGCTACGTCCAGCTGACGGCGGCCGGCCTGGCGGCGGGAGCCGGCGCGTACATGATGGACTCCCCGCGGCTGGCGAAGTTCCGCCAGGCGGTCGCCGACGACTCCAGCGGCGCCCCGCTCACCGAGATCGTCGCCGCCCTGGAGGCGAAGGGCACCTCGGTCACCTCGCACGAGCAGCTGAAGACCGTCCCACGCGCCTTCCCGAAGGACCACCCGCGCGCGGACCTGCTGCGGCAGAAGGGCCTGATCGCGTGGCACCAGTTCGAGCTGCGGCCCTGGCTGGGCACCGCGAAGGCGAAGACGCACCTGGTGACGTTCTTCCGCTCGTGCGCCCCGCTCCAGGAGTGGCTCGCCACCCACACCTGACCCGCCGCGTACACCATGATCCGGAAGACCTCGCGCAGCCAGAGGCGCACAAGGTCTACCGGATCACGAAACGCCCACCGAAGTCAGCAGCAGCACGGCATACACCATGATCCGGAAGACTTCGTGCAGCCAGAGGTGCACAAGGTCTACCGGATCACGCGGCGCCGACCGGAGTCAGCCGTAGCGCGGCGTACAACATGATCCGGAAGACTTCGTGCAGCCAGAGGTGCACAAGGTCTACCGGATCACGCGGCGCTGGGTCTTGTCGGGGCGGACAAAAGGTGTCGGGCGGGGTCAGCGGCGTTCGACGGCGGCCATGACGACGTCGAACGGGGCTGCGGCGGCCCGGGCGGCCTCGGCGCGGTCAGCGGCCTCCCGCTCGACGGCGTCGTGCCACAGGGCGCCCTCGGTGCGCATCGCCTCGCGGGCGGCCGACGCGCCGGCCTGCCAGGCGGCCTCCTCGGCGGCGGCGCGCAGCAGTGTGGCGGGACGCTCGCCGACCGGGACCTCCGGCGGGTCGGCCAGCAGGTTGCCCGGCGGGACGAAGACGACGGGCAGGCCGGAGCCGACCACCGCCGCGTGCCGGCGGGCCTCGAAGTCCGGGGCGGAGGCCACCGCGTCGGCGTAGACGGCGGCGGTGCGGGCCGCGATCGCCTCCCACGAGTGCCGGTCCCGGACCATCTGCCGGGCCTTCGTCGCCAGGCCCTGCGCGAACATCGGGTCCTGCAGCAACGCGTCGACGGCGTCGGCGAGGCCGTCGGGCTCACCGACGGGGAAGCGGACGCCGGTGATGCCGTGCTCCACGATCGAGGCGAGCCCACCCGTCGACGCGACGACGAGCGCCGCACCCGAGGCCGCGGCTTCGAGGGCGACGGTGCCGGTCGGCTCATACCGGCTGGGCACGACGAACGCGTCGGCGGCGGCGAGGACCGCGGCGAGGGTGCGCTGGTCGAGCTGGCCGGGGAAGCTGACGGCGCGGTGCAGCTTGCGCTTGCGCGCCTCTTCGATGAGGGTCGCCCGGTAGTCACCGTCGCCGACGACGACGGCGCGCGTGCCGGGGTGCCGGTCGCGGATCGCCGGGAGGGCCTCGAGCAGGTCCTGGACGCCCTTCTCGGCGACGAGCCGGCCCGCGGAGACGAGCAGCGGCCCCTCGCCGGCGAAGCGGAGCCGGGCGGCCAGGACCTCGCGGGCGCTCGCCGTCCACCTGTCGGGGTCGATGCCGTTGGGCACGACGTCGACCCGCTCGTCGGGGACGTCGAAGAGGTGCTGGACCTCCCACCGCAAGTACTCGGTGGGCACGATCACCCGGCACGCCTCGGAACCCAGCCACCACTCGACGGAGTGCACGGAGCGGCTGGTGTCGCCGGTGAGGTAGCCCTGCCGCCGGCCCGCCTCGGTCGCCTGCATCGAGGCGACGAACGGCACCCCGAGCGCCTCCTTGAGGGTGACCGCGGCGTGGGTGACGAACCAGTCGTGGGCGTGGATGATGTCATACCCCTCGGCGGGCACGGTGCGGACCGCGGCCTCGGCGAGCAGGTGGTTGACGGCCATCGTGTCGGCGAGCGCGCCGGCCCCGCCCACCCCGTCGGCCGAGGGCAGCGGCGCGGCGCGGACCACCCGCACGCCGTCGACGACGGACTCCGGAACAGGACCATGGCGGGTCACCACGGTCACCGAGTGACCGGCGGCGGCCAGTGCTGCTGACAACGCTGCGATGCGCCCGCGGGGCGCACCATCTGTCGACGGACTCTGAAAATCCCAGGCGATCATCAAGACGCGCATTGCGGATACCTCTCGTCGCCGACTGTCACCGTAGCGCGTTCCGGCGCTTGCGCGGAGCAGCATCGCGGGCCAATTTCAACTTTTCGGTCTTGCCGGAAGATGCCGTTTGCAACTTGCGGTTCGCCCTGATGGCGGCCCTCGCGTGCAGCACCGCGGCGACCGAGCGGGCGGAGAACGGGGCGCCGGTCGCGCGGTGCGGGGCGTCACCCTCCGCGATCTCGCTGACGGAGCCGAGGCCGCACTCGCCGAGGTGCGCCTCGACGGCGGTGAGGACAGTGTCCACCGGCAGCCCGGCCGCGATCCGTGCCTCGACGTACGGCCCCAGCAGCCACAGCCACGCGGTCCCCTGGTGATACGCCGTGTCGCGGGCGACCACGCCGCCGCGGTGGGTGCCGTGGTAGCCGTACTCGGCCGGGGCCAGGCTGCGCAGCCCGAGCGGCGTGACGAGGGTCGCCCCGATCGCCTGCAGCACCTGCGTGCGCAGCCGTGGCTCGTCGGCGGCCGGCGCATACGGCAGGCTGAACGCGAGCAGCTGGTTGGGGCGCAGCACGGCGTCGTCGTGGATGCTGCCGCCGCCCTTCGGGTAGGCGGCCGGCCGGGCGTCGACGAGGTCGAAGAGCCACCCGTCGGGGGCCCGGAACCGCTTGACGACCTGGGCCTTCACCGCCTCCCGGCGGGAGTGCACGACGGAGGCGTCGCGCCCGCAGCGCTCCCGCAGCGCGCCCACGGCGCCGAGGGCGTTGGCCCACAGGGCGTTGAGCTCGACGGGCTTGCCGTCGCGAGGGGTGACGGGGCCGCGGGGCAGCCGCGCGTTCATCCAGGTGAGGCCGGACTCGTCGGCCTCGACGGCGAGCAGCCCGTCGGAGGTGTCGGCGCGCACGCCGTCGCGGGTGCCTTTGGTGTACGCCGCGATCACACCCTCCAGCACCGGCAGCAGCTCCGCGGCGAGGGCGTCGTCGCCGGTACGGGCGACGTGCCGCTCGGCGGCGTGCACGAACCACAGCGGCCCGTCGCAGTCGCCCAAGCGGGAGGCGCGCATCCGCTCGGGGAGGTCGGCGTGGGCCCGCAGCAGCCGGGCGCCCTCGTCGAACCGTCCGGTGGCGAGGAACAGGCCCTCGTAGGCGGTCATCGTGTCGCGCAGGTAGCTGCCGAACCACGGGTACCCGGCGACGACGTCGGGCGTCCCGTCGGGTTTCGTGACGATGCACTGGTCGGCGGCGAGCACGAGCGCCTTGTCGACGGCGTCGCGGGCACCGGCGGTGGCGGCGGTCCGCAGCAGCTTCCGCGCCCGGCGCCGCGTGTCGGCCACCACGGTGGCCGCCGCGGGAGGCACGGCGTCGAGGTCGCCGGACCAGGCGGACACCGACAGCGTCTCGTCGAGGGCCAGGGTGGCCTGGAATGTGCCGGCGGCCCACAGGTCCTCGACCGGGTTCAGGCCCCGGGCCGCCTCCTCGCGGGCGTACGCGTCGAGGTACCACTCGCCGACCGGCCGGAAGTCCGGCCCGTCGACGCGGTAGGCGCCGTCGACGGTGAACCCGCCGCCCCCGGCCAGCTCGACCGCCGGCGGCTCGGTCGTCCGGTCCCGTTCGCCGTCGGCGTCGCGCCACGTGCACAGCGCGGTCAGCGCCAGCTCGACCGTGACACCGGCGGGCGCGTCGACGAGCCGGTGCACGACGGCGACGCTGTTGCGCCCGTACGTCATCGCGACCTCGCGCTCGATCACGACCTCGCCGATCCGCCAGCGCCAGCGCGGCACGCCGTCGGCGAGCTCGAAGTGCTCGAGGTGGTGGTGGCCGGCCGGCTCGATCGCGCCGGACGCCCACTCATGCACGGCGAGGCGCACGGTGGCTCCGCCGGGCAGGGTGACGACGGGGTCGAGGGCGGCGAGCGCGAGGTGCCGGTCCGGGGTCACGAGCAGGCCGTGATACCGCCGGGTGCGGAGCCCCGCGACCGTCCCGGTCGCGTAACCACCGGTCCCGTCGGTGACGAGCCACTCGTGTTCGAACCCGGAAGCCGAGCCGCAGACATGGGGGCCGAAGGTCATGACCGATCCCGGGGGCATGTGCCCAACTATGATCCAATCCCCCTTGTTTGAAACGTGCGCCACACGAATTTCGGGTGTGATTCATCCCGGGCACCTGTCGGAAAGCCGACGCGCCCCGGCGCACGATTCATTATTGATGGCACTGGGCATATGGCAGCCAGCTTCGCGCGTACCCGCGCGTGAACTTTCGACGCACGTAACACTGTGGCAACGCCGCACCCGTTGAGCACTGGTGCCGGCTGATGGATCAGGAGTTGAGATGCAGGTTTGGCCGGGCAACCGGTACCCGTTGGGTGCTACGTACGACGGGCAGGGCACGAACTTCGCGATCTTCTCCGAGGTGGCAACGGCCGTCGAACTGTGCCTGTTCGACGACAACGACGTCGAGGAGCGGGTCAAGCTCGTCGAGGTCGACGCCTTCGTGTGGCACGCCTACCTGCCTGGTGTCGACCCGGGACAGCGCTACGGCTTCCGCGTGCACGGTGACTACGACCCGGCGCGGGGGCTGCGCTGCAACCCGCACAAGCTGCTGCTCGACCCGTACGCCAAGGCGATCGACGGCGACATCACCTGGGACCCGGCCGTCTACGGGTACGACTTCAACGACCCCGAACAGATGTCCACCGCCGACTCCGCGCCGTTCATGCCGAAGGCCGTCGTGGTGAACCCGTGGTTCGACTGGGGCAACGACTCCGCGCCGCGCATCCCGTACCACCACACCGTGGTGTACGAGGCGCACGTGAAGGGCCTGACGATGCGCCACCCGGACGTGCCGGAGGAGCTGCGCGGCACGTACTCCGGCATCGCCCACCCGGCGATCATCGAGCACCTGCGCCGGCTCGGCGTCACCGCCCTGGAGCTGCTGCCAGTGCACCACTTCGTGCACGACCAGCGCCTGGTGGAGCTCGGCCTGTCCAACTACTGGGGCTACAACACGATCGGCTTCTTCGCCCCGTACCACGGCTACGCGCGGCGGCACCGCGGCCAGCAGGTGCAGGAGTTCCGCGGCATGGTCAAGGCCCTGCACGCGGCCGGCATCGAGGTCATCCTCGACGTCGTCTACAACCACACCGCCGAGGGCAACCACCTCGGCCCGACACTCGGCTTCAAGGGCCTGGACAACGGGCACTACTACAAGCTCGAGGACGACGACAACCGCTACTACACCGACTACACGGGCACCGGCAACAGCCTCAACGTGCGCAACCCGCACACCCTGCAGCTCATCATGGACTCGCTGCGCTACTGGGTGACGGAGATGCGCGTCGACGGGTTCCGCTTCGACCTCGCCTCGACCCTGGCCCGCGAGTTCTACGAGGTCGACCGCCTGTCGACGTTCTTCGAGGTCGTGCAGCAGGACCCGGTCGTCAACCAGGTGAAGCTGATCGCGGAGCCGTGGGACGTCGGCCCGGGCGGCTACCAGGTCGGCAACTTCCCGCCGCTGTGGACGGAGTGGAACGGCAAGTTCCGCGACACGGTCCGCGACTTCTGGCGCGGGGAGCCCGCGACGCTCAGCGAGTTCGCGTCGCGGATCTGCGGCTCGGCGGACCTCTACCAGGACGACGGTCGGCTACCGTTCGCCAGCATCAACTTCGTCACCTGCCACGACGGCTTCACGCTCAACGACCTGGTGTCGTACAACGAGAAGCACAACGAGGCCAACACCGAGGACAACCGCGACGGGGAGAGCCACAACCGGTCGTGGAACTGCGGCGTCGAGGGCCCCACCGACAACCAGGACATCAACGCGCTGCGGGCGAAGCAGCGGCGCAACTTCCTGACCACGCTGATGCTGTCGCAGGGCGTGCCGATGATCGCCGCCGGCGACGAGCTCGGCCGCACCCAGGGCGGCAACAACAACGCGTACTGCCAGGACAACGACATCAGCTGGATCGACTGGGACGACGTCGACGAGCAGCTGCTCGCCTTCACCCGGGGGCTCGCGGCGTTCCGGGAACGGCACCGGGTGTTCCGCCGCCGGCGGTTCTTCACCGGGCGGCCCGTGGCCCGGCAGGAGGGCACGCCCATCCCGGACGTGGCGTGGTTCGCCACCGACGGCCGGCAGATGACCGAGGAGGACTGGGACAACCAGTTCGGCAAGGCGCTCATGCTGTTCGTCAACGGCCAGTCGATCACCGAGCGCGGGTCGCACGGCGAGCGGCACGTCGACGACTCGTTCCTGCTGTGCTTCAACGCGCACTACGAGCCGGTCGACTTCGTCATCCCGCAGCCGGACTACGGCAAGGAGTGGGAGCTGGTGATCGCGACCGCGCCCGGGTCGGCCCGCGGCGGCGTGTCGTACACCGCCGGCGGGACCCTCGTGGTGCCGGACCGGTCCCTCGTCGTGCTCGACCGGACCGTGTGATCCGCGTGGCGGCGAACATCCCGTCCGGGACGTACCGCGTCCAGGTGCGCCCGGACTTCGACCTCGACGCGGCCGCCGGGCTCGCCGGCTACCTGCACGACCTCGGCGTGAGCCACCTGTACTCGGCGCCGCTGCTCGCCGCGACGCCCGGCTCCCCGCACGGCTACGACGTGGTCGACCCGACCCGCGTCAACCCGGAGCTGGGCGGCCGGGAGGCGCTGCGGCGGCTGGTCGAGGCCCTGCGGCAGCAGGGGCTGGGCCTGGTCGTCGACATCGTGCCCAACCACATGGGCCTGTTCCAGCCTGCCGCGAACCCGGCCTGGTGGGACGTCCTGACGCACGGCCCGTCCTCCCGCTACGCGTCGTGGTTCGACATCGACTGGTCCGCGGGCCCCATCGTGGTGCCGGTGCTGGGCGCCGCCTCGGACATCGCCGAGCTGTCGGTCTCCGGAGCCGAGCTGCGCTACTACGAGCACCGCTTCCCGATCGCCCCGGGCACCGGTGACGGCACCCCGCAGGAGGTGCACGACCGGCAGCACTACCGGCTCGTCGACTGGCGGCGCGGCAACGAGCTGCTCAACTACCGCCGGTTCTTCGCCGTGACGGAGTTGGCGGGTGTACGGGTGGAGGACCCGGCCGTGTTCGACGCCACCCACCAGGAGGTGCTGCGCTGGGTGGCCGACGGCGACGTCGACGGCATCCGGGTCGACCACCCCGACGGGCTGCGCGACCCCGACGGGTACCTCGCCACGCTGCGCGAACGGGCCCCGGACGCGTGGCTGCTCGTGGAGAAGATCCTGGAGCGCGGCGAGCCGCTCCCGCCGCACTGGCCCGTCGACGGCACCACCGGCTACGACGCCCTCGGCGACGTGTGCGGCCTGTTCATCGACCCGGCCGGCGCCCCGGCGGTCGACGGCGCGGACTGGCCCGAGGAGGCGCACGAGCAGAAGCTGGACGTGACCCGGCGGCTGTTCCCGGCGGAGCTGCGCCGTCTCGCCGCCCTCGCGCCCGGCCCCCTGTCGGTCGACGTCCTGGCGGAGCTCGCCTCGAACTTCCACGTGTACCGCACGTACCTGCCGTACGGCCGGGACGACTTCGACGCCGCCGTCGCGGAGACGAAGCGCCGCCGGCCCGACCTCGCCGAGGCGCTCGACGGCCTCGTCCCCCGCCTCACCGACCCCGCCGACGAGCTGTGCGCCCGCTTCCAGCAGCTCACCGGCGCCGTCATGGCCAAGGGCGTCGAGGACACCGCCATGTACCGGTGGAACCGGTTCGTCGCCCTCAACGAGGTCGGCGGCGACCCGTCCCGCTTCGGCGTGCCGCCGCTGGAGTTCCACGCCGCCGCGGTCCGCCGCCTCGACGAGTGGCCGGCCGGGATGACGACCCTGTCGACCCACGACACGAAGCGCGGCGAAGACGTCCGGGCCCGCCTCGCGGTCCTGTCCGAGGCTGCTTCGGTGGCGCCGGACCTGCTCACGCCGCTGCTCGGCCGGGCCGGCATCCCCGACCCGTCGTTCGAGGCGCTGTTCTGGCAGACCGTGGTCGGCGCGTGGCCGCTGACCGCCGAGCGGCTGCAGGCGTACCTGACGAAGGCGGCCCGGGAGGCGAACCGCTCGACCTCGTGGAGCAACCCCGACCCGGCCTTCGAGGCGACGTTCGCCGCCGCCGTGCGCCTGCTCGACGACGACGCCGCCCTGCGCGCCGAGGTCGACGCGATCGTGGCGCGGATCCGCCCCTTCGGCTGGTCCAACGCCCTCGGGCAGAAGCTGGTGCAGCTGACCATGCCCGGCGTCCCCGACGTCTACCAGGGCACGGAGCTGTGGGAGGACTCGCTCGTCGACCCCGACAACCGCCGCCCCGTCGACTTCGCCGAGCGGCGCGACCTCCTCGCCGCGCTGGATGCCGCCGCTGTACAGCCGCCCGTCGACTCCTCCGGGGTGGCGAAGCTCCTCGTCGTCAGCCGGGCGCTGCGGCTGCGGCGGGACCGGCCGGAGCTGTTCCGCGGCTACCAGCCGGTGCCCACCACCGGTGACAGCGCCGGCCACACGATCGCCTTCGACCGGGGCGGCGCCCTGACCGTCGCCACGCGGCTGCCGCTGCGCCTCGCCACCGCCGGCGGCTGGGACAGCGAAACCCTGGTGCTGCCCGGCGGCGCCTGGACCGACGTCCTGACCGGCCGCGCGATCGCCTCCGCGCGGGTCGGCGACATCCTCTCGACGTACCCCGTCGCGCTCTTGGTGAGGGAGTAGCCCGTGCACGAGTTCCGCGTCTGGGCCCCGTCCGCTTCCACCGTCTCGCTGTCCATCGGCGACTCGTCCTCGCCTTCCTCTCCCATGACGGCTGCCCATGACGGCTGGTGGACGCTGACCGTGCCGGACGCCGGCCACGGCACCGACTACGGATTCGTCCTCGACGGCGGCGAGGTCCTCCCAGACCCACGCTCCAGGCGGCAGCCCTCCGGCGTCCACGGTTTGAGCCAGGTGTACGAGCACGACTCGTACACCTGGAGCGACGGCGACTGGAAGGGCCGGCAGCTACCCGGCAGCGTGATCTACGAACTGCACGTCGGCACGTTCACCCCCGGCGGCACGTTCGACGCCGCCATCGAGAAGCTCCCCTACCTGCGGGACCTCGGCATCGACATGATCGAGCTGCTGCCCGTCAACACCTTCAACGGCACCTGGAACTGGGGCTACGACGGCGTCGGCTGGCACGCCGTCCAGGAGTCCTACGGCGGCCCCGACGGCCTCAAACGCTTCATCGACGCCGCGCACACCCACGGCCTGGGCGTGATCATCGACGCGGTCTACAACCACTTCGGCCCGTCCGGCGCGTACACGCCGGCCTTCGGCCCCTACCTGTCCTCGGGCGCGAACACGTGGGGCCGCTCGCTGAACCTCGACGAGGCCCACGCCGGCGAGGTCCGCCGCTTCATCATCGACAGCGCCCTGCAGTGGCTGCGCGACTACCACGCCGACGGCCTGCGCCTCGACGCCGTCCACGCCCTCGTCGACCGCGGCGCCACCCACCTGCTGGAGGAGCTCGCCGTCGCCGTGGACGCGCTGTCCACCGCCGTCGGCCGCCCCCTGTCGCTCATCGCCGAGTCCGACCTCAACGACGCCAAGCTCGTGACGGCCCGCGAGGCCGGCGGCTACGGCCTGCACGCCCAGTGGGACGACGACGTGCACCACGCCCTGCACGCCCTGCTCACCGGCGAACGGCAGGGCTACTACGGCGACTTCGGCTCCCCCGCCTGCTTCGCCACCGTCTGGACCTCGGCCTTCTTCCACGCCGGCACCTGGTCCTCCTTCCGGGGCAGGGTGCACGGCCGCCCGGTCGACACGCTCCGCATCCCGGGCCACCGTTTCGTGGTCTGCCTGCAGAACCACGACCAGATCGGCAACCGCGCCACCGGCGACCGCCTGACCGCGACCCTGTCCGACGGCCTGCTCAAGGTGGGCGCGACGCTGCTGCTCACGTCCCCGTTCACCCCGATGCTCTTCATGGGCGAGGAGTTCGCCGCCCGCACCCCGTGGCAGTTCTTCACCAGCCACCCGGAGCCCTCACTGGCCACGGCCGTCCGCGAGGGCCGCCGCGAGGAGTTCGCCGCCCACGGCTGGCCTCCCGGCGACGTCCCCGACCCGCAGGACCCGGCCACCTTCGAACACTCCCACCTGGACTGGTCCGCCCAGGACCCGTCGATGCTGGCGGTGTACCGGTCGCTGATCGCCCTCCGCAAACGCCACCCCGCCCTGTCAGACCCGCGTCTCCCCTTGGTCGAGGTCAGTCACGACGACGGCGTCCTGCTGATCCGCCGCGGCCCCCACACCGTGGTGGCAAACCTGACATCAACCCCCCGCACCATCCCCCTCTCCGCGCCCTGCCTCCTCTTCACCACCGACGAATCGACCGTCCTCCAGTCCGACTCCCTCACCCTCCCCCCAGAATCCGCCGCCATTCTGTAATGCTGTAATTCCCCCCACCGCTGCCGCGGCGGGGCCCGGCGGGGATTCTCACCCGCGGCCCCAATGCGCCGCTCCGCGACGCACTGCCCGCGCTGAGGCGCGAGGCAGGCCAAGCGGCGCATGCGCGCCGCATCCGGTGGCTGGCCGCCGCACCAACCGAGACGCGAGGCACGGCTCCTCCCCAACAGACATCATTCAATGCCCGAGTTCGCACCCTTTGCCCATCGACCCAACCATCGCCACCCGCGACCACTCCACACCAACCTCTCGCCTGCCGCTGCCAGACGTTGGTCAATACCCGGATTTGCGGCTTTGGCGCATCGACGTTGCGCGATCCACCTCACTTTCCGCGATCAACATGTAGGTGGATCGCGCAACGTCGATCCCGAAAAGGGGCGTTTCGGGGCATTGACCAACGTCTGCACGGCGAGGGCGAGGCCCCAGATCCGCAGTCCAGCCACGACTCCAACCCGAACGCGGCACAACCCTCGGGCACCGGCACGACCTCAACCGGGACACGGCACAAACCCAGCCCAGACGCGGCACAACCCTCGGACGCGACATGACCCCGGACGCGGCACGATGGCCCCGCTGACATGTCGGACCTGACTGCCGCTACCCGAGACCACCCACCCGCAGCCGCTCCGTGGCAACCCCCTGCCAGACGTTGGTCAATGCCCGGGTTTGCGACTTTCGCGTATCGGTGTCGTGCGATCAGACCGGCTTGCCTGATCGACATGGGGTGGATCGCGCTACGCCGATCTCGAAAGGGATGTTTCGGGGCATTGACCGACGTCTGAGAGGGGTGGAGCGGGGGCGTGGGAAGTCCGGTGCCGTCGAGCCGATGACCAGCGCCACCTCCGTCGAAGCCAGCGGCGGCGCGGATGCCGCCGAGCGACTCCATGGCGACGTGCCGCAGGGCCGGGTCGGTGAGGGCGGCGGCGACCGTGGGCAGGGTCGGCGGCGACGAGCTCGTCGATCTCGTCGACGACCGGGTCGGCGCAGTCCCGCACGTCCCGCATGGCGTACTGCAGGCGCTCGAGCCGACCCCAGCGGAGCCAACCATCAACGAAGCCGGCCATGACGGAAGACGCAGTGTCAGGGGCGTGGCGGGATCTCCTGCAGGAGCCAGGTGTTGCCGTCGGGGTCGGTGAAGGCGGCGTACAGGATGCCGCCCATGTCGTCGACGCCGGCGACCTCGACGCCGCGGGCGAGCAGCAGCTCCCGGGACTTGTGGATGTCGGCGACGACGAGGTGCAGGCCGCGCAGCGTGCCTGCGGGCAGGTCGAGGCCCGGCAGGTTCTTGTACAGCACGATCGAGCACGCCGAGCCGGGTGGGGTGAGCTGCGTGACGCGGACGTCGTCGTTGGGCTTGATGTCGTGGTCGAGGTGGAAGCCCAGCAGGTCGACGTAGAACCCGATGGCGCGGTCGACGTCGGCGACGGGCACCGGCACCAGTTCGAGGCGCATGTCGGGCACCGGCGGGAGGCTGACGCCCTGCGCGTAGGACTCCAGGCTGGTGAAGCCGGCCTCCAGGCCTTCCTTCATCCCTGACTGCAGGGCGGCGTCGCGCGCCGACTGCGACGGGTAGCGCACGAGGGTGGTGACGGTGGTGTGGCTGCCGGCGGCCTCGAACGTCACGGTGTTGAGCGTCTCGGGGAACCCGGGGCCCCACGTCTCGGTCGCCACGAGCCGCAGCGGGCGCCGCACCTCGGTGAACGTGCCGGTGAGCGTCATCTCGGCGGCGCCTTCGCCGCGCAGCACGTACCGGAAGGTGCCGCCGGGGCGCAGGTCGATCTCGCAGACCGGCATGGTCCACCCGGGCGGGCCGGTCATCCAGTTGGGCAGGTGCTCGGGGTTGGTGTAGCAGTCGAAGACCAGGGCCCGCGGCGCCGCGAGGGTCCGCCGGATCTGGATCTCCACGTCGCTGGGCAGGTCGAACGCGGTGGCGTTGGCGTCAATCATCGGTGCCGTCCTTCTGCTGCAGGGTCTGCAGGTAGCTGTCGAGTCGGGCGTAGCTCTCGTCCCAGAACCGCCGGTATTCCTCGGCGAACTCCGTCACCTCGCGCATGGGGGCCGCCTCCAGCCGGCAGGGGCGCCACTGCGCCTCGCGGCCGCGGCTGATCAGGCCGGCGTGCTCCAGGACCCGCAGGTGCTTGGAGATCGCCGGGCCGCTCATGGCGAACGGCGCGGACAGCTCCTTCACGGTCGCCTCGCCGCGGGTCAGCCGGGCCAGGATCGCCCGCCGGGTCGGGTCGGCCAGCGCCGCGAAGGTCATGCTGAGCTGATCGGTGACCATGGGTTACCTCACCACTTGGTTATCTAACCTCTCGGTTATTTAATGCCGCCGGTGTACGGAAGTCAAGCCGAACAACTTCCAACAAGATCTTTCACAAGGCGTCGCGGGTACGCATAATCGGGCATCGACACACCGCCATGTGTCAGGTCAGGAGTTTGCGATGAAACGTGTCCTCGCCCTGGCGGCGCTGCTCGTGGGGCTGCTCGTGGCCCCCGTGCAGCCCGCCGTCGCCGCCACCTCAGGGAACCCGATCCTCCCCGGGGATCACCCGGACCCCTCGATCGAGCTGTTCAACGGCGCTTACTACGTGTACACGACCGCGAGCGGCGGCACGACCGACGCGCCCGGCCGCTACTTCCACGCGTGGCGCTCCACCGACCTCACCAACTGGGTCGACGCCGGCGTCGTGCTGGACCGCGCCACCGTCAGCTGGGCCTCCACCGACACCCGCACGTGGGCGCCGGACATGGTGTACCGCAACGGGAAGTACTACTTCTACACGGCGATCGCCACGTCCGTCGCCGTCGCCGTCTGCGACTCCCCCGTCGGCCCGTGCCGCGACAAGGGCTCACCACTCGTCCAGGGGAAGATCTTCAACGGCATCGAGGCGATCGACCCGATGGTGTTCGTCGACGACGACGGCCAGGCGTACCTGTACTTCGGCGGCTCCGCCGGCGGCGGCAACATGGGCGTCTTCCGGCTCAACGCCGACATGACCTCGGTCAGCGGCACGGTCACCGTCCAGCGGCCGCAGAACTTCACCGAGGCGCCGTTCGTGTTCAAGCGGGCCGGCCGTTACTACCTGCAGTACTCCAACGGCTCGTACGCCGACAACAGCTACAACGTGCAGTACTCCACCGGTCCGGGCCCGCTCGGCCCGTGGACCTACGGCGGGCAGATCCTGTCCGCGGCCGGCGCCTACAACGGTCCCGGCCACAACGGCATGCTGCAGTACCCGGGCACCGACGACTGGTACATGGTCTACCACCGCTACCAGAACGGCGACTACAGCAAGCGGTACGCGGCGCTGGACCGCATGTACTTCAACGGTGACGGCACGATCGCCCGGGTCACGATGACGGCGACGGGTGTCGAGGCCCGCCCCGCCCCGGCCGCCGGCGGGCTCCTCACCGGCCCGGGCGGCAAGTGCGTCGACGTGTCCGGCGACGACTCCGGCGGTAACGGCGCCGCGGTCCAGCTGTGGGACTGCCTGGCGTCGGCCGGCGACCAGCACTGGACGGCGTCCGGCGGCACGCTGCGCACCCTGGGCCGCTGCCTCGACGTCACGGGCGGCTCGACCGCCAACGGCGCCCTCGTCCAGCTGTGGGACTGCAACGGCGGCGGCGCGCAGCAGTGGGCGCCGCAGGCCAATGGCACCCTGCGCAACCCGCAGTCGGGCCGCTGCCTGGACTCCCCGAACGGCGCCACCGCCAACGGCACCCGCCTGCGGATCTGGGACTGCAACGGCTCCGCCGCGCAGGTGTTCCGCCTGGCGACGGGCACGATCGCCGGGCCGGGCGGCAAGTGCGTCGACGTCAACGGCGACGACATCGGCGTCAACGGCGCCCGCGTCCAGCTGTGGGACTGCCTGGCGTCCGCCGCCGACCAGCACTGGACCCCGTCCGGCGGCACCCTGCGCACCCTGGGCCGCTGCCTGGACATCGCCGGCAACGTGACCACCAACGGCGCCGCGGTCCAGTTGTGGGACTGCAACGGCGTCGGCGGCCAGCAGTGGACCCAGCAGGCGGACGGCTCACTGCGCAACCCGCAGTCCGGCCGCTGCCTCGACTCCCCCAACGGCGCCACCGCCAACGGCACCGCCCTGCGCATCTGGGACTGCAACGGCTCGGCCGCACAGCAGTTCCGCCTGAGCTAGAGCAGCCGGCGCCGTCGGGTACCGTCGACAACCATGGTCGACACGGCGGCGCCGGTACTGCGGTGCGGGTTCGGCGGGGCGCACACCGCGACGACGGCGCGGCTGGAGGTGTCGGTGCCGCGCCGGCAGGAGCTGATCGACGTGTGGGCCGACCTGGCCGACGCCGAGGCGAGGTTCCGGCTCGGCTGGGGCGAGGACGGGCCGTGGGTCGACCAGGACGACACGGACCCGATGGTCATCGCCGACGAGGGCGCCGAGTTCATCGGCCGCGACCCGCAGACGGGTGTCGCCGTCGTCAGCGCCGGTTTCGGCCGGGCCGACGACGGCTACATGGAGGTCAGCGGCCTCGTCCACCCGGCGTTCCGCCGGTTCGGCTTCGGCCGGGAGGCCCTGCAGGTCGTGTGCGCCTTCGCCCACCGGCACTTCGGCGTCACGGAGCTGCGGGCCAGGTGCGAGACCGACAACGAGGCGAGCCGCCGCTGGCTCGCCTCGGCCGGGTTCCTGCCGGTTGAAGGGGTGTTCATGCACACGCTGCCGGACGGGCGGAGCATGGCGACGATCCGGTGGCGGCACCTCGACCCGACGGCCCGCCGCCGGTGCAAGCGCCCGTTCATGCCCGTCGAGTAGGCCGGTTACGGCTTCTTCAGGGTCGCCTGGAGCGCGCCGACGACGCCGGCGAGCTCCGCGAGGAGACCGCCGACGGTGGAGGTGTCGTTGCCGCCGATGGTGACGGTGCGCAGCTCGGCGGGCTTCGGCAGCTTCGCGACGATCTCGGGCAGGGAGTCGACGAGCTTCGCCTGGATCGCCTCCGCGGACTGCGAGTTGTCGATCTCGCCGCGCAGCCGGGCCCGGTCCAGTTCGAGCAGCCCCTGCTCGTGGACGGCCTGGGCGCGGATCGCCTCGACGGCCAGCTCGCCGTTGACGGTGAGGCGGCGCAGCTCGGTGTCGCGTTCGATCCGCAGCCGGCCGATCTCCGCCTCCTCCGCGGCCCGGGACCGCTCCAGCGCCATGGCGTGCCGGGCGGTGGCGTCCTGCAGGTCGGCGAGGGCGCGGCTGTCCTCCTCCTGCCGTTGCGAGCGGCGCAGCTGCTCCTGCGCCTCCTGGTCGAACTGCACGGCGGCGTTGCGGGCGCGCAGCTCGGCCAGCTCCCGGTCGCTCTCGATCTGCTGGGTCTGCCGCAGCCGGGACGCGGCGAGCTCGCGGGCGCCGATCGCCTCATCGGCGGCGAGCTCGGCGAGCCGGGCGATGCGGCCCTGCTCGGAGCGGTACGGCTTCTGCAGGTTCTCCCACAGCCGCGACGAGCTGACCACGGCCTCCTTGATCTGCACGGTGACGATCCGCAGGCCGAGACCGGCGGAGGGGTCGGCGGCGGAGTTCCCGGAGGTGCCTTCGGCGACGGCCCGCAGCCGGGCGGTGAGCTCCTCGATGATGGGCTGCTTGTCGCTGAGGACGTCGCTGACGCCGAGGGTGGCGACCTTGTCCTTGATCGCGGCTTCGGCCTGCTCCTTGAGCTGCAGGTTGACGAGGCGCATCGGGTCCTCGGCGTCGCCGAAGTCGAGCTTGCGGTACGCGGTGGAGAAGTCCTCGATGATCCACTGCACGTACGCCTGGACGAGGACGCCCTGCAGCTCCCGGCAGATGCAGAAGGCGTTGATCAGGATGGTCTGCATGGCGCCGGGCACGACGAGGTAGGAGTCGGTCGCGGGGTTGTACCGGAACGACACGCCGAGCCCGACGTGCAGGGGTTCGCTGCGGCCGCGGCGGGTGTGCACGACGAACGCGTTCGGCGGGACGATGACGGTCTTCCACCGGCCGAACCCGGTGACGCGGACCTCGACGGCGTTCGGCGCCGGCTGGCTCACCTGCTGCCGGCCGCCGCCGCCGCGGGTCGGGCCGCCCGGCGCGGCGGGGGGCGGTGCCGCGACGCTGCGCTTGGACCTCAGGTCACTCTCGAGGCGCTCCTGCTGCGCGACGACCTGCTGAAGGTAGCTGTTCCCGCTCGACATCCGCCCGCTCCCTGATCGTGGGATTCCGGGCACCCATCTTGGGCGACCCCGTCAAGGGCGCGCCACCGATATGTCGCCGGAGAACAGGTCCGCGATCTGCTTCATCCGCGCGTCGGTGGTCAGCTCCTCCAGCGGCAGCGGCAGCGGGATCCGCCAGTTCGGATATTGCGTGGTCGTCCCCGGCAGGTTCGGCTGGCGGACCTCGCCGAGGACGTCGTACGGGGAGGCGAGCACGATCCGGCACGGGGTGCGCAGCAGCAGCTGGTGCATGGCCAGGACGATCTCCTCGTCGGTGCTGTCGGGGCCGGTGAGCCCCTCGGCGTCCAGCAGGTCCAGCAGCGCCGTGCGGTCGGCGGTGGCGGCGGCCCACTCGAGCTTCACGTCGCGGGTGAGGACGCCGGCCTCGGCGCGGGACAGGACGTGCTCGCCGGACAGGAACCCGGCGGCGGTCGGCAGGTCGTGGGTGGAGACGCTGGCGAGCGCGTTCTCGGGCCAGTCGCCGGGCGGCAGGAACCGGCCGTCGTCGTCGCGGGTGAACCACAGCACGGCCGAGCCGAGGACGTTGCGGTCCTGCAGGGTGGTGGTGACGACCTCCTCGACGGTGCCGAGGTCCTCGCCGACGACGACCGCGCCGGCGAGCTTCGCCTCCTCGACGAGGATGCCGAGCATCGCCTCGTCGTCGTAGTACACGTACGTGCCCTGCGCCGGGGTCTGGCCCGGCGGCACCCACCACAGCCGCCACAGGCCGGCGACGTGGTCGACGCGCAGCCCGCCGGCGTGCCGGAAGATGTCGCGCAGCAGGGTCCGCCAGGCGGCGTAGCCGGTGTCGGCGAGCCGGTCCGGGCTCCACGTGGCGAGTCCCCAGTCCTGGCCCTGCTGGTTGAACGCGTCCGGCGGCGCGCCGATCTTCGCCCCGGCGGCGACGACGTCCTGCATCGTCCACGCGTCGGCGCCGCCGGGGTCGATGCCGACGGCCAGGTCGTGGATGATCCCGACGGTCATCCCGGCGGCGGCGGCGTTCGCGGCCGCCAGCTGCTCCGCGCAGCGCCGCTGCAACCAGATGTGGAACGCGACCGCCGCGGGGTCGGCGACCGCGTACGCGGCCGGTCCGGGCTGCCGCAGCTCGGCGGGCCAGGTCCGCCAGTCGGGGCCGTGGTCGGCGACGAGCGCGCAGTACACGGCGAAGTCCGCCAGCTCGGAACGCTCCGGGCGCCCGGGACGCTCGGGGGCGGCACCCTCGGCCGCCGGGCACAGCAGGGCCAGCGCCGCGCGTTTCGCCCGCCACACGCCGTCGTAGTCGATCAGCTCGTCGGCCGGTCCGGCGGGGCGCAGCGCGTCGACGGCGGCGCGGACGTCCGGCGCGGCGGAGCGGTACTCGGGCAGGTCGGTGATCCGCAGGTACAGCGGGTTCACGAACCGGCGCGACGACGGCGAATACGGCGAGGACGGCAGCGGATCGACGGGCGCGACGGCGTGCAGCGGGTTGACGAGGATCGCCCCGGCGCCCGTCGACGCGGCCCAGCGGGTGAAGGCGGCGAGGTCGGCGAAGTCGCCGACACCCCACGAGCCGGCCGAGCGCACCCCGTACAGCTGCAGCATCCACCCCCAGGTGCGCGGCACCGCCGGCAGCGGCCCGGACGGCACCACCGGCGCCCCGCCCGCCGCCGGGCCCGGCACCGCGGCGGGCGGCCCGAGCAGCGCCAGCACCGTCTGCACGACCTCGGGCGCGATGTCGACGCGCTCGTGGCCGGAGGTCTCGTAGTAGGTCGCTACACCGCGGGGAAAGGCAGGCACGCGCACAGTCATACCCCGCCGGCCCGGCGGCGAAGCGCGCGACCGGTCATGCCGCCACCTCTGCTGCGCTCCGGGCCGGTCATGCCGCCACCTCTGCTGCGCTCCGGGCCGGTCATGTGCCGCCGACCCGGTCGCGGAGCACGAGGGTCGGCACCTCGTCGGCGCCGACGAGGTCGAGTGCCTGCCGGACGCCGCGGGTGCAGCGCACGACGGTGTGCCGGTTGGGCCGGGACGCGGCGAACCCGACGATCGCGTGGGCCGCCGCCGCGTCGAGGAAGAGCAGGTCGCTGGCGTCGAGCAGCACGGTGCTGTCGGCCTCGGTGACCATGCCGAGGATCGACGGCAGCGCGCCGGTGTTGGAGGCGTCGAGCTCACCGGACAGCCGCAGGTGCGCACCCCAGCCGCCGACGGTGAAGCGCAGCAGCGGTCCGGCGTGCGCGGCCGCGACCGCGCCGATGGTCGCCTTGTCGAAGCGGCGGCGGTCGTACAGGCAGAGCCCGCCGATCCGGACGTCGCCGAAGAACGCGTTGACCGCCGACTCGTAGGCGACGAGGTCGGCGGCGGCGAACCCGGCCCGCAGCGTCCACGTCATCTTCCCGGCGACGAACACCGTCTGGAACCCGTCGGCGAACGCCTCGTCGCGGACGGTGGTGAGCCCGTCGAGCATCTGCTGGACCCGGCCGTCGCCGGACGCGGTGAATCCGCTGCCGTACAGCAGGACGAGCAGCTGCCCGGCCGCCGCGTCGGGCGCGGCGGCGACGAGCTGCCGCGCCAGGTCGGTGTCGTCCGCGTCGAGGAACACGACCACCCGCTGGCCTGGGCGGACCCCGGTCCGCACGAACCCGGTGAGCAGGTCGCGGCACTCATCGGTGGCGGCGTAGGTGGCGCTGACGTGCTCACCCAGCCGCCACGACGGCACCGTCCGCCCCTCCGACACCGCACAAGCCTATGGACAATCCACCGCCCAGGCTAGACCGCTACAGCCGAGGTGCGTCACCGGTCGACTCGTCGGCCAGCGCGGCCGGGCCGATGATCAGCGGGTCGGGGTTGCGGACCAGGTCGGCGTCCTTGCCGTCGTAGTCGAAGCGGCTCAGCACGTGCCGCATCGCCTCGATGCGGGCGCGTTTCTTGTCGTTGGACTTGACCACGGTCCAGGGGGCGTCGGCGGTGTCGGTGTAGAAGAACATCGCCTCCTTCGCGTCCGTGTAGTCGTCCCACTTGTCCAGGGACGCGAGGTCCATCGGCGACAGCTTCCACTGCCGGACCGGGTCGACCTGCCGGATCAGGAACCGGGTCTTCTGCTCGTTGCGCGACACGGAGAACCAGAACTTGACGAGGTTGATCCCGGACCGCACGAGCATCCGCTCCAGCTCCGGCGCCTCCCGCATGAACTCCAGGTATTCGGCGCGGTTGCAGAAGCCCATCACCCGTTCGACGCCGGCCCGGTTGTACCAGGACCGGTCGAACAGCACGAACTCGCCGGCGGCCGGCAGGTGGTGCACGTACCGCTGGAAGTACCACTGCGTCGACTCGCGTTCGCTGGGCTTCTCCAGGGCGACGACCCGGGCGCCGCGCGGGTTGAGGTGCTCCATGAACCGCTTGATGGTGCCGCCCTTGCCGGCGGCGTCGCGCCCCTCGAACAGGATGACGAGCCGGTCGCCGCGGGCCTTCAGCGTGTACTGCAGCTTCAGCAGCTCGATCTGCAGGAGGCGTTTGGTGCGGTCGTACTCGTCGCGGGTCATCCGCTCGTCGTACGGGTAGTCCTCCCGCCAGGTGTCGACCGGCTGCCCGTCCTTGCGCAGCAGCACCGGGTCGTCATCGTCGTCGTCCTCGACCAGGTAGTCGTCGAGAGAGAGGTCAGCCATCCCATGGATGTACCCTCTCCCCCGCCGTTTCACCACTGCGGCAGTTTGAACAGCACGTTACTGGTACCCCCGGATCTCCTTGAACGCGCCGGCGAGGGCGCCGGTCGCCCGGGCGTCGAAGGTGCGGCCGCCGGTGAGGTTGCTGACCTCGGTCATCTCGCCGGTGTTGCTCTCGCCGAACAGGACGGTGAACACCGGCACCCGCGGCAGCTGCGGCACCTTCGCCCGGAACGCGGCGAGGTCGGCGCCGGCGGTGCGGGCACCGTCGGTGAGCAGCACGATCGACGTGACCCGGTCGTCGCCGCCCGCGCCGACCATGCCGTACGCGGCGAGCAGCGCGTCGTAGATGGCGGTGTCGCCGTCGGCCTTGAGCTGCTGCACGTGGGTGCGGATCTGCGCGAGGGTCGGCTCGAACCCGGCCTCCGGCAGGTCGAACGTCGTCGGGGTGCCGGGGCGGGTGCTGAACGGCAGCAGGATCACCTGTTCGCGGCCGTTGAACCGGCTGAACTGCCCGGACAGGCTCGTGTCGGCGCCGGTGAGCCCGGTCAGCGCGGTCTTGAGCCCGGCCAGCCGCTCACCCTTCATCGACCCGGACAGGTCCAGCACGTAGATGGTGCGGGCGGGGCGGCGCAGCGAGTCGCCGAACGCGCCGATGAGCGCGTCGGCGGCGTCGAGCTTGCCGGGGAACGGCAGCTCCGGCAGGTTGCCGCTCTTCGGCCCGAACGCGGCGTCCAGGGTGAGCGACGCGTCGGGCACGGCCGGGCGGCGCCACGTCCGCTGCATGATCTGCCGCTGGACCGACGGCCGGCGCAGGTAGTCCGTCACCGCCGCGTAGTTGGTGCGGGCCTGCTCCGACGCCCCGGACAGCAGCGTCAGCGGGTAGTCGGCGGTGACGACCCCGTCGGCCGGGTAGACGACGGTGAGCGGTTCGGTGAGCTTCCCGGACGCGTTGAGCGACAGGATCACCGACTCGTAGTTGACGAGTCCGTCGACGGGCCGGCCCTCGGCGCCGGCGCGCAGGTAGGCGTCCATGAGCCAGCCGGACGAGCCGGCGGTGAGGCTCTGCCCGGCGAAGAACGCCCGCAGCCGGGGCGTGATCGGCCCGATCTGGTCGGCGGTGAGCGCGGCGCCGGTCCCGGCGATCGCGGCGGCGACCCCGACCAGCGCCGCGAACCCGGAGTTGGACGCGGCCGGGTTCGTCATGCCGTAGGTGAACTTCCGCTCGCCGGCGGCGACGGCGATCTCGCTCCAGGTGGGGCGGGTCCCGCCATCCTGCACTGACCACCCCAGTTTCTCGGCGACGGAGCGGCGCAGGCCGAGCACGACCGGCGAGGTCGCGATCTTCGTGGCGGTGCCGGTGCGGGACGCGGCGTCCGGGTGCAGCTGCAGGTACCGGTTGCTGGCGAACCAGGTGGCGTCGTACTGCTTCGCCGCGCCGCCCTGCACCACCGACTCGACGCCGTCGAGGGTGCCGGTGGGGGTCAGCTTGACGGTGACACCGGTCGCCGCGGCCGCCTCGTCGAGGATCGGCTGCAGGTCGGCGAGCTCGCTGCCGGCCAGGACCCGCAGCACGCCGTCACCCTTGACGAACGGCTGCTCCCCCTTCGCGGCCTGCGGCGTGTCCGTGCAGGCGGCCAGGGAACCAACGACGACCAGGGCCAGGGAGGCCACCAGGAGCTTCCTCATGCGAGTCTCTCTTCCAGCGCGTCGAGCAGCGCTTGCAGGGTGGGTTCGTCCGGGGACGGGATGACGTCGGGGCCGCCGAGGGCGGCCGCGCCGGGCGCGAGGGGCGCGCCGGCGGTGCGGAACCCGTGCGCGGCGGCGAGGCGCTGCAGCTGCGGGTCCGTCTGCAGCAGCTTCGCCAGCTCGGCGCCGGCGGCGGTGAACGGCACCACCGTGTGCTCGCTGACGATCGTCGGCTGCGGGTAGAGCAGGACGTGGTTGTCGCCCTTGCCGCGGTCCAGGAACTGGGCCTCGTAGACGAGCACCAGCGGCGCGAAGTTGGTGGTGCGGCTCAGCCAGCTCTCGAAGGGCTCCTCGGTGGTGGTGTCGACCGCGCCCTGGTCGGCGAAGAGCTTGGTGACCGCGTTGAGGTTGCCGCCGGTGACCTGGTTGAGGATCGCGGCGTAGAGCGCGGCGGAGTTCGAGTCGGCGGGCCGGGTGGTGGCCACGAGGACGGCCTGCTTGACCTGGAACGTGGCGTTGCCGGGGATCTGGTCCCAGCGCAGCTGCCGCTGGTTCGCCTCGACGAGCGCCTTCACGTCCAGGGTCCAGTGCCCGCCGGCGGCGGCGCGGCGGGCGAGGCCGGCGCTCTGCAGCAGGTCGACGATCGGGCTGGTGCTGGCGACCGCGAGGGGTGAGCTGAACACCGTGACGGCGGGGGCGGCGGGCCGGCGGTGCCGGGCGATCTCCACGGCCGCCGGGGCGCTGCCGGGGAACGCGAAGTCGTAGTCGTCCAGCGGCATCCCGGCCATCCGGCGGGAGCCGGCCGGGTCGAGCCGCAGCCGGAGGCCGTGCTTGGCGAGGGCGGCCTTGACCTCGGGGTCGGCGAAGAAGCCGGCCTTCTCCGAGCCGATCACCCCGGTGAGCTCGCGGGGGTCGGCGTCGCGGCCGAGGAGGTGGCCGATCGAGGCGCCGGCGACGACGAGCAGCACCACGAGGACGATGAGCCATCCGGTCCGTCTCACGCCCGTGATTGTGCCCCGCCGCCGCAAGGCTCTTGCCGTATATCTGCTGTTCAGACCGTGTTCACTTAGTCCACAGTGGATGATCGTTCGGCAGCTGTTCACATCGCCGGTTCCGCCCGGACTCCATCGATGACTATCGTGCTCCGCATGCGCTGGAAGTCATTGACCGCTGTCACACTCACGGTCGTCGCCGCCGCCCTCGTCACCCCGTCCACGGCCCACGCCGCCGGCCCGACCGACGCCCTCAAGCTCTCCCACACCACCGCCGTCGGCGTCCACAACACCTACGACAAGGCGAAGTACGCCTACCTCGCCGACGCCCTCGACACCGGCGTGTCCCTGCTCGAGTTCGACATCTGGGTCGACACCGCGAGCCGCCGCTGGCGCGTCAACCACGAGCTCTTCGGCACCAGCAACAACTGCACCGCCGCGACCACCGCCGCCCAGCTGCGCACCGGCGCCCGCGACCAGCAGTTCGGCGTCTGCCTCGACGACATCCGCATCTGGAGCGACGCCCACCCCGGCCACCAGCCCCTGCACCTCAAGATCGAGCTCAAGGCCGGGTTCGACAGCCGGTACGGCCTGGGCCCCGCCGACTTCGACACCCTCGTCGCGAGCAAGCTCGGCACCAAGGTGTTCAAGCCCGCCGACCTGAAGGGCTCCTACGCCACCCTCGACGCCGCCGCGAAGGCCGACAACTGGCCGACCCGCGCCGCCCTCGCCGGCAAGGTCATGCTCGAGATCATCCCCGGCACGTTCGAACGCGGCAACCCGTTCGACAACCTCGACACCGACGTCGAATACGGCCGCCACCTGCGCGACCTCGCCGCCGCCGGGAACCTCGCCCGGGCCCAGTCCTTCCCGTCCGTCCTCGACGCCGCCGCCGGCGACCCGCGCACCCGCTACAGCGAGACCAACATCCGGCCCTGGTTCGTGATCTTCGACGGCAGCGCCAGCACGTACCTCAACGGGTCCATCGACACCACCTGGTACAACACCAACCACTACCTGCTCGTCATGACCGACGCCTCCGCGGTCCCGCCGCCGATCGACCCGACCGCGCCCACCAACGCCCAGGCCCTCGCCAGGATCAACCTCCTCGCCGGCCGCGGCGCCACCATCGTCTCCGCCGACTGGGCCCCGAGCACCGGCGTCCTCGGTACCGTCGTCCCGCGCGGCTGACCCTGCCCGGTAGCCGCTGCCCGGTAGCCGCTGCCCACCTGGTGGCAGACGGCCACGTGATCGACCGTCCGGACGGACACCCTGGCTGAACGGCTCAGGGTCACGGCCGGACGGTCGACCGGGACCGGAATCATCCTTGCTCAATGGCATACTTTCCGCGTTTCCACCCCCACTGACCTCGCGGATGGTTGCCACGATGGGCAAGCACATAGCCGGCACCCGCCTCGTCGGCACACTGCTGCGCGGGCTCGTGCTCCTCCTCGCCGTCGGACTCGTCGCCGGAGCCGGCTGGTACGTGCTGCGCAACAACAGCGCCAACGGCGCCGAAGGCAGCTGCCCCACCACCCTGCACGTCGTCACCGCGTCGTCCTTCGCGACCGTGGTCTCCGCCGCCGGCCGGACCCTGCGCGGCGGCGACGACTGCGTCCTCGTCGACACCACCAGCACCGACGGCCGCCCCGCCGCCGGGCAGCTCACCCAGAGCCGCGCCGACCTGTGGATCCCCGACGACGCCTCCTGGGACGTGATCGCACCACCGCAGTTCGTGGCGAAGAAGGACACCCTCAACGCCTACGCGACCCTCGCGTCCAGCCCCATCTACATGGTCACCGACCCCGCCACCGGCGACCGCATCAACGCCGGCGGCGGCGGCTGGCTCGCCCTGTCCGGCCTGCTCAACACCAAGAACTCCGGCGTCAAGCTGGTCGTGCGCAACCCCGCCATGTCCGGCGACGGCATGGTCGCCGCCGGCGCCGTCGGCGAGGCCGTCTGGCTGGAGAAGGGCATGGACGCGTCCTCGCTCGTGCTCACCAACGTCCTCAACGTCACCCGCACCGTCAACCACGACCTCGCCGCCATCCCCGAGGCCCCCGGCGAGGTCGGGCTCATCCCCGAATACGCGCTGCTGGCCACGCTCCGGCTGGCGAAGACCGACCGCCGGTACATCGTCGGCACCGACCACACGGCGCTGCTGCGCTACACGTGGCTGCCGGCCGCGACCGCCGCCGCCAACCCGAAGAAGGCCGCCGCGCTGCGCCGCCTCTACGCCGCGTTCACCAGCGCCGAAGGCAGCCGCGCCATCGCCGAGGCCGGCCTGCGCGGCCCCGACAACCTCCGGCCCATCTTCGACGGCGCCAACATCCTGCCCGAACCCACCGCCAAACCGTTCGAGGTCCTCCAGCCGCACCACGTGCAGCACATCTTCGCCACCTGGGACCCCGAGGACCGGCGCAGCAACCTGCTCATCGTCGTCGACCTCGCCAGCAACGGCACCAGCAGCGGCGCACCCACCTCACCGCCACCCGGCAAGCAGGTCACCCAGCCGATCGAGGTCCTCCGCAACGGCTGCCTCGTCCTGTCCGGCCTCATGCCCGTCGGGTCCCGCCTCGGCCTGTGGGAGATCAACCCCGGCAACCCCGGCTACCGCAAGCTCATGCCGACCGACCGCCTCGACGACGCCACCCGCGCCTCGTTCGAGAAGCAGGTCGGCAAGCTCGCCGCCCACCGCACCGGACCCGGGCTCTTCGACACGATCGCCGCCGCCTACCAGTCGGTCCGCGACGACTACCACGACGACATGTTCAACCAGGTCCTCGTCTTCACCGACGACCAGAACAAGGACAGCGCCAACACCGCCGCCGTCGACGCCCTCGTGCAGAAGCTCACCGGCCTGCAGGACCCCAACAAGCCCGTCACGGTCAGCATCGTCGTGCTCGGCAAGAAGGACTCCGCGGACCGGCTCAAGACCGCCCTCAAACCCATCGACGCGTACGTCGACAACGCCCTCAACTCCGATGACGTGCAGGCCGCGTTCATCCACGTCGTCGCCGGCGGCCTGCACGAATAGCGGCTACGCGGGGGTCGTCGGGGAGTCCAGCCAGGCGTCGATCAGCTTCGTGAAGTCACGGCCCGTCTGCTTGTTCACGAACGCGGTGAACGCCGCCCGGTCCTGCGCCGTCCCCGCGTGCTGCGACACCCACGCCCGGGCCAGGGCGAAGAACGCCGAGTCACCCAACGCCCGGTGCAGCTCGTGCAGCATCAGCGCCGGGCACACGTACACGTTGCTCTCCGCGAAACTGTCCGCCCGCGGGTTGCCGGGCGGCCCCAGCCGCTGCCGCGCGTCCGCGTCGCTCTTACGCGCCCGCCGCGCCCAGTCCTCGATGTCGTAACCGTCGCGCTCCGCCGTGTACAGCGCCTCCGCGTACGTCGCCCAGCCCTCGTTGAGCCACACGTCCTTCCACACCGCCGGGCCGACCGCGTCACCGAACCATTGGTGCGCGTACTCGTGCAGCATGATCCCGTCCAGCGCCGACACGTTCGTGCCCTGCGACAGCACGTCGCCGCCGATCGTCACCATCTGCTGCGTCTCCATCGCCGACCGCGACGGCACGATCACCGCACCCGCGCTCGGGAACGGGTACTGCCCGAACCGCGCCTCCAGCCACTCCAGCTGCTGCGGCGCCTTGCGCAGCACCGGCAGGAACCGGTCGTCCTTCCCCGGCCGCGTCCACAGCGAGATCGGCAGGTCACGCGGGCCCGTCAGCCTCGCCACCTGGTAGTCCTGCCCGACCGCCAGGGTCGTCAGGTAGGTCGCCACCGGCTGCGTCGACCTGTACGTGTACGTGCCGCCCGTCACCGGCCCCGGCGTGCCGCTCGCGACGGCCTCCCAGCCCTCCGGGACCGTGATCGAGATGTCGTACAGCGCCTTGTCCGACGGCTGGTCGTTCGACGGGTACCAGGTCGACGCGCCGAACGGCTCCTGCATCGTCCACAGCTCACCCGCGTCGGTCACCGTCAGCCCCAGCGGCTCGGCGTCACCGCGGTGCGACGGCATCGGCACCGGCGCCGGCGTCCCCTGGTACTCCACCACCAGCGTCACCGTGGTGCCCGCCGTCAGCGCCCGGTCCACGGTCAGCTTCCCGCCCGCGACCCGGCCCTGCGCCGCGACCCCGTCGACGCTGGTGGAGCTCAGCGTGTACGGGCTGCTCAGGTCGAGCTTCAGGGCCGGCTCGGCACGCAGCACCCGCAGCTTCACCGTCGCCTTCCCGGTGAGCGTCTTCGTCTGCGGCGCCCACGCCAGCGCCAGCCCGTAGTGCAGCACGTCGACCGACGGGTTGCCGTACGCCGGATAGACCGGATCGGCGACCGGGGTGGACGTGCCGTCGACGTTGCCCACCGCCAGCGGCTGCGGCGGCCGGTCCAGGTCGACGGCGCCGCTCGACGTGCAACCCGCCAGCAGGACGGCGGTGGTCAGGATGCTCAGGACGCGCAATGGAGGGCGACGCACCCGGCCAAGGATAGGACTCAGGTGCACCCGAGCGCCTCGCGCAGGGCTGCGAGGTTGCGCACCATGACCGACACGTAGTCGCTGCCCTCCTCGACGCCCTCGATCGGGTCGAGCACCGCCGCCTTCGCGCCGACCTCCTTCGCCACCGTCTCCGACAGCTTGGGGCTGACCAGCGCCTCGAAGAAGATCGTCGTCACGCCCTTCTCCTTCGCCAGCGCCGCGACCTCCGACACCCGCTGCGGGCTCGGCTCCCCCTCCGGGTCCAGGCCCGAGATCGGCACCTGCGTCAGGTGGTACCGGGACGCGAGATACCCGAACGCCGCGTGGCTCGTCACGATGTCACGCCGCGCGCACGTCCGCAGCCCGGCGGTGTACTCCTCGTCGAGGCGGTGCAGCTCGTCCTGCAGCTGGCCGGCCCGCGCCCGGATCGCGCCGGCGTTGGCCGGGTCGAGCGTGGCGAGCCGCTCCGCGAGCTTCCCGGCGATCTCGGCGAACCGGACCGGGTCGAGCCAGACGTGCGGGTCGTCGCCGTGGTCGGGGGCCACGTCGAACGCCTTGTCCTTCGCCTGCAGCTTGACGGCCTCGTCGACGGACGGCTGGAACCCCGACAGGTACACCACCAGAGCCGCGTCCGTGATCTGCGCCAGCTGGCTCGGCTTGAGCTCCAGGTCGTGCGGCTCCGCGCCGGCCTGGGTGAGGTTGGTGACCTTGACGTTCTCCTCGCCGAGGCGCTCCGACACGTACTGCAGCGGGTAGAACCCCGCCACGATCCGCAGCCGGCCGTCGCTCCCGCCCCGCGGGGCCTCCTCACCGCCGCAGCCGGCGGTGCTCAGCAACAGGGACCCGGCGGTGAGACCGGCGAGGACGGCGCGACGCAGCATGATCCCATCCTGTCGCCAGTTGACAATGATTGTCAAAAACGCATGGATGCCCCGACACTCGTGGCGTGGCTCGTCCGCGCGGCCCACGTCACGGGGTGCTAGGCTTCCTAGGAACCTAGTTCTCATTGCTTTCCTCGGTGATGTCGATCCGGGCCGTCCTGCTTCGACCTGGTGACGACATCGTCTTCGAAGGGGAATCCGCCATGCTGCGTGTGCACAACTTCTGCATCTCGGTCGACGGTTACGGCGCAGGGCCGGACCAGCGGCTCGAGGACCCGATCGGCACCGGCGGGGAGCGGCTGCACGACTGGCTCTTCGAGACCCGCACCGGCCGGCAGATGTCCGGACGCGACGGCGGCAGCGAGGGCATCGACGACGAGATGATCGCCGCCGGCCAGACCGGCCTCGGCGCGACCATCATGGGCCGCAACATGTTCGGCCCGCTCCGCGGTCCCTGGTCCCCCGGCGAGTCCTGGGCCGGTTGGTGGGGCGCCGACCCGCCCTACCACCACCCGGTCTTCGTCCTGACCCACCACGCCCGGCCCAGCATCACGATGGAGGGCGGCACCGTCTTCCACTTCGTCACCGACGGCATCGAGGCGGCCCTGGAGCGGGCCACCGAGGCCGCCGGCGGGCTCGACGTGCGGCTCGGCGGCGGCGTCTCGACGGTCCAGCAGTACCTGCGCGCCGGCCTGGTCGACCAGCTGCACGTGGCGATCATCCCGATCGTGCTCGGGCGGGGCGAGCGGCTCTTCACCGACGGCCTCACCGACGGCTACGCGTGCACGCGCATGGTCGCCTCCGACGCGGCGACCCACATGATCCTCAGCCGAGCATGATGGAGAACTGACGGGCGGTCAGGCCGAACCAGCGGTCGGTCAGCCCCTCGTCGGTCATGCCGAGACGCTTCGCGACCGCCTGCGACGCGAGGTTGTCGTCGTCCGTGAGCGCCAGGACCCGGCCGCTCGTGCGGGACAGCACCTCGCGGGCGGCGCGGGTGGCGAGGCCCTTGCCGTGGTGCGCCGGGTGCAGGTGCCAGCCGACCTCGACCTCGTCGGAGTCGGCGAGGGGCACCAGGAGGACCGTGCCCACCGGTACACCACCCTCCTCGATCGCCCAGAAGCCCCTTGGGCCGTCCTCCCGCTCGCGCATTCTGGCCAGCCTGGCGAGTGCCTCGTCGCGGTCCGCGACGACCCTGCGGGGGTGCGCGCCCAGGTGCCGCATCACCTCCCAGCGCGAGTAGATGTCGTAGAACGCCTCGACGTCGCCGTCCGTCCATCGCCGCAGCAGCATGTCCGCCATGATGGCAGCATGCTCGGTTCCGCGGACGCCGTCGCCTTCCTGCCCTCCGACCCGACGGCAACACGCTGTCGCTGACCCGGTTCGCGCCTCCGGTTCGATAGCATCGCTTCGATTTCCGCCTTGATCGCCGGCGGGTGCCGACGGACCACGGAAGGTCGACGCTCATGACTGTCACCGACGCCGCCCCGGCGCCGACGCGCCCCATCCCGGTGGCGAAGGGCCGCCCCCTCGTCGGCAACGTGCCGGAGCTGGCGAAAGACCCCGCGCGGTTCTTCGCCCAGGCGTACCGGGAGAACGGCCCCGTCTTCAAGATCAGGGTGTTCAACAAGTCCTACACGGTCATCGCCGGCGCCGAGGCGGCCGACTTCATGGGCTCGAAGGAAGGCCGCGAATGCCTGCGGTCCAAGGAGTTCTGGCAGGGCTTCCTCGACGAGTACGGCGGCACCCGCACGATCCTCGGCGAGGACGGCGACAGCCACAAGGAGCTGCGGGAGATCATGCGCCGCGGTTACTCCCGCGACGCGATCAAGGGCCGCGGCAACGAGCTCGTCGAGATCACCGACCGGGTCCTCGCGCGGGACTGGAAGGCCGGCGCGTCCGTCCCGGTCGTGCACGCGCTGCAGTACATGGTGACCGACCAGCTCGGCACGATCCTGACCGGCAACGCGCCCCTGGAATACGTGCCGGACATCCGCACCATGACGCTCTACGTGCTCAACGTCCTGGTCACGAAGCAGCGGCCGAAGATCCTGCTGCAGAATCCCCGGTACAAGAAGGCCCGCCGCCGCGTGTTCGAGCTCAGCGACACGATGGTCGCTTCGCTGCGCGCGAGCGCCGGCAGCAAGCCTCCGGAGGAGCGCAACCTGGTCGAGGACCTCATGGACGTGCACCTCAACCGCGAGGGTGTCCTGCCGGCCAACGATCTCGTGCTCGCGCTCACCGGCCCGTACGTCGCCGGGCTGGACACGGTCGCGAACACGACCGCGGCCTTCATCTACTCCGTCCTCAAGCACCCGTCAGTGCTCGAGCGGGTGCAGGCCGAGGCCGACGCGCTGTTCGCCGGCGGCCCGATCACCGACGACGACCTGCGCAAGATCCCGTCGATCCGGTACGCGCTGATGGAGACGATGCGGCTCTATCCGATCGCGGTCGCGCTGAACCGCACCGCGACGCGGGACTTCGAGTTCGCGGGGTACACCATCAAGGAAGGCGAGATGGTCTACGTCGGCACGACCGTGCCGCACTTCATGGAGGAGTACTACCCCTCGCCGGAGACCTTCGACATCGGGCGGTACGAGAAGCCACGGTCGGAGCACCTGCGGCCGGGCGCGTACTCGCCGTACGGGCGTGGGCCGCACACGTGCCTCGGCAAGAGCTTCGCCGACGTGCAGATGGCGCTGTCGATGGCGCGGCTGTTCCACCGGCTGGACCTCGCGCTCGACCCGCCCGGCTACACCCTCGTGACGAAGACCGCACCGACGCCGGGGCCGGCGATGAACTTCAAGGTCAAGGTGCGCGGCTACCGCCACTGAGTTTCTTGCCGTCGTTCCTTGCCATCGTTTCCTGCCGTCTTTTTGTCGGACCCTCGGGCTAGGTTCTCTGCATGGCAACGCTGTCGTACGGCACCGCGTCCGGGCGCTGGGTCCTCACCGCGACGATCCTCGGCTCCGGCATCGCCGCGATCGATGCGACCGTCGTCGGCATCGCCCTGCCGGCGATCGGTCGCTCGTTCGACACCGACCTCGAGACGTTGCAGTGGGTCGTCACCTCCTACACGCTCGCCCTGGCCGGGCTGCTGCTCATCGCGGGCGCGCTCGGCGACCGGTATGGGCGTCGGAAGATCTTCCTCGTCGGCGTCGTCTGGTTCGCCGTCGCGTCCGTCCTGTGCGGCGCCGCGCCCGACGCGCCGACCCTCATCGCCGCCCGTGCCCTGCAAGGCGTCGGCGCGGCCCTGCTCACCCCAGGCAGCCTCGCCATCCTGCAGGCGTCGTTCCGCCCCGAGGACCGCAGCCGCGCCATCGGCGCCTGGTCCGGCCTCGGCGGCGTCGCCACCGCGATCGGCCCGTTCCTCGGCGGCTGGCTCGTCGGCGCCGCCTCCTGGCGGCTCATCTTCGCGATCAACGTCCCGATCGCCGCCGCCGTCGTCCTGCTCACCTGGCGCCACGTCCCCGAGTCCCGCGACACCACCGCCACCGGCCGCGTCGACGTGCCCGGCGGCACCCTGGTCACGCTCGGCCTGATCGGCATCACCTATGGCCTGATCGAGGGCCACTCCCTCGGCTGGACCAGCCCCCTGGTGCTCACCGCCCTCGTCGGGGGCGTGCTGATGCTCGGCGCGTTCGTCTGGTGGGAGCGCCGCACCGCCCACCCGATGCTGCCGCTGGACCTGTTCGCGTCCCCGCAGTTCAGCGCCACCAACGTCGTCACGTTCGTCGTCTACGGCGCCATCGGCGGTGCCCTGTTCCTGCTGCCGATCCAGCTCCAGCAGGTCGCCGGCTACAGCGCCCTGCAGGCCGGCGTCTCCCTCCTGCCCGTCACCGTCATCATGCTGCTGCTGTCCGCCCGCTCCGGCGCGCTCGCCAGCCGCATCGGCCCGCGCCTGCAGATGAGCGCCGGCCCCGTCGTGGTCGGCCTCGGCATGGCGCTGTTCGCCCGGATCGACGCTTCCGGCTCGTACGTCACCTCGGTCCTGCCCGCCGTCGTCGTCCTCGGCCTGGGCCTCGCCACCACCGTCGCCCCGCTCACGTCGACCGCGCTGTCCTCCGCCCGCTCCAGCCACGCCGGCATGGCCTCCGCCGTGAACAACGACGTCGCCCGCGCCGCCGGCCTGATCGCCGTCGCCGTCCTCCCCGCCGCCGCCGGCATCACGGGCACCGCCTACCTGGACCCACCCCGCCTCTCCGCCGGCTTCCACACCGCCGTCCTCATCTGCGCCGCCCTCTGCCTCCTGGCCGCCGCTGTCGCCGCCACCACGATCCGCAACCCACCCCGCCCCACCCCCACCCCAGCTGTGCTGGAGAAGCCGTTGCGGCACTGCGCCGTCGACGCTCCCCCACCACCCCCGGCCTCAGCCGCCACCCCGACGACGGCCACCCACCACCACTGACCCCGCCCCGCCAGCAAGCCCCCGCCTGCCCTCCCCGGATCAGGTCAGCGCCGGCTCTCCGCCACCACCACGATCCGCAAACCACTCAATCCGCTCCCACTGCCGCCCCAGGCGGGGCCACCGCGCCCACCGCGGCACAGAAGCCGTTGCAGCACTGCACCACCGCCTCCAGCCTCGACCCCCACCTCGCCAGCAAGTCCCCCCGCCCAACCCGCCTGCCTACCTGGGTCAGGTCAGCGCCGGGCCGGTCGCCTGCTGTGACGGGTCGTGGAGCCGCCTGTCCCTTGCGGGCACAGCAAGCACGTCCGCCTCGACCTGCGGCTCCGCACAGACTCCACGCTGCCGGGGCCGTGGTTATGGTGCTGTTCCCCCATCGGGGCCAGGCCAGTCCTCATGATCCGGTAGACCTTGTGCACCTCTGACTGCACAAGGTCTACCGGATCATGAGGAAGGCTCTCGTTCGGCGGGCCCGCGGGCAGGGCTCGGCGGTCAGGGGGTGAGGAGGCCTCGGAGGACGCTGCGGACGGTGCGTTCGAAGAGGTCGGAGGCGGCCGGCGGCTGGGCGGGGCTGGTGAACGCGGCCGTCAGGTGCGGGTGCGCCTGCGGGTCCACCAGGGAGAACAGCTGCGCGGCAGAGGCGCGCTTCCGCTCCTCGGCGGCCGGGTCGCCGGGCGGCGGGTTGCCCGGCACCGGCTGGGCGAACAGCGAAACCACGCCGGTCAGGACACCCATCGTCTCCATCTTCGTGCTGGCGGCGGCGGGCAGCGGCGCCATGATGGCCATGCAGCGCTCGAAGTAGTTGACGGCGCGCGGTCCGAAGGTGCCACGGCGGGCGGCTTCGGTGAGCCAGGGGTGGCGGCGGTACAGGGCGAGTTGCTCGCGGGCGACCTCCACCAGGTCGTCGAGCCAGTCGCCGGTGAGCGGCCGGTCCAGCGGGAGCTCGGTGAGGACGGCGTCGGACATGAGGTCGAGCAGGTCGTCGCGGGACGACAGGTAGCGGTACAGCGAGCCGGCGCCCGTGGACAGGGCCGAGGCGACGGCGCGCATCGAAACCGCGGACAGGCCGCCGGCGTCTGCCAGTACAACGGCCGCCGCGACGATCTCGGCCCGGCTGTGCTGCGGGACAGGTCCCCGGGACCCGCGGTCGGGGCGGGTCCAGATCGTGTCCATGGCGACCAGCTTAAATCGCGAACGATGTTCCCGGTTCGCGCAGCGCCCAGCGGCGAGCGAGCAGGACGGCGCCGATGTGGGCGGCGACGACGAGGGCGCACTCGGTGAGCACGACCCACGGGCTGGTGCTGTAGCCGGTCAGCCGGGCGAACCCCACCGTCAGCGGGGCCGCGACGAGCGCGGCGGCCGGGATGAGGACGGCCATCGCGTTGGCGGTGTTTCCGGTGTACGGGAGATGCCGCAATCGAATCCGGACGGCCGCGACCGATCCGGTGACCGCGAACGCCACCGCGGCGCCGTAGAAGATGCCGGCAGCCAGCAGGATCGGCACCTTCACGGACCTCGGCAGGTCGAACAGGGCCACCAGCAGCGGGTGCACCACCATGGTGATCAGCGCGAAGCCGGCGGCGCCGCCGAGCAGCACGCCGGTGCGGTCGGCGGTCGCGATGGCGTCGTCGATGGTGTCCACGGCGTCAGCTCCTCGGCGTGTCGGTGGGCGTGTCGATGCCGGCGTCCCCGGACGCCCGGCTGGTGTCCTGGTCGGTCAGGGTGGCGTCGACGATGTCCACGAACCGCCTCCACTGCCGGCGCCACGCGTCCAGGCGCGCGGTGCCGGCGTCGGTCAGGGCGTACACCTTGCGGGGCGGCCCACTAGGTGACGCCTAGTAGCGTTCACTTGGAGTCGCGGGTGTACCGCGGCGGCGGGTCGGAAATTGTGTCGGACCCAACCGGTAACATCCTGAGCGTCCAGAAAATCTAGGCAAAGGTGCGCGGCAGACATGCTCGACATCGAGTTGATTCGCAAGGACCGGGCCTCCGTCGAGGCCGCACTGTCCAAGAGGCTCGATCCGTCTGAGGTGTCCCGCTCGCTGAGTGCCATCGCCGAGCTGGACAAGCAGCGCCGTGAGCTCATCGGCGACATCGACGCCGAGCGGGCCCGCCGCAAGGAGGAGGCCCGCGCCTTCGGCGCCGCGAAGGCGGCCGGCCAGGCGGTCGAGCCGACCACCCGCGACGCGAAGGCCGCGCTGCAGGAGCTCGAGGAGCGCCTCGCCGCGGTGCAGGAGCAGCTCACCACCGCGATGAGCGAGCTGCCCAACCTGCCGGCCGAGGACGTCGTGGCCGGCGGCAAGGAGGCGAATGTCGTCGTCAAGGTCTTCGGCGAGGCGCCGAAGATCGACAACGTCCGCGACCACGTCACCCTCGCCAACGAGCTGGGCCTCGTCGACTTCGAGCGCGGCGTGAAGCTCGGCGGCTCCGGCTTCTGGATCTACACGGGCTGGGGCGCCCGCCTCGAGTGGGCCCTGGTCAACTGGTTCATCGACCGCCACTTCACCGCGGGCTACCAGTTCATGCTGCCGCCGCACCTGCTGCTGGACTCGGCGGGCTATGCCGCGGGGCAGTTCCCGAAGTTCTACGACGACGTGTTCCACATCGCCACCGACGACGACGAGCGCGGCCGCTTCCTGCTGCCGACGTCGGAGACCGCGATCCTCGGCGCGTACCAGAACGAGATCTTCGATACCGCCGACCTGCCGCACAAGGCGTATGCGTACACGCCCTGCTACCGCAGCGAGAAGGCCGGCTCGCACTCCGACGAGCGCGGCACGGTCCGCGGCCACCAGTTCAACAAGGTCGAGATCTTCCAGTTCACCACTCCCGAGGACGGCGAGAAGACCCTCGAGGAGATGGTCGACTACGCGGAGGACCTGGTCAGCTCGCTCGGCCTGCACTTCCGGCGCTCGCTGCTCGCCGCCGGCGACTCCAGCGCCTCGATGCGCAAGACCATCGACATCGAGGTCTGGATGCCGAGCACCGGCAAGTACAAGGAGGTCTCCTCGGTCTCCTGGGCGGGCGACTACCAGGCCCGCCGCGCCGGCATCCGCTACCGGGTCCCGGGCTCGAAGAACAACCGCTTCGTCCACACCCTGAACGGTTCCGCCCTGGCCACCAGCCGCATCTTCCCGGCGATCCTCGAGCAGTTCCAGCAGCCCGACGGCTCGGTCCTCGTCCCCGAGGTCCTCCGCGACAAGGTCGGCACCGACCGCATCGTCAAGCCGACCAAGCGACGCTGAGCTCCGGAAGCCTTCCGCTTCCCGGGCAGGTCCGGCACCGACCCGCCGGACCTGCCCGTCTACGCCTCGCCGCCCGGTGCCATGCCCATCAGCGGCCTCGCGCCGTGGTTCCTGGCCGGGCCGGCTCTCCTGACCCGGCCGAGGTTCCTGGGCCGGCAGGTGTTCCTGGGCTGGCCCGGGGTTCCTGACCTGGCGGGGTTCCTGACCTGGCCGGCGCTCCTGGCCGTCTGTCGGCATGCGTCGCAGTGCTGTAGCCCGGGCACAGGCTCGTCCAAGTTGGCCTGGATGCTGAACGGGCCAGGTTGGGCAGCTCGCTCATCGCGGTGGTGAGCTGCTCCTGCACCGCGGCGAGGCGCTCCTCAAGCTCCTGCAGCGCGGCCTTCGCGTCGCGGGTGGTCGGCTCGACCGCCTGGCCGGCCGCCTTCGCGGCGCCGAAGGCGCGGGCCTCGCGCCGCTCTTTTCTAGCCCGCCGCGCCACGCGTCACGTTCCCCACGCCGCCGGGTCGCACTCCCGGGACGTCGGGCCCTCCTCCTGCGACGCCGGCGCACTGCGCGGCGGAGCGCCTTCCGCCCCAGTACACGAGCGCGTCCTCGGCGAGGTACTGGGGCGGAGGCGGCGTCCGTGGTTACAGGAGCTCGCCGAGGGCCTCGATGAGCAGCCAGACGCCGAAGAGGACGAACAGGGCGGCGGCGCCGTACTTGATGGTGCGTTCCGGAAGGTGCTTGCCGAGGAGGCGGCCGGCGAGGATGGCGAGGGCGTCGGCGGCGACCATGCCGATGGTGGAGCCCAGCCAGGTGCCGAACCAGCCGTGCTGGGTGGCGAGGGTGATGGTGGCGAGCATGGTCTTGTCGCCGAGCTCGGCCAGGAAGAACGCGACGCCGACGGTGAAGATGGCGGACCGGGTGGTGGGCTGGTTGACCTTGTCGCGCTCCTCGTCGGTGAGGGAGTCGCCGCGCAGCGTCCAGGCGCCGAACGCGAAGAAGGCGAGCGCCGCCACCAGGGAGATCCAGGCGGTCGGGAGGGCGGCGCCCAGGCCGTACCCCACGGCGACGGAAACCAGGTGGACCAGGGCCGTGGCGACGGTGATACCGATCAGGACCGGAACGGTCTTGAACCTGGTGGCGAACGTCAGCGCCATCAGCTGCGACTTGTCGCCCAGCTCAGCGACGAAGATGACGCCGAAACTGATGGCCAGGGCAGCGAGGAAACCGCTCATGTGGTTGCAGATACCTTCCCGGAGATGGCCGGGAGGAGGGCACGGACGACCTCGACCCGGCTTGTTCAGCCTGAGTCGAAGGTCTCGTCCGCCCTGTGCGGCACCGGACGGGTCCGGACGCCATGAGCACTGGGCCGCGTGGCCGGGGACGCGAGCGCCCCAGTATGTCGACCACGCAGTTGGAGGACTACTCCCCTTCGCGCTCCACCAGGGTAACCGACGGAGACGTCAGCGCGCGCAGCGTCCGCACGTGCCGAAGATCTCAAGCGTGTGGCTCACGTCGGTGAAGCCGTGCTCCTCGCCGATGCGGTCCGCCCAGCGCTCGACGGCGGGTCCGAGGACCTCGACGGTACGCCCGCAGCTGCGGCACACGAGGTGATGGTGGTGGCGGTCGCTGCAGCGCCGGTACCGGGTGTCGCTGCCCGGGACCTGCATGACGTCGATCTCGTTGGTCTCGGCGAGCAGCTGCAGGGTCCGGTAGACGGTGGTGAGGCCGACGTTGGCGCCGCGTTCACGGAGCATGACGTGCAGCTCCTGGGCGCTGTGGAACCCGTCGACGTTGCTGAGCAGCGTCATCACGGCGTCACGCTGGCGGGTGTTGCGCCGGGCAGGGTGCTGCTCCACGTCGTTCACCCGAAAAAGCTTAGCGTGACCTCACCAAAGCGCTGCAGCGGAGCCGAGAGCCAGCTGGAGCGGCGGCGAAAATTGTCGTACCTGCGCGGTACCGTGCCGTCGTGGAGATTCGCCTTGAGGTCGACGACGAGGAGTCGTTGCGTCAGCTGTACCGGTGGCTGCGCGACGACGAGATCATTCGCACGGTCCGGGTGAGCCTGACGCCGACGGCGCCCCGGCCCGGGGAGATGGGCGGCGCGTTCGAGGTCGTCAACGCCCTGGTGAGCAACGGCATCGCGCTCGGCGGGCTGCTGATGGCGGTGGTGACGTGGCGCGGGACCCGGCCCCGGCCGCCGCGGGTGCGGATCCGGCGCGGCGACGTGGTCGTCGAGCTGGACGGCTCCTCCTCCCCCGAGGACATCCGGCGGATCGTCGAAACGCTCGACCCACCGGCCGCACCCGATCAGGACCCGGCGTAGGCGATGCGCGCGTCGCGGCTCATCTCGCTCGTGCTGCTGCTCCAGGCCGGCGGCACGGTGACGGCGGCTGAGCTGGCCGAGGCCCTGGAGGTCTCCGAGCGCACCATCTACCGCGACATCCTCGCCCTGTCCGCGGCCGGCGTTCCCGTGTATTCGGAGCAGGGCCGCGCCGGTGGATACCGGCTCCTCGACGGGTATCGCACGAAGCTCACCGGTCTCAGCCGCGCCGAGGCGGAGGCGCTGTTCCTGTCGGGGCTGCCCGGCCCGGCCCGTGACATGGGCCTCGGCGACGTGCTCGCCGTAGCTGAGCTGAAGGTGGCCGCGGCGCTGCCCGCCCCGATCCGCGACGCGTCGAGCCGCGCACGGCAGCGGTTCCACCTGGACGTGCCCGGGTGGTTCGAGGACCCGGCCCAGCCGCCGCCCTGGCTGGCCGACCTGGCCCGCGCCGTCTGGGACGACCGGGTCATCCAGCTGCGGTATGAGCGCCGCGCCGGCCGACCCGACGCGGGCGGGCGCACCGACGCGGGCGGGCGCACCGACGACCGCACGGTGGCCGGGCGGCGGGAGGTCGTCGCGCGGACCGTGGAGCCGTATGGGCTCGTGCTCAAGAACGGAGGGTGGTATCTCGTCGGGCGCGTCGCCGGCGACCTGCGGGTGTACCGGGTGGACAAGATCGCCGAGCTGACCGTCGACGAGACGGGGTTCACGCGGGACGTGGAGTTCGACCTCGGCGCGTTCTGGGCGGAGCGCGCCGACGAGTTCGTGCGGCGGGTCCTCGCCGAGCGGGTCACGATCAGGCTCACGCCGGCCGGGCTGCGGACGCTGCGGCACGCGGTGGAGGCCCTCGCGGTGCGGGAGGCCCACTTCCACCCGCCCGACGAGCAGGGCCGGGTGGTGGTGGACCTGCCCGTGGAGTCGGTCGCCGTGGCGTACACACAGTTACTGCGGCTCGGGCCCGACGTCGAGGTGCTCGAGCCCGAGCCGTTACGCGACCTCATGCGCAGCGCCGCCGACAGGATGGCTGCCCTCTACCGGTCGCCGGAGCAGCCGAACACCGTCGCGCCTGGCGAGCCCGGTGGCGACGACGCAGACGTAGGCGACGCGGCGTAGGGCACCCACGTCTCCGGCGTGCGGTGGAGGTCGGATCCGTCACGCAAGACCGCGCGCCCGAAGCAGGCGGGACAGCCCCACCAGCAGCGAGCGTGAGGGCAGGTCGGACCTGTGACCCACGGCCGCGTGAGGGACAGGCACGGCCGCGATCGCAACGGACGAGATGGCGGCCCTCCACCGGCAGCAGCCGGTCCCGGCAGATCCCGGGCAGCGCCCCGCGGGCAGGCGACCCACGGCAATTCGGCGCGGACCGGATCGGGCGGCGCCGGCCACCCGACGGGGACCCGGGGCAGCGCTCCACCGGCAGCCAGCCAGCCACCGCAAACCGCGGACAGTTCGCCACCAGCGGTCGTCACGCACCGAGCGCTGGCAAGTAGCCGGTCAGCGCAAACCCCGGAAGCGGCCACCGTCGCCGGTCAGCGCAAACCCTGGAAGGCAGGCCACCGCCGCCCCGCCACCGCGACCTCCAGGACAGCGTGCGGCTACCGGTAGCCGGTGGCGTCGGCGGGCTTGCCCGGTTCGTGGACCTCGCGGAAGTAGCGCCACCAGTCGGGACGGCTGCCGTCGAGGTCGGTGAAGCCGTACACCTGCGACAGCTGGCCGCTGGACAGGGACTGGCCGGTCCAGCGGGCGACGTCAGGGTCGGCGGCGAGGGCGGCGACGGCGCGGCCGACGTACGCCGGGGACTCCGAGATGACGAAGTGTGGTTCCTTGGCCGTCGCGTCGAGCCAGTTGGACTCGGTGACGCCGAAGTGGTCGAGCATCTGCTCCGAGCGCAGCCAGCCGGGGGTGAGGGAGACCGCGGTCGCGCCGTGTGGGCGTAGTTCGTGGGCCTGGGCGAACGCGAGTCGCAGGACGGACATCTTCGCCAGGTCGTAGAAGAACGAGACGCGGTAGTTGTCCAGGTTGTACGCGAGGGTGCCGTCCGTCATCTCGACGACCAGGCCGCCGGGGTTGCGGATGAGGAGGGGCAGGGCGTGGTAGCTGGTGATGATGTGCGTGTCGATCGCCAGGCGCAGGATGTGCAGGCCGGTGTCGAGCGAGTCCTCCCACAGCGGCTTGTCCCAGGTGAACAGCTTCTCGGCGCCCCAGATGTCGTTGACGAGGACGTCGAGCCGGCCCTGCTCGGCGTCGATGCGGGCGACGAGCGAGCGCACCTGGTCGGGCACCAGGTGGTCGACCTGCACGGCGATCCCGGTGCCACCGGCGGCGGTCACCAGCTCGGCGGTCTCCTCGATGGTCTCGGGCCGGTCGATCTCGGAGGGTTGCTCGCGGGTGGTGCGTCCCGTCGCGTACACCGTGGCGCCCGCCGCGCCGAGCTGCACCGCGATCTGCCTGCCTGCGCCCCTCGTCGCGCCGGCGACCAGGGCGACCTTGCCTTTCAGCGGTTGTTCCATACAGACGACCGTGCCAGAAAAACCTGACAACCCGTGTCCGACTTCAGAGAAGGCCGGCTTCAGAGAAAGGCCGACTTCAGAGAAGGCTCTTGCCGGCGGTGCGCGGGCGGGGGACGCCGTCGACGGAGACGCAGATGCCGTACACCTTGGCGTGGCCGGTCCAACCGTTGACCCGGCCGCGGTTGTTGCTGATCTGCACCCGGCGGCCCGCGGCGTCGACAGCGGACACCAGGTGCAGGTACACCGTGCCGGCCACCTTCGCCAGGACGATGTCGCCGACCTCGACCAGCGCCGGGTCGACCGGATTGACCGTCACCAGCTGGCGGCTGCGCACCAGCGGCACCATCGACGACCCGCTGGGCCGGAACTGCACCGTCGCGCCGCCGGCGACCCGGGCGGCGACCATGTCGAGAGCACCCATCGTGCCCGTCAGCATGCACCCGCCCGCGCGGCGGCGTCGAGCGAGAATGGCGACCGTGAGCGTTGAGATCTCCGGTCCCGCTGTTCCTGCTGTACTGGCGGCGCCCCTCGCCGTCGCCGGGTGCGCGACCGCGGCCGTGACCATGTGCCTGGAGGCGGCCGCGGACCTCGCCGAGGCGCGCACCGGCCACCGCCCCGCCGTCTCCCTCGACACCGGGCACGTCGCCGCGGCCGTCCGCGCCGAGGCGCTGCTGCGGGACCCGCAGGGGCGCGGCATCGACGGGTTCGCGCCGCTGTCGCGCCTGTGGCCCGCCGCCGACGGCTGGGTCCGCACCCACGCCAACTACCCGTGGCACCGCGCCGCACTCCTCACCGCCCTCGAAGCGGAAAGCGCGGATGTGGAGAGCGTGGCCGAGACGATCGCCGGAATGCCCGCCTTGATGGTGGAGCGTCTGGTGTACGAAGCGGGCGGCCTCGCCGTCGCCGCCCGCCGACCCGGCGAACTGCCGGGACCGGCCGGCCCGCTGGTGCGAACCACGCCCCTCGGCACCGCGACCGGGCGGCCGGAGGGCACCGGTGCGCGAGGGTCGCTGCCGGCCGCCGGGATCCGGGTCCTCGACCTGACCCGGGTCATCGCCGGTCCCGTCGGCACACGGATGCTCGCCGCGCTCGGCGCCGACGTCCTACGGATCGACCACCCCGCGCGGCCCGAGCTGCCCGGGCTCGCCGTCGACGGGGTCCTCGGGAAGGCCAGCGCGCTGCTGGACGCCGGCGAGGACCCGGCGACGCTGCACAGGCTGCTGGACGGCGCCGACGTGCTCGTCACCGGGTACCGGCCGGGCGCCCTCCGCCGGCTCGGCCTGGACGCCGACCAGATCGCCGAGCGGCACCCCGGCACGGTCGTGGTGACGCTGTCCGCGTGGGGCACCGGCGGGCCGTGGGGCGCGCGGCGCGGCTTCGACAGCCTGGTCCAGGTCGCGACCGGGATCGGCTGGCTGACCAGGGACGCGTCCGGCCGGCCCGGGGCGCTGCCGTGCCAGCTGCTCGACCACGCGACCGGATACCTCGTCGCCGCCGGAGCCCTGACCGCCCTCGCCGAGCGGGCGCGCACCGGGGTCGCCGCGCACGTCGAGGTGTCCCTGGCCCGGACCGCCGCCTGGCTGATCGGTGCGCCGCTCGACGGGACGCCACCGGTGGAGACGCCGGTCGCGCCGCACCTGGTGCCGCTCGGCAACGGCTGGACCGGCGTCGCCCCGCCCGGCGCGCTGGACGGCGTGCCGCTCAGCTGGCCCCGCCTGCCCCCGTCCTACGGGACCGCACCCGCCGCCTGGAGCTGACCGCCCCGCCACCCCGGCCGCCACGGAAAGCCCCGCAACGACCGCCGCGGAAGCCCACCCCGGTCGCCACGGAAGCCCCACCCCGGTCGCCGCGGAAGCCCCGCGACGGCCGCCACGGAATTCGCCGCAGCGGCCGGGTGGAAGCGCCTGCCGCCACCGCGTCGAGTCGCCACGAAGGACTCCACGAGCACCCGGCGGGCGTTCCTACAGCGCCGCGGGCTGGAGGGCGGCGGCCTTCGACGCGAGCTCGTCCATCGCCTGCAGGACCGCAGCCGCGGACGCCGGGGTGACGTGGGCCGTGTCCAGGTACGCGGTGAGCCGCAACGCCTCGGCGCCGTCGCTGGTCGCGTCGTCGACGTGCACGAACAGCGGCTCGAACGTCGGCGCCTCCTGCGCGGCCACCCACCGGAACGCCGCCGGCGCGTCAGGGGCGGGACCGGCGCCGCGGCGGTCGTTGAAGTAGCAGCCGAGCTCGATCGGCGCGCCGCGCTCGCGGCCGACGCGGTCGACGAGGTCGGCCATCTCCGCCTGGTGGAAGTACGCGTACTTGTACGCCGACAGCGCCGCCCGGCCCGCCCGGGGCAGCAGGTCCTCGAACGAGCCGCCGCCGACGTCGATGCGGAACAGGCCGGCCTGCGCGAGGGTGCAGACGACGTCGGCGAGGCCGGGCCTGAACCGGTTGCTGGTGATCGGCCGGATCACGACGGGGTCGACGCCGAGGACGCCGTGCAGGGCGGCCGCGTACAGGGTGAGCAGCACCGTCGCGGACTCGACGCCGCTGCGGTCGCTGATCGCCCGCACCGCCGCCGGCAGCGACGGGGAGGTGAGCTCGCCCTGCCGGTACCGTGGCGAAACCACCTCGGCGGGCGGCGGGAACCTGACCGGGTCGACGTCCCGGACGATCCGCTCCCAGTGGCGCTGGGCGTGCTCGTTGTGTCGGCGGCCGGCCGGTGACGTCTGCCATCCGGCCTGCGCGAGGGGCTGCAGCCCGGCGACCGGCGTGGCGGTGCGGGCGGCGACCTCGGTCATCATCGTGACGGCCCCGGCGGCGTCGGTGACGAAGTGGCTCACCAGCAGCACCACGTGGGTGAGCCGGCCGCCCTGCCGGACGACGGCGTACCGCACCGGCCACTCGGCGGCGAAGTCCATCGGCGTGTCCCTGAGCCGCTCGTGCACGGCCGCGGCGACCAGATCCGCGCTGTCCGGTCCTGCGCCGGTCCCACCTGCGTCATTGTCGGCGTCGGTACCGACGTCGTGGACCTCGACCGTGAGCTCGCCCGACGCGTGCACGACCTGCTCGGGCCGGCCGCCGGCGCCGGTGTGCACCCGGGTCCGCATCGGCTGGTAGCGGCCCATCAGGTACCGGACCTCGTCGACGACCTCGTCGAGCGTCGTCCCCTCGGGCAGCGGCCGGACCCCGCCGAGCGGCAGCCAGGTGCCCTGCTTGACGATCGCCGACCAGTTCTCCAGCTGCCCCCATGACAGCGGCCCGGTGCCGGCGCCGTCACCTTCGAACCGCACGACCACCCGTTCCGGCGCAACAACCATCGCCGGTCCTCCTCAGTTTTCGACTTTCGGCGGCAAAGTTTCCACATAGTGCCGCAAGAAGTCCTCATCCACCATTACCCATCGAGTCGATTGACCCCGAGGGGCACTATCAGGGAGAACCCCGGATGTGTCGCCCGAATCCGGAGAGAATCATCAACATCGATTCATAACCGGCGCCGTCCACGGGGAGGCAACGATGAAGAGACTGGTCGCGCTCGCGGCGGTGGTCCTGCTCGCGGCGTGTGGCGGGTCGAAGGACCCGGAATCGGCACCGTCGGCCGCGGCGCCGGCGAGCGGGGCGCACAGCGGGCACCTCTCCGCGCCGCCCGCCGAGCCGCTCCGGGCCGGGGAACGCTTCCAGAGCCTGTCGATGCCGGCGTCGTACACGCCGAAGGCACCCAACGGCGGCACCGACGAGTACCGGTGCTTCCTGGTCGACCCGAAGCTGACGAGCGAGGCGTACCTGACGGGCGGCCAGTTCCTGCCGCAGAACGCCGACATCGTGCACCACGCGATCTTCTTCCGCATCGCGCCCGGCTCCGCCGACGAGGCCCGCAGACTCGACGCCGGCACGCCCGGCGACGGCTGGACGTGCTTCGGCGACTCGGGCGTAGAAGGCGACACGTGGGTCGCGTCCTGGGCACCGGGCGCCAACGAGACGCTCCTCGCGCCCGACCTCGGCTACCAGATGCCGCCCGGCAGCCTCATCGTCATGCAGATCCACTACAACCTGCTCGCCACCGGCGGCCCGGCGGGCGGCGCGGACCGGTCGAGCATCCGCCTGCGGCTCAACGACACCACCTCGGCGATGACACCGCTGCAGACGTCGCTGCTGCCGGCGCCGATCGAGCTGCCGTGCACGCCGGCCGAGTCGGGCCCGCTGTGCGACCGCGCCGCGGCCGTCGCCGACGTCGGCAAGCGCTTCGGCGAGGAGATCGGCGGCCAGGCCGACCGGCTGCTGCGGCTGTGCGCGAAGGGCGCCCCGCCGGCCGCGGGCCCGACCCAGCACTGCGACCGCCCCGTGCCCGGCAGGTCCACGGTGTACGCGGTGGCCGGCCACATGCACCTGCTGGGCCGGTCCATCAAGATCGAGCTCAACCCCGGCCGGGCCGGCGCGCAGACGCTGCTCGACGTCCCCCGGTACAACTTCGACGACCAGGCGATCCACCCGCTCGCCAAGCCCGTCGTGCTGCAGCCGGGCGACACGCTGCGGGTCACCTGCACCCACGACGCGGCCCTGCGCGGCCAGCTGCCCCAGCTGAAGGGCACCGCGCCCCGTTACGTGGTCTGGGGCGACGGCACCAGCGACGAGATGTGCCTCGGCCTCGTCATCATGACTCCCAGCGCCTGACGTCCGACCGTCCCGGCGGTCCGCGGCGGGGGGATGGTCACACGCTGCGGGTGACGAGGACCGGACTCGCGGCGTGATGGACGATGAGCTGGGTGCGGGGGTTGGGGCGGGGGTTCTCGAACCAGCTGTCCCGGTGCGCGCCCAGGACGAGCAGCAGGGCGGAGTCGGCGGCGCCGGTGAGGGCCTCCACGACCGGCTCGTCGGAGCCGGCGAAGCTGGCGTCGACGTCGCCGTGCCCGCGCAGCCACGGGGTCAGCTCGGCGTGGACGGCGGCGTGCGACCGGGCCCGCCCGGCGTGCAGGGCGACCATCGGGACGTGCCGGGACAGGGCCTCGTCGTAGGCGAACTCGAGCGCGCGCCAGGCCGACGGTGAGCCGTCGACGCCGACCACGACCGGGGCGGCGCCCGGCAGGGCCGTCATCGGGTCGGCGCCGGGGCCGGCCAGGTCCGGGCCGGGCCGGCCACCGACATGCCGCACGCCGCGGCGCGGGACCGCGCTGACCGGCCCTAGCCCGTACCTCGTCTGGCCGTTCCCGGCCGCGGCGTGACCGGCACCGCTGCCGAAGTGCGGTGACAGCTCCGGCATGCTCAGGAACTGGCTGGGTTCGGGCAGCTCGGGGGTCGGGGGTCCGGCGGCGGACTCGGGGATCCAGCGTTCGCCGCGGTTGACGACGAGGATGGGGCAGTGGGCGTACGCGGCGAGCTGGGCGCCGACCGACGAGTTCAGCTGGCCGCCGTCGTGCGTCCTGCCGCCGATCGCCACCAGGCTCGCGGACCGGGACTGCTCCTGCAGGACCCGGCCCGGCCGGCCGCCCACCGTGACCGTCTCCACCGAGATGCCCGGCTGCCAGGCCCGGGCGTCGTCGGCCGCGTCGAGGACGATCCCCTGCCCGTCGGCGTGGCCTTCCCAGCTCATCGCGTGCACGATCCGCAGCGTCCGCCCGTGGCGGGCGGCCTCGTCGGCGGCCCACCGGACCGCGCCGAGACTCGCCATGGACCCGTCGACGCCGGCGACCACTGGTCTGTCCATGCATCCAACGTCCCTCGCCGGACCGGCATCGACCACCCCTCGGGATGAGGAAACCGGCCCGGACGACGGGTGGGCGCCGGCCCCGCAGCGCCTGCCCAGGCCCGCCTAGTCCTCGGCCTTCTTGCGGCGGCGGGGGCGGCTGGCGCGCTTGCGGGGCTTCGGGTTGCCGGAGGCGAGCCTGGTGTAGGTCAGCATGTTGGCCAGCCCGATGCCGATCGTCGCGAACAGCACCTGGATGCCGAGCTCCCACCAGCTCCACTCGATCTTCCAGAGCTTCACGAGGGCCTTGTCGTCGACGTTGACGAGCTCGGCGACCAGCGTGCCGAGCAGGGCCGCGCCCACGCCGATGAGGAACGTGATGAACAGGCCGATCGACTGGCGGCCCGGCAGGACCAGCCGGCCGAGGACACCGATGAGCAGACCGATCGGGATCGCGCTCAAAAAGTCGTTGATGTGCATGGCACCCGCGCTCCCCTCGCGTTGAAGCAATCGACCGGCACCGTACACGTCCGCGGCAAGATCCGCAGGATTGGGAGCCGCTACCGGCGGCCGCCCATCTGCCACGGGTGGATCTCGACCTCCTCGTAGCCGTCCGGCAGGAACGACCCGTCAGCCCGCGACGCCTCGACCAGCACGGCGGTGCCGAGCCAGCCGCCGTCGTCGTGCGAGAACAGCTCGCCGCGGGCCAGGGTGCCCGGCCTCGGCGGCACGGCGGCGGAAGGGGACGCGCCGGGGGTGGCGTGGCCGATGAGCAGGAAACCGGAGCCCTCGCCGGAGGCGTGCTGCCACATGGTGCCGCCGAGGGTGTCCTCGTACCGCAGCAGCAGGACGGGATCGTAGACGCCGGCCCGGTAGTTGGGCTCGTCGAACGCGAACGCCCGGGCGGCGGCCAGGTCCGGCAGGTCGACGATGTGGATGCTGCCGGTCGCCTCGCTGCGGTCCTCGCTCAGCGTCGGGCCGCGGGCGGTGAGCTCCTTGACGTAGCCGTCCATGTACGCCCAGTGCTTCTCGACGAGCTCCTCGCGCAGCGGCCCGGTGCCGGGAACGTCGATGCCCCATACGAAGTGCAGCATGGTGCCGCAGTCTTCCATGCCTGTTAACCGGGCAGATGCGCGGCCAGCACCGTGGCGCCTTCCGGGTCTGTATCGGTGGTCAGCCGGCCGCCGTGCCGGGCGATGATGGCGCGGCACAGCATCAGCGCGGTCGAGTCGTGCCGGACGCCGTCGCCGGTCAGTGGGGACGACGTGAAGAGCCGGTCGCCGCCGCGGCCGCCGATGGGCACGGTGACCCGCCAGCCGCTGCCGGTGGCCGTGACGCCGACGGTGAGCAGCGCGCCCGGCTCGGCCGCGGCGAGCCCGATCCCGATCATGGCGTCGACCAGCCGGCGCAGCAGCACCCGCTCGCCCTGCACCGTGGCGTCGGGGTCGGCGTGGGCGGTCAGGTGCACGGCGGCGGCCTTCGCGGCACCGGTCCAGCCGGCCAGCGCCTCGGCGACGATCCTCTCCAGTTGCACTTTCTCGCCGGTACCGGTGGGCGCGGCGTTCTCGATGCGGGCCAGCTCCGTCACGTTGTCGATGAGGCCCAGCAGCCGCTGCGCGTTTCGGGCGACGGCCGCGACCGGCGCGGCGAGGGGATCCGGCTCGGTCACCTCCTCGCCGAGCAGCTCCGACATCGCGGCGATCGACGTGACGGGGGTGCGCAGCTCGTGCGACACGGCCGCGGTGAACTCGGCCTTCATCGCGACCAGCTCGGCGAGGGCCCGGTTCTGCCGGCGGAGCCTGGCCCGGTCGGCGATGCGGTGCGACACGTCCCGCAGCACCAGGCAGCGCCCCTCGTGCGGGGTGCCGGGCAGCAGCGGGCCGCTCCAGCTCCACTCGACGACCAGCCCGGGCCGCGGCGACCAGCGCCCGCTGTCCTCGGCCGCCATCGCCGCCGCGACGGTGTCGCCGACCTTCTTCCCGGTCGCCTGCTCGCCGAGGAGGTCGCGGGTCGCCTGGTTGGCCGCCACGACGGTGCCATCGGCGCTGGTGACGAGCAGCCCGGTGCCGAGCTGGTCCAGCGCCGCCGCCAGCAGCTCCGGATCGACCGTCATCCTCTTGACCCGCTTTTCGTCGCTTTGCCCCGTTAGTGAGCTTAAGTGACGGCCACCCGACCGCGCGTGGCGATTGACACCCGCCGACGGACGCCCATACGGTTCGAGCCACCATGACGCACCTCGGCGGATCGTCCAAGCTGCTCAGGGCCATGAACGACGCGGCGGCCCTGAGTCATGTCCTCGAACGCGGCCCACTCACGCGCGGAGACCTGCGTGAGCTCACCGGCCTGTCCAAGCCCACGATCTCCGAGGCGCTGCGCCGGCTCACCGAGGCGAAGCTCGTCACGGTCGTCGGCTACGTCAGCGCCGGCCCCGGCCCCAACGCCGAGGTGTATGCGGTGAACCCCGACGCGGCGTACTCCGTCGCGCTGTCCGTGCGCGACCGGACCTTCGGCGAGACGTCCGACTCGTCGCTGCCGGCCGTCACGGCCGCGGTCACGGACCTCGCGGGCGCCGTCCGTGGCCGGCTCGACCTGGCTGTGGACTTCACCCGTACCGACCCCGTCTCCGCCGTCGTGGACGCCGTCCAGGACGTGTGCAAGGAGGCCAGGATCGCGCCGGACCCCGTCGCGCAGGTGCAGATCGCGGTCGCCGGGTCGTTCGACCCGCGCACCGACGTCCTGCACCACGTGGAGGTCCCCGGCTGGAGCCGCCCCGGGCTCATCGACGACCTGCGCCGCCGCCTCGGCGTCCCCGTCGGCGTCGACAACGACGTCAACCTGGCCGCCGTCGCCGAACGCGCCCACGGCGCCGGCCGCGACGCGGAGAGCTTCGCCCTGCTGTGGCTCGGCGAGGCGGGCCTCGGCCTCGCCATCGACCTCGGCGGCACCCTGCTGCGCGGCGCCCGCGGCGGCGCTGGCGAGATCGGCTACATGCCGATGATGCTGCCCGGCGTCACCGGCGGCCGCGGCTTCACCGGCCGCGTCGACTTCCAGGATCTCGTCGGCGGCGGCGCCGTGCTCGACCTCGCCGCCGAGTACGGCATCCGGGAGCGCACCGCCGCCGGCACCATGGCCACCGCCGTCGCCCGCGCCGCCGACCGCGACGAGGCCGCCCGCAGCTTCGTCACCACCCTCGCCGGCCGGATCGCGATCGGCCTGTCGGCCGTCGTCGCCGTCCTCGACCCGCCGCTCGTCGTCATCGGCGGCGAGGTCGGCCAGGCGGGCGGCCCCGTCCTGAGCACCGCGGTCGCGACCGCCCTGGCCGAGGCGGCGCCGCTGGAGACGTCGATCGCCACCAGCACCCTCACCGACGACGCCGCCCTCCTCGGCGCCCAGGAAGCCGGCCGCTCCGCCGTCCGCGACTCGATCCTCGCCACCCTCCGCCGCCCGTAGTAACGAGAACCCTCCGCAACCGAACACAACCCCCTTCCGTTGCCGGACATTTCGGATTTGCTCAGCGCCCGATTCCATGAGCCGGAAGACCTTTTGCTGCCAGAGCGACACAAAGTCTTCCGGATCATGAGAAACCACCGCGCCCTAGCGCCGCTCGCTTCCAGTGCCGGACATTCCGGTTTTGCGACGGAAGGTGCTCAGCGCTGAGCCGCCACACCCGCCCACCCCATGATCCGGTAAAGGTTGTGCAGCCAGGGGTGCACAAGGTCTTCCGGATCATGAGAAACCACCGCGCCCTGGCGACACTCGCTTCCAATGCCGGACATTCCGGATTTGCGACGGAAGGCGCTCAGCGCTGAGCCGCCACACCCGCCCACCCCATGATCCGGTAAAGGTTGTGCAGCCAGGGGTGCACAAGGTCTACCGGATCATGGAGAACCCGGCAGGCCCGCCATGATCCCGTGCGGTTCCGGTAGCCAGAGCTACCGGAACCATTCGGGATCACGGAAGGCACGGCGGGCGACCACCGGATGCGGCGCGCACGCGCCGCTTGCTCTGCCTCGCGTCTCAGCGTGGGCAGTGCGTCGCGGAGCGGCGCATTGGGGTGCGGGTGAGAATCCCCGCCGGGCCCCGCCGCGGCAGCGGTGGGGGGAGTTACAGCGTCAGCTGGCGCTGGTTTCGCGGGCGGACTGGAAGACGTCGGCGGCGGCCAGGTCGGTGATGGCGGCGTTCAGCTCGTCGATCTGGGCGTCGGTGTTGGCGGCCGTCACCTGCACGCGGAAGCCCACCTGGTCGCGGGGCACGCCGGGGTACGGGGCGAGGGTCACGAACAGCCCGCGGTCCCACAGCTGCTCCGACACCTCGACCAGGTCGCGGTCCAGGGCGATCGGCAGCTCGATGATGGGCGTGTCGTCGACGTTGGGAGTGAAGATGCCAAGGCCGCGGACGTGCTGCAGGACCCGGGTGGACATGCGGTACAGGTCGGCGCGGAGCTTGTCACCGCGGTCGGCGTTGACGTCGAAGCCTGCCAGGACGGTGGCGAGCGACGCGGTCGGGGACGGGCCGGAGTACAGGTACGGGGCGGCCGACGCCTTCAGGCGGTTCTTCAGGACCGTCGGCACCGCGAGGAACGCCAGCAGCGACGAGTACGCCTTGGAGAAGCCGCCGACGAGCACCAGGTCGTCGTAGGACTCGCCGAAGTAGCGCACGATGCTGTTGCCGCCGGAGCCGTAGGGCGACGTCTCGTCGGCGGTGCGGGAGCCGATGATGCCGAAGCCGTGCGCGTCGTCGACGTACAGCACGGCTCCGTGGGCGCGGCACAGCGACAGGTACTCGGCGATGCGCGGGATGTTGCCGGTCATGCTGTTGACGCCGTCCATGCAGACCAGGACCGGCCCGGGCAGGTCGGAGGCGAGCAGCGAGGCGAGCTCGTCGATCGTCTTGAACCGTTTCAAGGTGGCGCCGAGACCACGGGCGTGGACGCAGCCGTCCCAGATGGTCTTGTGGGCGCGGGCGTCGACGAGCACCGTGCCCTGCTGGACCAGGACCGGGATGACCGACAGGTGGATCTGGGTGATGGTGGGCAGGACCAGGGTGTCCGGGGCGCCGAGCAGGCCCGCGAGGCGCTCCTCGATCTGCGGGTACAGCGCCGGGTTCCCCAGCATCCGGGACCAGCTCGGGTGCGTGCCCCAGCGGCGCAGCTGCGCCTCCACGGCGTCGATGATCTGCGGCTCGAGGTCGAAGCCCAGGTAGTTGCACGACGCCCAGTCGGTGAGCCAGTGGTCCCCCACGCGGATACGCCGGCCGTCGATCTCGTCGATGACGGCGTCGTAGAAGCGACTGCTGGCGCGCAGGTGGGCGATACCGCTGAACCGGGGGTCGTCATCGACAGCGGCGGCGAGGTGTTCGAGCACAAATCCTCCGAGGGCCGTGGTGCTTAGGCCGCCGTCTGACTTCCCCGTTGAAGCCCCGACGCTTCCTCCAACAACCATTGACTCGCGTCACCGTAGCTCAACGGCCGCGAGAACAAGTACCCCTGCCCGAGATGACAACCCATCGTCATGAGGAGATCACGTTCAGCCGATGTCTCGATTCCTTCAGCTACAATCTGCAACTGCAGAATCGCTGCGAGCTGCACAATCATGTCGACGACGGCGTGCTGCTCGGCCGACGACGCGATGGTGTCGATGAAGCTCTTGTCGAGCTTCAGCACGTCCACCGGGAGGCGGCGCAGGTAGGACAGCGACGAGAAGCCGGTGCCGAAGTCGTCGATGGCGATCCGCACGCCGGCCTCGCGCAGCGCGGCGAGCTCGGCGGTGACGTCGCCGTCGTCGTGCAGCAGGAGGCTCTCGGTCATCTCCAGCAGCAGGCTCGCCGGCGGCAGGCCCATCCGGTCGATCTCGTCGAGCACCCAGCGGGCGAAGCCCTGCTCGCGGCCGCGGAACTGGCGGGCGGAGACGTTGACCGACACGTACACCTCCTCGCCGGGGTGCAGCAGGCGCCACTGCGCGGCGGCCTCGACGGCGTTGCGCAGCACCCACGCGCCGAGGGGCACGATGAGGCCGCTCTCCTCCGCGACGGAGATGAACTCGGCCGGCGACACCATGCCGCGGGTCGGGTGGTTCCAGCGGACGAGGGCCTCGAAGCCGTGTGTACGGCCGTCGCTGATCGCCACGATCGGCTGGAAGTGCAGCAGGAACGCGCCGTCGGCGATCGCCCGGTCCAGGTCGGCGCGCAGCTTGTGCCGCTCGACGACGGCGCTGTGCAGCGACGACTCGTAGCGCCGCCAGCGGTCCTTGCCGGCGTCCTTCGCGACGTAGACGGCGAGGTCGGCGTGGCGCAGCAGGTCCTGCGCGTCGGCGGCCTCCGCGGTCGTGGAGACGCCGATGCTGGCGGACGCGGTGACCTCGCCGTGCGGCAGTTCGAACGGCGCGGCGAAGCTGGCGAGGACCTTCTCCGCGACGCGTTCGACGTCGGCGGCGCTGCCGGCCCGGCGGACCAGGGCCGCGAACTCGTCGCCGCCGAGCCGGGCGACGGTGCCGGCCGCGCCGTAGGAGCCGTCGACGGCCCGCAGCGCCTCGGTGAGCCGGTTGCCGACCGCGACGAGCAGCGCGTCGCCGGCACCGTGGCCGAGGGTGTCGTTGACCACCTTGAAGTCGTCGATCTCCATGATGAGCACGCCGACGGTCGCGCCGCTCTCCGCGCCGGAGCTGACCGCCTCCTGCACGCGTGCGAGGAACACCTCCCGGTTCGGTAGGCCGGTCAGGGCGTCGAAGGTGGCACGCTGGTACAGCTCCGCCTGCAGCCGGCTGCGTTCGGTGACGTCGCGGAGGGTGACGACGACGCCGCCGACGGTCGGCTCGCCGCGCAGGTCCCGGAATGTCGCCTCGACCAGCGCGGGCCGCCCGTCGGCGCCGACGACGCGCAGGTCGTCGCCGGGCCGGTCGACGCCCCGGGTGCGCAGCTCGTGCAGCCGCCGGTCGACCTCGACGACGCTCTCCTTGGCGAACGCCATCGGCAGCGGCGTGCCGTCGAGCTCGTCGCTGCCGAACAGGGCGTGGGCGGACGGGCTCGCGTACCGGATCTGGTCGTGGTCGCCGACGATGAGGATGACGTCGGCGGTGTTGAGCACCAGGGTGCGGAAGTACGCCTCGCTGTTGCGCCGGCCGATCTCCTCGCCGAGCGCGATCCGCTCCAGGGCGAGGGCGGCCTGGGTGGCGAGGATCTGCGCGGCCTCCTGCACGCCGACGAGTGTGACCTCGTCGGCGGCGACGTACAGCGCCCGCCCGGACTCGCGGCCCTCCACCGGCGCCAGGGGGCAGCACAGCGTGACCTCGAAGTCGCCGAGCTCCTCGGCGAGCGCCGGGGCCAGCTTCCGCGTGTACGGCATCGACACGGCACCGTCGGCCGCGGCGGTCGTGTCGCCCATTGGCGCGAGCACGACCCGGTGCGGCCGGCCGAGCGGCAGCAGCTCGGCGATCGCGGTCCGCACCGTCGCGGTGACGCCCGGCTCGTCGGTCGCCATGAGCAGCGCCGCACCGGCCCGGCGCAGCCGCCGCTCCCGTTGTGCGGCCCGCCGCTGGACGTTGATCGCGCGGCCGAGGCGCAGCAGGACCATCCCGGACAGCAGCGCCGACGAGCCGGCGATGACCGTGGCGTCGCGGACCTCGCCGCCGCGCATCTCGAAGTACAGGACGCACGGCGCGATGAACAGCGACAGGCCGAGCATGAGCAGGCGGCCGAAGTGCTCCTCGCCGGCGCGGTGGACCTTGGGCTCGGTGAGGTCCCGCATCGACGGGTGCAGCGCCGCGAAGCCCCACAGGACGTAGAACGTGGCCCAGCCGAGGTCCACCGGGCCGCCGGTCTCCCAGACGCCGTTGAGCTGTTTCAGCCCGTACCCGACGTCGGCGCTGAGCAGGCCGATGCCACCGGCGGCCAGCAGCAGCAGCGCGGAGCCGCGCCGCACGGCGGTGATCAGCCGCGCACCGACGGCGAGCACGAGGATGTCGGCGAGGGGGTAGGCGATGGAGATGCTCTTCTCCAGCACCGACAGCGCGGGATCCTCGACGTATGGCCGGATCAGGAAGATGTACGACAGCAGCCCGAGCCCGGCGGTGACGGTGACGGCGTCGTAGAGCCCGTTCGGGTCGCGGCTGGCCACACCCATGCGGATCAGCCCCACCATGGCGGCGGCGATCAGCAGGTAGACGGCGAGGTAGAAGCCGTCGGCGACGGACGGGAACCCGCGCTTGTCCAGCACGAGCGTGAGGACATCGGCGATGAGGTCGCCGGTGATGAACGACGCGACGGCGCCCGCGAGCAGGAACCATGGGGCGCGGCGGCGGGGCTTGTGCAGGTGGACGCCGGTCAGGATGGCCGCGACGCTGGTGAGACCGATCGCCGACCACAGGATCAGGTGCAGCGCGGGCAGCGCGAAGTTGGCCGCCACGAGGGCAGCCATGATCCCGCAGTAGCCGGCCAGCACCCTTTGCGGCGACACGCATCCCTCCCGACCGTCACGGTGGCGGCCCCGACGCTACCCAGTGACACCCGTAAACACCCCATCGGCGTGGGGCAGGTCCTATTTAGGCTTTTTGGCGAGGGGAGCCATCGGCCTGCCCTCACCGTAGATTGTTCGCTGCCTAATGAGGAATACCTTGCAAGGACATGCCACCACGTCCTGACCAGCCGCTTCGCGCCATTCGAGCGCTTTGCGAAGTTCGCCGCACACGCACCCGTACAGGCTGCGATCACCCCCTCTACGGTGCGCATCCGTTCGCGAATTCATTCACTTCATTCGGCAAAAGGTAACTTTCACGCCATATTCCCCGCCGACCAGCCACCCCACCGCCACCGCCGCTTCCTGGCGCTTCCCGGCTCTTCCTGGCACCTCGCGCCGACGACCGGCACGACGGCGACCAGCGCGGGCGGGCGGGCGGGCGGCGCGGGCGGCACAACGGCAAGCAGCGCACTCAGGGCGGGACGCTCGGCACTCCCCGGCCACCCACGCCCCGAGCAGCTCCGCCGCCGGCAGCTCCGTCGCCAGGGACGCCAGCGACGTGGCCGTGGCCCGCGCCCGCCGCCGATCACGCGCGGGCGAGGCAGCGGCATCCATGGGACGGCAGGCGCGTTGCGACGGCCCGCCGCGCACCGATAGCCGGCGACGCTCGCCCGGCCGACCAGGGCATAACCGCCGACCGGGAACGACAGACAGCAGCGCCAGCCGCAGGCACCCGCGCGACCGGCCCAGCCCGCTTCGGCGCACGCTCAGCGGCACCGCGTCCGCCAGCAGCGCCCACGGCACGACCCGCCCGGCGGGCCAGGTCGTGCCCGCGCCTGGCCAACCGAACCGCGTGCGGCGCGTCCCTCAGGCGCTCAGGGGCTTCAATAGGCCTCGGCGACGGGGCCGGTGACGTCCTGGCCGGCGCATTCGACGTAGACGCAGCACGCGACGCCACCGCGCACCGGCAGACGGCGATGCTCGCACCGCAGACCAGGGCGTAGCCGCCGACCGGGAAGGGCAGCACGGCAGCGCTGACCGCAGGCACCCGCGCGACCGGCCCGGCCGCGTCGACGCACGTACAGCGGACACAACGGCACCGCATCCGTCGGCAGAGCCCGCGGCCCGACCCTCCCGGCTGACCGCCGGGGCGGGCCGTGCCTCGCCAACCGAACCGCGTGCGGCGCGTCCCTCAGGCGCTCAGGGTCTTCAGGAAGGCCCCGGCGACCGGGCCCGTGACGTCCTGGCCGGCGCCCTCGACGTAGACGCAGCACGCGACGCCACCGCGCACCGGCAGACAGCGACGCTCGCCCCCGCCGACCAGGGCGAAGCCGCCGACCGGGAACGACACACACAGCGACGCCGGCCGTGGGCACCCGCGAGAACAGTCCAGCCACGTCGACGCCGTACAGCGGGCACAACGGCACCCCCGTCCGCGAACAGCGCCTGGTAGCCCGACCCGCCCGCTGAACCGGGTCGTGCCTGAGCCGCGTCGACCGAACGGCGTGCGGCGAGGTTCTCAGGCGCTCAGGGTCTTCAGGAAGGCCTCGGCGATCGGGCCGGTGACGTCCTGGCCGGCGCCTTCGACGTAGACGCAGTACGCGACGCCGCCGCGGACGCCGACGGACATGGTCGGGACGGTCAGCGTGCCGGTGACCGGTGGGCCGTCGGCGGCGGGTGGGCCGGGTGACGGCTCGGTGAGCAGGACCGGCTGGCGCCACTGGCCCCGGGAGGCCGCCGCGGCGGCGCCCGCGTAGACGAGGGGCGAGCCGACGACGCCGGCCGCGGTGGCCTTGCCGGTGTACATGTCGGCGCCGAGCTTCCACAAAGCGCCGAAACCGGCCGCGGCGCCGTCGACGCCGAGCGGTGGGCTGGGCAGCTCGGCCTGGAAGGCGAGGTTGTAGCCGGCGGCGTCTGGGCCGTTGGCGACGGCGAGCACCGCGCCGTCGGCGACCCGGACCGCGACCAGCGCGGAACGCTTCGTGGTCGCCGCGAGGGCGGCCTCCGCCGCCTGCTGCGTCTTCACCTCGATCGTCGTGCGCACCCGGGCTCCGTCGACGGCGGACGCGGTGTAGAGGACCTTGTCGGCCGCCTTCGCCCCTTGCGGGTCGGCCGCCACGATCTCGACCCGGGGCGTGCCGCGCAGCGCCGTGTCGTAGCGGCGTTGCAGGCCCGTGAGCCCGGTGATGTCGCCGGCCTTCAGCACGCCGCCGCCGGCGTCGATCAGCTCCTTCGTCGCCGGGCCGGAGGTGCCCAGCAGCGCCCGCCCGAACGTGCGGGTCAGCGGCAGGGACAGGGTGCCCGCCCGCGTGGCGATCCCGTCGGTGGCGGCGAGGTCCCGCTCGATCTCGGCGTAGTCGGTCTGGCGCAACGTGACGAGGTCGACGAACGCGTCGGGCTTCGCGGCCGCGAGCCGCCCCGGCAGCGCCGAGGTGTCGACGTCGACCCGCACGGACCGGAACACCAGGTCGAGCCGCTGGACGAGGGCGTTGACGTCGCGGACCAGCCGCGGCTCGACCCCGACATACACGACGGGGATCTCCGACACGATCGGCGTGCCGTCGGCGGCGAGGACGACCCCGCGGTTCGCCGGGGTGGAGCGCAGCGTCAGCCGCCGGCCGTCGGGCAGGTCGGGGTGCACGACGGACGGGCCGAGATAGACCGCCCACCGGCCGTCGATCCGGCGGGCGTCGACGGTCGTCTCATACGCCCAGTGCCGGCCGTCGGGCAGCGTCCAGTCGACGCCGAGCCTGGTGCTGGCGTCGTCTTTGCGCACGGTCGCCGCGCCGCTCCTCGTCAGCGCGGGCCGGCGGGCCGCGAGGTCGCCCTCGGTGCCCGCCAGCAGCTGCTTGGCGGCGTCGGCGGCCAGGGGCTGCCCGGCCGGCGTGCGCAGCTCGACGCCCGTGAGGTCGGCCCGCTGCCACCCGGCGACGAACGCGGCGAACGGATCCTCGGCCGGCTTGTCACCCGTACAACCGGCCGAGGCAGCCAGGAGCACCGCCACCAGCACCAGTCTCACGTGTCGCAGCATGCGCGCCTTCCCCCGTGTCGTCGTCCGCCTCCCTGTAACTTCATCGGCCGTGCCCGAGGTTGGAGTTCTGCGGTGTGGTGCCCGTCACATCGTCACGCCGTCAGGCGCGACACCGAGCGCATCTTGTTCATCGCGTCGAGGGCGGCCACCTTGTACGACTCGGCGAGCGTCGGGTAGTTGAAGACGGCGTCGACGAGGTAGTCGACGGTGCCGCCGCAGCCCATGACGGTCTGGCCGATGTGGACGAGCTCGGTGGCCCCGGTGCCGAAGACGTGCACGCCGAGGATGCTGCGGTCCTCCGGCGAGACGATGAGCTTCAGCATGCCGTACGAGTCGCCGATGATCTGCCCGCGGGCGAGCTCACGGTAGCGGGAGATGCCGACCTCGAACGGGATGTTGTTGTCGGTGAGGTCGTCCTCGGTACGCCCGACGAAACTGATCTCGGGAATCGTGTAGATGCCGATCGGCTGGAGCAGCTGCATGCCGCGCACCGGCTCGTCGCACGCGTGGTGGGCGGCGAGGCGGCCCTGCTCCATCGAGGTCGAGGCGAGGGCCGGGAAGCCGATGATGTCGCCGACGGCGTAGATGTGCGGCACCTCGGTGCGGAAGTGCTCGTCGACGGTGATCCGGCCGCGCTTGTCGGCCTCCAGGCCCGCCTTCTCCAGGCCGATCTGGTCGGCGGCGCCCTGCCGGCCCGCGGAGTACATGACGGCGTCGGCGGCGATCCGCTTGCCGCTGGCGAGGACCGCGACGGCGGTGCGGCCGTGCCGCTCGACGGCGGCGACGGACTCGCGGAAGCGGAACGACACCGACAGGTCCCGCAGGTGGTACTTGAGCGCCTCGATGATCTCCAGGTCGCAGAAGTCGAGCATGCGGTCGCGCCGCTCGACGACGGTGACCTTGGTGCCGAGGGCGGCGAACATGGACGCGTACTCGATGCCGATGACCCCGGCGCCGACGACGACCATCGACGCGGGGATCTTGTCGATGTTGAGGATGCCGTCGGAGTCGATGATCGTCGTGTCGTCGAACTCGACACTGTCGGGGCGGGCCGGCCGGGTGCCCGCGGCGAGAATGATCTTCTCGGCGGACACCAGCGACGAGTGCCCCTGTTCGTCGGTGATCGACAGCGTGTGCGGGTCGACGAAGACGCCGGTGCCCTGCAGCAGCTTCACCCGGTTGCGGGCCAGCTGGCTGCGGATGACCTCGATCTCCCGGCCGATCACGTGCTGCGTACGCGCGCCCAGGTCGCCGACGGTGATGTCGTCCTTGACGCGGTAGCTCTGCCCGTACATCTCCCGCTGGCTCAGGCCGGTCAGGTAGAGCACCGCCTCGCGCAGGGTCTTGCTCGGGATGGTGCCCGTGTTGATGCAGACACCACCGATCATGTGGCGCCGCTCGACGACGGCGACCCGCCGGTCGAGCTTCGCGGCCGCGATGGCCGCCTTCTGCCCGCCGGGGCCGGAACCGAGCACGAGGACATCGAAGTCGTACATGAACGACAGTGTCCAGTGCGCTGGCAAGCGCCGTCCAGACGATCGGGACTATGGTCGTCCGCGTGAAACGACTTCTTCGCAACCTGGCTACCCGGCTCGGCGGCCGGCCGTCCGCCCCCGCGCCCACGCAGCCGGTGCCCACGCCACCCCGCTCGGCGCCGGCCGGCAGGGCGACGCTGCACAAGCCGGGACCGCCGCCGAAGCACGTCAGCGACAAGCTGCTGCAGTACGCCCCGCAGCTCGACGGCGCCGCCGATCCCGGCGAGGTCGTGTGGACGTGGGTGGAGTACGAGGACGACCCCAACCAGGGCAAGGACCGGCCGGTCCTCGTCGTCGGGCGCAAGGGCACGGAGCTCGTCGGGCTGATGCTGTCCAGCCAGAGCGAGCGCGACGGCCAGCGCAACTGGTTCGCCCTCGGGCCCGGCTCGTGGGACCGCGACCAGCGACCCAGCTGGGTCCGCCTCGACCGGGTCCTGACCGTCGAGGAGCACGGCATCCGTCGTGAGGGCGCCATCCTCGACCGGGAGCGCTTCGACCGGGTCGCCGAGCGGCTGCGCTCCTCCTACGGCTGGGACTGAGTACGGCTGGGACCGACGCCGGCCGTCAGGTCTGGGGCTGGGGCTGGAACACCGGCAGCATCTTGGCCAGCTCGTCGCGCATGAGGGCGGCGGCCTCGTCGAAGCTGTCCACCACGGTGGCGGTCTCGTCGGTGCCGTCGCTGCCGACGAAGCGCCACGTGCCGTCGGTCGCCGACGCGAGGGTCGCCCGGGCCGGGGCGTTGCCGCGGGCGACGTCCTGCACGGTCGAGGTGTTGAACGTGGCGACGGCGGGCCGGTGCCGGTGCAGGAACCGGTCCGCGATCCCCAGCAGCGGCTCGCGGACGTCGACGTCGGCGCCGATCGGGGTGATGTCGTAGCAGCGGTACGCGCGGGCGGCGACCAGGAACCGGGTCATCTCCGCCTCGAACAGCAGCGCCCCGTCGGCGTGGTCCTCCGCGGTCAGACCGACCTGCACGAACGCGCGCGGCCGGTGCAGCCCGGCGGCGACCGCGGCGACCGCCGGCGCCATCTCCAGCTTCTGCCCGTCGACGGGCGCGGCCAGGTGGCGCAGCAGCAGCGACCCGAGCCCGGCGCTGAGGACCGCGTCGGCCCGGTCGGCGTCGGTCAGGCCCAGCAGCCGGGGCGCCTCGCCCGGCTGGCCACCGCTGGCCAGCAGGAACGACAGTTCGGCGGCGGTCATGCTCAGCTGTTCCGTGGTCCCGTCCATGGCGTCCACTCCCGTCGCGATCGTCCGTCGTCGTGGTGCTCAACGCCGGTCACGCGATCACGTCACGCGTTCTTGGACGACCGGCTGTTTTTCGATTTGGTACCGGTCGGCGCCGGCGACAGGCCGCAGAACGCCTCGATCCGGTCCGCACCGCCCGCGGCGGCGGTCAGCACGTTCAGGTCCTCGGGGTCCATCGGCTTGCGGTGCGGATCGTCGCGGACCTTCTGCCACTCGCTGCAGAGCTTCCGCATGTCCTTGCCGGCCGTGGCGGTCGGGGCCGCCGGGCTCGGGGTCACCGCCGGCTCGCTGGACTGCTGCGCGGCGGGCGTGGTCGGCGACACGGTCCGCACGGTCCGGGTCGGTGCCGCGGGCGCGGGCGCCGGGTCGTGGTCGGGGACCTGGTCGATCCAGTCGTGCGCGGCGCTTTGCAGCGGCGCGGGCAGCCTGCCGGCACCGGCGGCGACCCCGACCCCGGCGAGCACGCCGGCCGTCAGCGCCGCCGCGAGCACCGCGACCCGCCGCCTGGGCGGCCTGGCCCGCCGCGACGCCACCGGCGCACCGGCGCCGCCGGCGGCGAACTCCCGCCGGAACGCGTCCACTGCGGCCTGCTCCCCCGCCAGCTCCCCGGGCCGCGCCGGACCGGCCGCCGCCCGGAGCAGCCCCGCCAGCGGCGAGTCCCCGAGGTCGCCCGTCCGGCCCGGTCCGCTTTGTCCGTGGGCGTCACCGTGGCCGCCGGCCTTGCCGTGGCCGCCGGTCTCGCTGTGGTCGCCGATCTCGCGACGCCCGTGGGCGCCGCCGCGGCCGCCGGGCTCGCCGGTCATGCGCTCGAGGAGCCGCTGCGACTCCGCCTTCAACCGCGCCCGCCGGCGCCACCAGCCCAGCATCAGGCACCTTCCAGGTGGGCGTGGGGAAGGTCGGCGCCGGCGCCCGCGCCGGTGGTGCCGGCGGGGACGCGGCGGGCGCTGACCTGGGGGTGCGCGGCGAGGCGGCGCAGGCCGCGCATGGCGGCGACGCGGACGGCGCCGGGGCGTTTGCCGAGGACCTCGGCGGTGCCGGCGACGTCGAGGCCGGCGACGACGCGGAGCAGGACCGCCTCGGCCTGGTCCTGGGGCAGCTCGCCGATGAGCCGCAGCGCCCACTCGGTGCCGGCGTGCTCGATGACCTCGGCGGCCGCGTCCGGGGCGGGGCGGCCGGACTCGACGTGGTCGCGGCTCTCCTCCCGGCGGCGCCAGACCCGGCGGCCGTCGTCGATGGCGCGGTGCCGGGCGATGCGAAACAGCCAGACCCGGAACGCGGTCGGGTCCCCCGCGAAGCGCGGCAGGTCCCTGACGACCTGGAGCCACGTCTCCGACGCCACGTCCTCCGCCGCGTCGCCGCACACCGCGTGCAGGTACCGTAGGACCGCCGGCTGCAGGGCGCGCCACAGCACGGCGAAACCGGTCTCGTCACCGCTGGCCGCCGCCCGTAACGGCGCGGCAAGGTCGGCGTCACGCACCGGCGTCGCCGAAAGGGTGTAACGCGTCGCGAGCGCGGGCCGCCCCTTCGGGGACGAGCACCATCCGCGCATCGAGGGGGATCACCGTTGAGGGACCGACTGCCGCACCGAACAGGGCCGTGGGAGCGGACATGACCGATGCCTTCGCGACCGCGACCGTCGACGGCTGTGTCGTGGTCACCCCGACCGGGGCGCTCGACGTCGCCACGTCGCCCGCGCTGCACACGTGGGTGCACCGCTGCCTGGACGAGGGAGCGACGCTGCTCGTGCTGGACCTGTCGGAGGTGGAGTTCATCGACTCCACAGCATTGCGGGTCCTGGTGTCAGTACACAAGCGGTTGCGGGACACCGAATCGGGTGGATTCGCGGTGGTCTGCCCGCATGCCCGCATCCGCCGGATCTTCGACCTGACCGCGCTCGACCGCGTCTTCACCCTCACCGACACCGTCGACGAGGCCGTCATCGCCCTCAAGGCACCCTGACAGAGGCCGCGCGCCGGGGGCCTGGTGAGGCGCCGCGGCACCGGCGTCACTGGTGGGTGGCGCCGGCGTCGGTACCGGTCGGCGCCGCCTGCGGATGGCGCAGGCCGGGATGGCCCGGCGGCAGGCTGCGACGCAGCACCCACCAGCTCACGGCCAGGCACGCCGCGACCAGGGGCCAGGTCAGCACCACCTGCGCGGTGGCCAGCCACACCACGTGACCGGTCCACCACAGCGGCACGAAGATCAGCAGCCGCACCAGGTACTGGCAGACCCACACCCAGCTCGCCGCCTGGTACGCCCGCAGCAGCGCCGGGTCGCGCCGCCACCTGGCCTTCTGCCCCAGGACGGTGCCGACGATCAGGCCCAGGAACGGCCACCGGACCAGGATGCTGCCGGCCCACGCCAGGGCGCTCGCCGCGTTCGTCAGCAGCCTGACCAGGAAGAAGTCCTCGGCCCGGCCGGTGCGCAGCGCCACGATCGCGCCCAGGCAGACCAGCAGCAGGCTGACGACGGTCGCCGCGGGCGGGCGCCCCTGCCGCAGCCGCCAGACGGCGACGGCCGCGCCGGCGAGGACCGCGATCCCGGCCCCCAGGGCGATCGACCGGCCGCCCGCGAGCCAGCCCGCCACGAACCCGGCGACAGGGACGACGCTGTCGAGCGCCGCTCGCCGCCCACCGAGCAGGGTGGCGAGTGACTCGTCCCCGTTGTGCACCGTCCACACCTTTCAGCGGCCAGACCCAGGTAAGCCTGCCCTATCATGCCTGGTGCCGGACGGAGAGTCACGATCGCGGCAGGGTGTCCGGGTCGATGAGGGCGGTCGCGTCCTCGCCGCCGATGTCCTGGCGCAGCTGGTCGAGCCGGCCGAGCAGGCTGACGGAGTCGAGGACCACGACCGCGCTCGGGAAGACCTGGTGGGTGCGCTCCACGGCGCCGGTCAGCGCCTCCCGCAGCAGCGTGTCGTCGGTCTCCTTGCCGTCGAGGAGCTCCTCGAGCAGCGCCGCGATCGACCGCAGCAACGCGGCGAGGGTCTGCCGGTCCAGGGCCGGCGGCTGCCCGGCCCGGTCGTAGAGCCGGTCGACGGCCAGCGACACCGACCTGATCTGCAGGCTGATCCGGACCAGGAACACCTGCTCCTCGTGCAGGGCGACGACCCGCTCCCCGAGCCGGACGGCGGCGACGTTGAGCCGGGCCGTCTCCTCGACCGCGGCGACCTCGGCCGCGGCGGCGGTGCTCAGGTCGGTCAGCCCCCGCGACGCCGGGATCCAGTCGTGCCCGTCCCGGGTGTCCAGGGGCGGGGTCCCGTCGCGACGGTCGAGCTCGTCGGCGATGTCCCGCAGCACCGACACGCACCCCGCCGCCCAGACGGAGATGGCCTCGCAGGCCTGCCGCATGCGCGGCCGCTCCGGCACGACCACGGCGACGACCAGCCCGACCACGCTGCCGATGGCGACGTCGATGAAGCGCCACTGCCCGTACCCCTTGGCGACCGGCGCCAGCATGATCACCGCCAGCACGGCGATGGTGAGCTGGTTGCGCGCGAGCGGGGTGTTGGTGACCCGCCGGGCCAGGGCCAGGGCGCCGAACGCGGCGAGGGCGAGCGACCACCAGCTGAGGCCGAGGAACTTCACCCACCCGATCGCGACGGCCGTGCCGACCAGGTTGGCGAAGAGCAGCTGCACGCCGGTGGCGATCGAGCCATACACACTGGCCTGGAGCGTCAGGATCGCGACGATCGGGGCGAAGAGCACCGCGACGTTGTCACCGAGCTGGCGGGCGAGGACCCAGGCCGTGGTCGCCGCGACGGTCGTCTTGACGACGGTCAGCCAGCTCGGGCGGCTCTTCGGCACGCTGGCCAGCAGCACGCCGAGCGGCTCGGTGACCGACGCACGCTTCGACCTGGCCGGATCCACAGAACCTAAGCCTACCGGCGCACCCGATAAGGTCGCAGCGTGCGCAGCTACGACCACCCCAACCTGTTCAACTTCCGCGACCTCGGCGGCTACACCGGCACCGGCGGCCGGCCGGTGCGCTGGCGGCGGCTCTTCCGATCGGACTCGCTCAGCCGGATCGACCCCGCCGACGCCGCGTCGTTCGCCGCGGTCGGGGTGCGCACCGTCATCGACCTGCGCCGCCCGCGGGAGATCGCCCGCGACGGGCGGGTGCCCGAGTTCCCCGGCCTCGCCTACCACCACCTGCACCCGGAGCACGCCGAGTGGGAGGACGCGCCCGACCACGACGAGCCCAGCGACGCCCGCTGGCTGGCCAACCGGTATCTCGACATCGCCTACACCGGCGCCGCCGCTATGGTCGCCGCGGTCGCCGTGATCGCGGAGGCCGACAACGCGCCGGTCGTCGTGCACTGCACCGCCGGCAAGGACCGCACCGGCGTCGTGTCCGCGCTGACCCTCGGGGCGCTCGGCGTCGCCGAGGACGACATCGCCGAGGACTACGCGCTCACCGCCGGGGCGACCGGCCCCGCCATGGCGTACCTGCGCCGGATCAACCCGGAGATCGCGAAGATGCCGGAGCGGTACCTGGCCGCGCCCGCCGAGGCGATGCGGCTGTTCCTGCGCGACGTGCACGGCCGGCACGGCTCCGTCCGCGGGTACCTGCTGGAGATGGGGCTGCCGGAGACGCACCTCACGGCGCTGGAGGAGCACCTGCTGGAGCCATGAATCTGACACCGCCGTGTCACCTGCGGGCCGTTACCGTAAGGGCATGATCGGCTCCACCGGATGGGCGGCCCCCGAAGCACTGCGTGCCGAGGGCGTCCAGCGTCGCACCAGCACCCCCGCCAAGTCGCTGACCGAGCCCCGCACGGCGGCCGGCCGCGATCCGGTCGCCGTGATCGCCGCCTCCAACGCTGAGCGCGTCGCCGAGCTGGTGCCGATCCGCGTCGGCCGCATGATCAGCTCCCCGTTCGCGTTCCTGCGCGGCTCCGCCGCCGTCATGGCCGCCGACCTCGCCGGCGGCGCCGACACCGGGCTCCACGGGTATATCTGCGGCGACGCGCACGCGGCCAACTTCGGCTTCTTCGCCTCGCCGGAGCGGCGGCTCGTGATGGACGTCAACGACTTCGACGAGACCGTCGTCGGGCCCTGGGACTGGGATCTCAAGCGCCTCACCGCCAGCATCGTCAGCGCCGGCCGGGAGGCGGGCCTGCCGGAGGACGAGTGCCGCGACGCCGCCCGCGACTGCGCGACCGGTTACCGCACGGCCCTCGCCGAGCTCGCCGACATGTCGCTGCTGGAGGCGTACTACCTGACCACCGACCACTCGACGCTGGAGCACTTCGGCATCGGCGACCTCGCCGACGTCTTCGACCGGGTCCGCAAGAAGGCGAAGAAGAACACCAGCCGCCGCGTCGCGCAGAAGTTCACCCAGCGCCTCGACCACGACGCGTGGCGCTTCACCCCCGACCCGCCGATCCTGGTGCCGCTCGACTCCACCGACTCGTTCCGCGTCATCGAGTCCCTGGAGGGCTATGCCGCCACGCTCGAGGAGGAGATCCGCACCCTGTTCGGGCGCTATGCAGTCGTCGACGTCGCCCACCGCATCGTCGGTCTCGGCAGCGTCGGCCTCCGCTCGTATGTGGTGCTCCTGCACGGCAACCACGACGAGGCGCTCGTGCTGCAGGTCAAGCAGGCCCGCGCGTCCGCCCTCGCCCCCTACCTGACGCCCGTGCCCGAGCAGCACGCCGGCGAGCGGGTCGTGCGCGGCCAGCGCTGGATGCAGACCGTCAGCGACGTGCTGCTCGGCTGGACGAGCATCGACGGCGTGCCCTATCTGGTGCGCCAGTTCCGCGACATGAAGGGCTCGATCGACCCGACGACGCTGCGCGCCGGCCAGCTCGACGACTACGCCCGCGTCTGCGGCGTCGTCCTCGCCCGCGCCCACGCCCAGTCGATCGACCCGCGCACCCTGTCCGGCTACTGCGGCGCCCCCGACACCGCCGACGGCGACGAGTTCGACGAGGGCTTCGCCACCTTCGCCGCCGCCTACGCCGACCAGACCGAAGCCGACCACGCCGCCCTCGTCGCCGCCGTCAACGCCGGCAAACTCCCCGCCACAACCGGCGTCTAGGTTCCGCCTCACGGATCATCGCGTCGGCTCGTTCCCGCCTGTGGCACGCGAGGGTGCCGAGCGGGCTGCGCTGGCACCGTCACCGGCTCAGCCCGTCCGCTACGTCCGGTGGCGGGATCACCGCCACGCGGTCTGCCGGGGTGAAGCGGACCGGGTCGCCGGGGCGTGACCTGCCGGAACGGTACGGCGCCGCATCAACGGTTGCGGCGGTGGACCGCCGACGGCGCTGGGCGATGCTGAAGGACCGGGACGTCGCCCTCCCCGACGCGGACGGCAACATCGACTGGGAGGCTCAGGTCGACTCCACAGTCGTGCGGGTCCGGCCGGTGCTCCTTCAGGGGCGCAACGCCGACAGGCACGCCAACGGATCGCCCGGTCCCGTGGCCACCTGACCAGTGGGAGGCGGACCTCAGCCGGCCAACTGTCTGCTGCTGCCGTGCTCGGCGCCCGGACTGTCGCCACTGGCAGCGGCCAGGTCCCATGTGACGGAAGCCTGCGGGGATCACGTCGGCCAGTCCAACACCGGGACGCCACCACCGCGGCCCACGCACAACCGCGTGCTCAGCGCCCGGACTGTCGCCACTGGCAGCGACCGGGTCCCGCGTGGCGGGAAGCTTGCGGGGACTACGCCGGCCAGTCCCGCACCGGAAAGCCACCACCGCGACCCACGCACACCCAAGTGCCCGTCGCCCGGACTGTCGCCACTGGCAGCGGCCAGGTCCCATGCGGCGGAAGCCTGCGGGACCACGCCGGCCAGCCCAACACCGGGACGCCACCACCGCGGCCCACGCACAACCGCGTGCTCAGCGCCCGGACTGTCGCCACTGGCAGCGGCCAGGTCCCATGTGACGCAAGCCTGCGGGGATCACGCCGGCCAGTCCCGCACCGGGAAGCCACCACCGCGACCCACGCACACCCAAGTGCCCGGCGCCCAGGCTGTCACCGCTAGTAGAGGCCGGTCCCGTGTGGTGGAAGCAGGCGAGGGTCACGCCAGGACAGCCCCAGCACCGGGAAGCCACCGCCGCGGCTCACGCACAACCGGCTTCGGGGCGCGGTCGCGCGGCGGCCGTGCTTCGTGTCGGCCAGGTGCATGCGATGCTCGGGGTGGACCGCGCGGCCGGAGACGAGCAGCCCACGCCCGTCAGGGCCGGTCCCGGCGGCGGCCCCCGACGACCGCCGCGCGATGATCGCCGCCGCCGCACTGCCCCTCGTCGGCGGTGGGATGGCACCGAGATCGGCCCGTCGGCGACCTGGCCGGAGACCGGGCCCGTGCCGAGCGCGTACGTGGTGATGCGTGGCCTCAGCAGTCACCCCCCGCCCACAACCGGTCGCCCTCACAGCAGTGTCGCCGAGCCGGCCGGCTCCACCGGATGGGGCCCGGTGCGGTCCAGGCGCAGCCACGACGGCGGGCAGCCCTGGAGCGTGAGCGGCGCGGCGTCGAGGCATACCGACACTCAAGCACAGGGGTACGACAGAAAACCCTGGCCGACGTTCGGGAACACGGCACCAAGCGCTGCGGCCGGTCCTGGGCCGGGGCTAGCGCTTCGGGCGGGCGCCGAGGTCGGGGACGACGGCTCGCTGGGTGACTGCTGACATGCCCAGGACCGTGCCGGCTGGGCCGTCGACGGTGTCCTGCACGAGGTAGCTGCGCTCGCCCAGGTAGTCGTACGTGCGCTCGTCGAAGATCCATTCATGGCGCCAGCTCTGGTCGGTGTGGGCGACCGCGATGCCTGGGCGGCCGGCCGCGTCGGTGACGCCGCGGACCACCTCGACGTCCGGGATCTTCGCCGCGGCGCGGTACAGGGCGGCCCTGATCTGTGGGGGGACGAGGGACTCGCGCAGGATGTCGCCGATCGCGGTGAACACCGCGCTGTCCGGGTCGTAGCCCTGGCCGGTGTGCCGTTGGTAGAGCTTCGCCAGCAGCTCGTCCGGGTCGGCGGGCAGGTCCACGACCTGCGCGTTGGGTGTCATGTCCGGCAGCTTCCGCGTCGACGGGATGGCGCCGAGGAGCGGCACGATGTAGAACGGCTGGCGGACCTGGCCGTCGCCGCGGTGGAAGAGCGGGATCCAGATCTCCCGTTCGTGCACCGGCTGGAGGCGGGCCGGGCCGTCGCCCACGTCCGAGTACGCGACCCGGCTCTTGACATAGAGGTACTCGCCGCCGCTGGGCGAGGGGCCCGGCTCGCCGGTCGCCGCCGCGGCCATCCGCTGCAGCAGCAGCGTCGCGGCGCCGTGGTCGCCCTGGGCGACGGTGACGACCAGCGGCGCGCTGACCGGCGCCAGCGCATGGGCGACCACGCCGGCGGCGAGGGCGACGGCGAGCACGCCCGCCGGCACGAGCAGCAGCGTCCGCCGGGAGCGCCGGGCCGGCCGGTGGAGCTCGTTCACCAGGTGGTGCCGCAGCGCCTGCCGGCGGGCCGCGGGCAGGACGGGCACGGGCGGGGCGGCGGGGGTGGTCGGGTCGTTCATCGGTGCTCTCCCTGCTCGACGGAGTCCGGCTGCTGTGTCAGGGCCCGCAGCCGGGTCCTGGCCCGTGACAGCCGGGAGCGCACGGTCCCGACGGGGACGCCGAGGGCCTCGGCCGCCGACGCGTAGTCCAGCTCCGACCACACGCAGAGCAGGAACACCTCCCGGTCCGCCCGGCTCAGCGCCCGCAGGGCCGCCACCGCGGCGGCCAGCTGGTCGGCGTCGTGCATCCGGGCGATCACCTCGTCGGCGAAGTCCGGGACGGTGTCGCGCGGCGGGAGCCGGCGCAGCGCGTCCCGGTGCCGGCGGGCCGCGCGCCGGCGGTTGCGCAGCACGTTGGTCGCGATGCCGAGCAGCCAGGGGCGCAGGCTGCCGCCGTCGGGGTGCAGGGTTCCGCGGATCCGCCACGCCTCCAGGAACGTCAGCGACACCACGTCCTCGGCGTGCGCCGGGTCGCCGGCGCTCCACACGGCGTGCCGGTGGACCGCGTCGGCGTGCTCGTCGAAGAGCGCGCCGAAGGCGTCGGCGTCACCAGCCCGGATCCGGACCCGCATTTCAGCTGTCACACCTGATACCTGTCCGCGGCCGCCGCCGGGTTCCCTCCCCTGCGGCACGAATTCTTCTCGCTTGTGGGATCGATCGACTGCTGACACACTGCACACCGCGCACGTTCGCGGGGAGGCATTGACGTGGTGCGATCACGGATGGTAGCTGTCGCGGTGGTACTGCTGGCGGCGGTGACGGGTTGTGCGGCCAGTGTGCCGGCCGGGGTCGACAAGGACCTCGTCAACGGGTGGGCCATGATCCCCGAGGCGAAGGTGCCGGAACCGAAGGTCGGTGACTGCTGGAGCACCTCGACCCCGACCGTCGACGACATCGTGACGGTGCCGATCGCCACGGTCGCGGCGTCGTGCAGCGGCTCGCACATGGGCGAGACCGTGCACGTCGGGCACTTCACCGGGGCCACGGCCGACGCCGAGACGCCGCCGACGCTGGACAAGATCGCCGACACCTACGCCGCGTGCGAGGCCGAGGTCACGAAGTTCCTCGGCGGGTCCTGGAAGCTCGGCAGGGCGCGGCTGCTCGTGTACCCGCCGACCACCACCCAGTGGCGGGGCGGCGCGAGGTTCTTCCGGTGCGACGTGGCGGCGCTGAAGAGCCACGACGGCTACTTCGAGGAGGGGACCGCGTCGTTGCAGGGCAGCCTGCGGGCCGGCAGCGAGCGGCTGTACGGGTGCATGGCTCTCGTCGGCGGCATCGACAGCTGGAGCGACCTGACGCCGGTGGCCTGCACCACGCCCCACGACGCGGAGTTCATGGGGCTCATCGCGTCGAAGTCCGGCACGTACCCGGCCAGCCGGGACGCGTCGAAGGCGGCGTTCGACGCGGCGTGCGTCGACCAGATCCGCAGCTTCACCGGCGGCGCCATCAACCCGCTCGCGAGCGCCAAGGCGCGCTACTGGTACCCGCTGGTCGCCGTGAACGCGCAGGAGTGGGGCGCCGGCAACCACAGCGCGCACTGCTTCGTGCTGCTGCCGAAGAAGATCAGCCGCACGTTGAAGGGCAACGGCAGCAAAGCCATCTGAGCGGATGCTGAACGTATTCAGCAGCGTCGACGTCCCTCCGGACGGTGACACCGGTCAGACCGTGCGCTCGTTTGCGGCAGACTGGTCCCGGGCATCGCTGTGCTGGAAGGGGTTCGTCTTGGATGGGGGCGGATGACGGCCGGTCGGGTGACGCTGCTGGACGTCGCGCGGCGCGCCGGCGTCTCGCGCACGACCGCCTCGTTCGTGCTCACCGGCCGCCGCGACATGCGCATCTCCGCCGACGCCGAGCAGCGCGTGCTGCGCGCCGCCCGCGAGCTGGACTACCGGCCCAACCTGACCGCCCGCAGCCTGCGCACCCGCGTCACGCAGACCATCGGCCTCGTGTCGGACACGATCGCCACCGACGCCTTCGCCGGCGAGATCATCCGGGGCAGCACCGCCACCGCGCTGACCCGCCAGCACCTGCTCTTCATCGGCGAGACCGAGGGCGACCCCGCCACCGAGCAGCGGCTCATCCAGGACATGCTCGATCGTGGCGTCGACGGATTTCTCTACGCCGCGATGTACACCCGCGAGATCCGCATCCCGTCTGCCCTGCGCGGCCATCCCGTCGTCCTCGTCAACTGCGTCACCGGCGGCCGCCGTGCCGTCAGTGTCGTCCCCGACGAGCTCGCCGCGGGCCGCTCGGCCGCGTCGGCGCTCCTGGCCGCCGGTCACACGGGCGGCATCCACATCGTCGGCGAGTCGGCCGTTCATGTGTACGCCGCCCGCAACCGCCGCACCGGCATCGACGAGACCCTGGCCGCCGCCGGCCTGCGCGTGGCGGGGACGGTCGAGTGCTCGTGGTGGCCGGAGCCCGCGTACGACGCCGTCCGCGCCTTCCTCGCCGGCGGCCCGCGCGTGACGGCGCTGATCTGCCTCAACGACCGGCTCGCCATGGGCGCCTACCAGGCCGCCGCCTCCGCGGGGCTACGCATCCCGGAGGACCTGTCGGTGGTCTCCTTCGACGACTCGGATCTGGCGTCGTGGCTGCGGCCGCAGCTGACGTCGGTCGCCCTCCCCCACTTCGAGCTCGGCCGCCGCGCCGTCGAGCTCCTGCTGGACCCGGACCGCGAGCCCGGCACCCACCTCGTCGACATGCCCCTGCGCTCCCGCGCCTCCATCGCCCCACCCCGGTCGCGGTAGTCCCACCGGCCGCGAACGGGCAGGGTGTGGAGGGAGCGCCTGCGGCGTGGTGCGCCGAGATCGCCGGCGGACCATCAAGGAAGCGGCGGGTGGCGACCACCGGATGCGGCGCGCACGCGCGGTCCCAGCCAGCGCGTCACGCGCGGCTGTGCGCCGCTTGCGGCGCATTGGGGTGCGGGTGAGAATCCCCGCCGGGACCCGCCGCGAAGCGGTGGGGTGGAAGCACAGCAGCGAGGGAGAGGGCGGCGGCGCGGCCGGCGCGGTTCGCGCCGACGGTGCTGGCGGAGGGGCCGTAGCCGATGAGGTGGACGAGGGGTTCGCGGGTGGTGGCGGTGCCGGTCATGCGGATGCCGCCGCCCGGCTCTCGCAGGTGGAGCGGGGCCAGGTGGGTGAGGGCGGCGCGGAAGCCGGTGGCCCAGATGATGACGTCGGCGGGCTCGAAGGTGGTGCCCCACATGGCGCCGGTGGGGACGAGGCGGTCGAACATCGGGTGCCGGTCCAGGGCGCCCTTCGCGAGGGCGGCGCGGACGAGGGTGGTGTACCCGAGGCCGGTCACGCTCACGACGCTGGCGGGTGGCAGGCCGGCCGTGACTCGGGCGGTGACCGAGGCGATCACGGCGCGGCCGTGGTCCTCGGTGAACTCGCCGTCGTGGAAGACGGGCGGGCGGCGGGTCACCCAGCGGACCGAGGCGGCGACGCCCGGCAGCTCGGAGAGGACGTGGACCGCGGAGTTGCCGCCGCCGACGACGATGACCCGCAGGCCGGCGAACTCGGCCGGGCCGCGGTACGCCGCGTAGTGCAGCTGCCGCCCGGCGAAGGTGCCCGGATAGGTGGGGATGTACGGGCGCGTCCAGGTGCCGGTCGCGTTGACGATGGCTCGCGCGTGGAGCGGGGCGCCAGTCGTACCGACGACGAAACCCGACGAAGAGGACGAGCGCGACACCGAGAGGACCCGCACCGGGCGCCGCACGTCGAGTCCGAAATGTCGCTCATAGTCGGCGAAGTACGCGGCGACGACGGAAGCCGCGGAGCCCGAGGACGGCGGGGTGAACGGCAGGCCCGGCAGGTCGAAGATCCGGTGCAGCGAGGACGCGTCGAGGGACGGTGCGCGGTGCTGCCAGGCGCCGCCCGGTGCGGCGTCGGCGTCGAGCACGACGTGGTCCAGGCCGAGCCGGCGCAGGTGATAGGCGGCCGACAGGCCCGCCTGGCCGGCGCCGATCACCACGATGCCCGGATCCGCGTCCACGATGGGGAAACTCCACCGTGGACGCGGATCTTCCTGCGCAGCGCTGTCTACCGCGTCACTTGGCCTTGCCCTTGGTGAGGCCCCAGGCCGCGGTGTTCAGGGTGTCCTCGACGCCGACGAGACCCTCGTTCGGGAAGAACTCGTCGTCGCCGAAGTCGTAGTCGAAGTCGTCCGCGGTGCCGCCGATGTTGTCCGGGCCGACCCCGAAGAGGCCGGGGAACGCGCCGCCGGCGTCCATCAGGTTGGGGGTGGAGTTCAGCGGGTCGGTGTGGAAGTTGCCGTAGAGGTGACCCGCCTCGTGGGTGATGACGTTGCCCAGCGCCCGGCCGATGAACTTGATCTTGTTGCTGGCCGGGGTGATGTACGTGTTGAGCGAGGCCGCGCCGCTCGGGTCGCTGAGGACGTCGAGCAGGACGATCGCGCTGTCCTCGGTGGCGTAGTTGCCCGGGTCGATGAACTGCGCGATGCCGATGGTGTCGATGCCCGACTCGGCGATCGTGCCGCCGACGACGATGCGGTGCACGTTCGGCTGGCCGAACGGATCCGGGTTGTCGCGGCTGTTGAGGATCTTCAGCCCGAAGCGCGGGTCGGTGCCGCGCTCCTTCATGTCGGTGATGATGTTCTCCTTCACCGCCGCGATGACCTCGTTGATCACCTTGTTCTCGTCGGCGGCGCTCAGCCCCCACTTGCCGAGGAACCCGGCGAGCGGCGACAGGGTGCGCACCCCGGGGCCGCCGAAGATGGCGGTGTTGATCCGGGCGCCGTCGAAGTCCAGGAAGAGCGTCTGGACGGTGCCGTTGTCCTGCGCCTCGGGGCCGGGGCGATAGGCCTCGAGGGTGATGTCGTACAGGCCGGCGTTGCCGCCCACCTCCACGGTGAACCGGCCGGAGGTCGCCGCGACCTGCGATACGACCGCGTTGCCGCCGCCGGGCAGCGGCGAGCTGGGCGCGTAGATGAAGCTGGCGTCCTGCTCGGAGCCGAAGACGATCCGGCCGGACGGGTCGCGGACGGTCAGCCGGGTGCCGACGCCGGTCACCGAACCGCCGAGGACGTCGCCGGCGAGCAGGTCGACGGCGTAGAAGTCGCGGTCGGGGAAGGCGAGCGTGGCGGTGAGCAGGTACGGGCCCTCGCTGCCCGACCCGAGCCCGCTGCCGGAGTCGAACGGGTCGGCGGGGAACACCGTGCCGGTGCCGAATCCGGAGATGAGCAGGTAGTAGGTGCCGGACGTGGTGAACGTGAAGTCCAGCAGGCTGTCCAGCCCCGGTCCGCCGTCGTCGTCGGTGCCGACGAGCTCGCCGGTCGCGTCGTACAGGCCGATGACGGTGTCCAGCGGCCCGCTCGGCGTGTCCGTGCCGGCGAGCAGCTGCTGCCCGGCGAGCGCGGTCACCTTGATGAAGTCGAAGTCGCCGGTGTCGTCGCCGGCGCTGCCGTGCGGGCCGTCGCCGATGTCGCCGCTGGTCGAGATGCCCCGGCGGCCGGAGCCGAGCAGCAGGTCCGACGCGATCGGGATGGCCCCGTTGTCCTCGGCCGGCGCGGAGACCGTGGTCGGGCTGACCGTCTCCGGCGACAGCTGCCCGAGCACGCGGGCCCGGTTGTTCAGCTTCTTGGCGGTGCCGAAGCCCTTGACCAGCTCCGCCGTGGCGTGGCTGTCGTTGGACCCGAACGTCCCGCGCGGCTCGGCCTCGTCGTGCAGCAACGGCGACGTCGCCGCCGCCGTCAGCGAGTTCTTCTTCAGGTTGGCCCGTGCGGCCGCCTGCTGCTTGGCCACCTCGGACCAGTAGTACTTGTCGACCTTGCCGGGATCCTTCAGCAGGGCGGTGTAGGGGTTGACGGCGCCGGCCGGGGCCTTCAGCGTGGCCTGCTGCTTCGGCACGACCTGAACCCCCGCGGCGAGCTGGCGCTTGATGCCGTCGCTGAGCTCCTTGGACGGTGCCGCCGCGGCGGGACTCTGCGGCAGCGCCACCAGCGCCGCGCCCACCAATCCGGCGACGGCGAGACTCGCTAGCCTTTTCCTCACTTGGCCTCCCCATTGAGTCAGGCGTTTCGTGCACGCTATGGCCTGCAAGGTCGTTTACACCACCCCCAATGCTTGTCAATACAGGATTTAACAGATCCAATGATCAACGCCTATGTTGACGGCGTGTTGATCACGACCCCCGCCGCTCGCCTAGAGTGTTGGGGTGCCTCACGCCCCCAGCCCCACCCAGCGCCTCCTGACCGCCGGCGAGGTGACCACGTTGCTGCGGCAGCGGGCCGGCCTGAATGTCGTCCACTGTGGAACGTTGAGCGGCGGGACGTTCGCCGCGGTGTGGCGGGCCACGCTGGACGACGGGCGGGACGTGGTGGTGAAGGTCGGGCCGCCGCCGGAGGTGCCGCTGCTGCGGTACGAGCGCGGCGTCATCGCGGCCGAGGCGCAGTACTACCGGACGGTGGCGGCGAACACGGCGCACGTACCGGTGCCGCCGGTGCTGCACGCGGACGACGACGTGGTGGTCGTCGGGTTGCTGCCGGGCCGGCCGCTGACCGAACTGCCGGACGAGACCGCCGGCGAGGCCGTGCGCGAGCAGCTCGGGGTGGCGCTGCGGCACCTGCACGGGGTGACCGGCCCGCGCTTCGGTTACGAGGGCGACGGCCGGGCGTCCGGGGCCACGTGGGCGGCGGCGTTCACCGCGATGACCGCCGACCTGCTCGCCGACGCCGCCGACTGGGAGGTGGCGCTGCCGGTGCCGGCCGACGAGGTGCTCGCCACGATCGAGCGGCACGCCGGCGTCCTCGCCGAGGTCGAGCGGCCCGCACTGGTGCACTTCGACCTGTGGGACGGCAACGTGCTGTGCGAGGCCGGCGGCCCCGCCTCCCGGCTCACCGGTCTCGTCGACGGGGAGCGGTACTTCTGGGGCGACCCGCTGTACGACTTCGTGTCCACCGCGATCGGCCGGAGGATGGAGGAGCTGCCCGAACACCCGGTTCTGCGCGGGTACTACGGCGCCACGCCGCACACGTTCACGCCGTCGCAGCGACTGCGGCTGATGCTGTACCGGATGCAGTTCTCCGTGCTGCTGCTCGCCGAGATGCCCAGCCGCGGCATCACCGGCGAGGAGGCGCGCGGGCGGCGCGAGTGGGTGACGCCGCAGCTGCTCGCCGACCACCGGGACCTAGGTCCGGTCGGCCACAGTGTGGTATAGAGGACGCTACATACGGTAAGGATGTCGATGGGTAGACGGCAGGTCCTGAACGCCGCGGCGTATGGCGCGCTGATGGCGGTGCTCGCCTGCACGCTGTTCATCGCGCCCGGGCTCGACTCCGTCGCCTGGGCCGGGATCGGCCTGTGCGGCGCCGGAGCCGTGCTGCTCGGGGTACGGCGGAACCGGCCGCGGCGCCCCGGGCCGTGGTGGGCGCTCGCCGCCGCGCTCGCGGCGATGACGGCCGGCGACTCCCTCTTCGGGCTCGCCGCGGACACCGCCGCCGACCCGCCGCCCCTCGTCGACCTGTGTTACCTGGCGATGTTCCCGTTCGTGGCGGCCGCGCTGATCGGGCTGACCCGCGCCTCGTCGACGCTCGCCGGCCGGGCCGGCCTGCTCGACCTGCTCGCCCTCGCCAGCGCCGCGCTGCTGGCCGGCTGGGTGTTCATCGTCGGCCCCAGGCTCTCCGCCGACGGGATGACCGGGACCGAGTGGTCGATCCAGGCGGCGTACACGCTCGGCGACGTCGTCGTGCTGGTCGTGACGGTCCGGCTGACCCGCGCGGCGCCGCGCAACCCCTCCGCGATCCTGCTCACCGCCGGCGCCGCCGGGATGCTCATCGGTGACGTGGCGTACGGCCTCGCCCAGTCCCGCGACGGGCTGGCACCCGGCGGGCCCGCCGACGCCGCGTACCTCGCGCTCTACGCGTGCTGGGGCGCGGCGGCGCTGCTGCCGTCGATGGCCCGGCTCACCGCTCCCCCGTCCGCCCCCACGACGGCGGACACCCCCGACCGCGGGCTCGGCATGCCGTGGCTGCTCGGCGCCGTCGCGTTCGCGCCGCTGGTCCTGCTGGCGCAGGCACTGACCGGCACCGTGCAGGACGGCCCGATGATCGCGGCGGTCGCCGGCATCACCCTCGCGCTCCTCGTCACCAGGCTCAACGACGCCGTCCGGCACCACGCGGAAGGGCTGCGCCGCGAGCGGACCCTGCGACACGCGGGCACGGTCCTGGTCAGCGTCACCGACGCGGGCGCGGTCGCCGTCGCGGTGCGGACCGCGGTCCGGGAGCTGCTGCCGGCCGACACGCCGCACATCATCGTCGTCGACTCGAGCCTCACCGACCTGCTGCCGCTCAATGAGCTGTCCGCGCCGCGGATCGTGCCCGTCGGCGCGACGCCGCCGCTGTGGCAGGAGCGGCTCGGCGAGTTCGGTGACGTGCTGATCTGCCCGCTCGACGCGGCCGTGCTGTACATCGCCGCCGAGCGCAGGGACCTGCGGACCGTGCAGGACGCGGTGACCGTGCTCGCCGGCCAGGCCGCGCTCGCGCTCGCCCGGATCGCGCTCACCGAGGCCGCGAGCCGGCGCGACAGCGACGACTACCTGCGGGCCGTCGCCGAGCACACCAACGACGTCGTGATCGTCCTCGACGACGACGAGCGGATCCGCTACACGAGCCCGTCGGTGACGGAACTGCTGGGGATCCGGCCGACGCCGTTCGCGACGCTGCGGGAGATCGTGGCGCCCGACGACCGGGAGCAGGTCGACGCGACGCTGGGGGTGGCCCTCGTCGGCGGGCGGGACGGCACCCGCGACACGTGGAGCCTGCGCCGCCCCGACGGGACCCGGGTGCTGGTCGAGGTCCGCTTCCGCGACCTGCGCGACGACCGGCTCGTCCGCGGCCTGGTCATCACGATGCGCGACGTGACCGAGCAGCGGCGGCACGAGCTGGAGGTGCTGCGCCGCCACTGGGAGGCCACCCCGGGCGCGGCGAACCGGGACAATTCATCCCGCAAGTACCAGTAGTCGTCTCCAGTTCGTGTGACCTGTGACGGATCACAGGTTCGCCCGGCCGCGCTTTGGTCGGGTGATGGCACTGCGTGCCATGCTGAAGTGTGGCTACCACTGAAGCGGTCCCAGTCGCGCGGCGCCGGTCGCTGCTGCGCCCCGTGCTCTTCGCGTTGACGCTCACCACCGTGCTGGCGCTGCTCTTCGGCGTGCCGTGGTGGTCGCTGGTGCTGTCCGGCAACGCGTGGCCCCTCGGCGTCCGCGTCACCGGCACCGTCCTGTTCGCCGGCGCCGCCGTCGCGTTCCCGGTGCTGATGATGCTCGGCCACGGCCGCCGCCACGTGGACTGGGCGTCGCGCGTCGCCGACACCACCCTCGGCGTGGTGTGGCAGCTCTTCGTGTGGGCCGTCGCCGGCGACCTGCTGCGCCTGGGCCTGCTCGCCGGCGGCGTCGACGACCCGCTGCGCTCCCGGATCGTGGCCGGCTTCACCGGTGTCGTCGCCGTCGGCCTGCTGCTGTGGGGTTACGTCGAGGCGATGAAGGTGCCGCGGGTCCGCCGGGTCGACGTCGCGATCCCCCGCCTCGGCGCCGGACTGGACGGGCTGAAGGTCGTCCTGCTCACCGACACGCACTACGGCCCGATCGACCGGGCCCGCTGGTCCCGCGGCGTCACCGAGGTCGTCAACTCCCTGGACGCCGACATCGTGGCCCACACCGGCGACATCGCCGACGGCACCGTCGCGCAGCGCACCGAGCAGGCCGCCCCGCTCGGCGACGTCAAGGCCCGTTACGCCCGCGTGTACGTCACCGGCAACCACGAGTACTACGGCGAGGCCGAGGGCTGGCTGCAGCGGATGGGCGAGCTCGGCTGGGAGGCCCTGCACAACCGGCACCTGGTCGTCGAGCGCGGCGGCGACCGCCTCGTCGTGGCCGGCGTCGACGACCGTACCGCCGCCGGCACCGGCCTGGCGGGCCACCGCGCCGACCACGCGACCGCCCTCGCCGGCGCCGACCCCGACCTGCCGGTCCTGCTGCTGGCCCACCAGCCGAAGCAGGTCGACGACGCCGTCGCGCACGGCATCGACCTGCAACTGTCCGGCCACACCCACGGCGGCCAGATGTGGCCGTTCCACTACCTGGTGCGCCTCGACCAGCCGGTCGTGCAGGGCCTGACCCGCCACGGCGCGCGCACCCAGCTCTACACCAGCCGCGGCACCGGCTTCTGGGGCCCGCCGTTCCGCATCTTCGCCCCGAGCGAGATCACCGAACTGACCCTGCGTCGCGCCTGACCGCACCCACCGCCGCCCGCGCTCGTGCAGCGCGGGCGGGCCGACGCCGAACCGCTCGCGGTAGGCGGCGGTCGAGGCGGCGATCCAGGACGCCCGGCAGCCCTAACCTTGGTGATGGGTGCCAGGAAAGACGAGGCCGAACTCGTAGGCGAGGACTGCCGCCTGGGTGCGGTCGCGGGCGCCGAGCTTGTCCAGGACGTTGCCCACGTGCGTTTTGACGGTCTCCCTGGTGACGTGCAGAGCGGCCGCGATCTCCGCGTTGTTCTGCCCGAGCGCGATGTGGCGCAGGACGTCCAGTTCGCGGGGGGTCAGTCCGGCCACCGGGCCGGATCGGGCCGTGCCGGCGCGAGGGGCGGCGATGCGGCGCAGCGCGTCGGGAAAGAGCACCGCGTCACGTGTGTGCACGAACCGGATGGCGTCCACCAGTTCCCGGGCCGGCGCGCGTTTGAGCACGTAGCCGGCGGCACCGGCGCGCAGCGCACCCCAGACGAGCTGGTCGTTCTCGAAGGTGGTGACCACGATCACCCGCGTCGCCGGGGCGCGGCGGGCGAGTTCCAGGGTGGCGGTGAGGCCGTCCATGCGCGGCATGCGGACATCCATCAACACCACGTCCGCGCCGACGCCGGCCTCGACGGCTTCGCAGCCGTCGGCCGCCTCGGCCACCACGTCGATGTCGTCGTGGAGGGAGAGGATGGTGGTCCATCCCGCACGGATGAGCCGCTCGTCGTCGGCCAGCACCACGCGGATCACAGCGGCAGCCTCGCCTGGACGCGCCACGTTCCGTTCGCCTCCTGCCAGGTGCATGTACCGCCGGCCAGGCGGGCGCGCATACGCATCCCGGTCAGACCGCGGCCTGGCCCACCGGGCGTCCCCACGGTCGCGTTGTCCACGGTCAGCACCAGGTCGGTGCCGACGGCGAGGTCGAGTGTCACCGGGCTGCGCCCGTGCCGCAGGGCGTTGGTGAGGGCTTCCCGGGCGATCGCGAAGGCCGCCCGCGACGGTGCGGCCGGGACCTTGTGCACGTCGCCGACGCTGGTGTGCACGTCGAGGCCGCTGGTGAGCATGCCGAGGGCTTCCAGCGTCGGGGTCTGGGCGGAGACGCCGTCGTCGAGCACGCCGAGCAGCACGTCGAGGTCTTGCTGGGCGTGCCGGGCGGTTGCCGTCACGTGCTCGAGTGACTGGACGGCAGCGGCGGGATCCGGCCGCTGCAGCGCGGACTGGGCGGCCATCGCCTGCACCAGGACGACACTGAGCGCATGGCCGACGGCGTCGTGCAGTTCCATGGCGAGGGCCTGGCGGCGGCCGAGTCGGTCGACCACGCGTGACGGCTCGGTGCGCAGCAGCCGGCGCGCCGCCCAGCGCTGGCCGAATCCCGCGACGACCATCGTGGCCAGGATGGCGACGGCGGCCAGGAGCACCTCGGCCGAGTCGCCCGGCGCGCCGCGCCGCAGTCCGGCGGCGCGAACGAGTTCGGGCGACAGCGCCACCAGACCTGTGGGGGCCGCTCCTCGCCGCCGTCACGTACGCCTACCACCGACGCCGCCGGAACCATTGACGCCGCCGGCCTCGGACCACGCCACAGCGTCGTGTTCGTCCGGCGCGATCAGCGCTGCGGAACGTGCTTGGCGGGCGCTACCTTCGACGCCGTGAAGGCCGCGGACCTTGCTCGACGTTATCGGAACTATGACGGCTGGTTGCCGCCGACGGTCGCCGACCGGCTGGCCGAGCACGGCCATCTCGCCGAGCTGCGGCGCCTGGCCGAGCGGGGCGACTGGTGCTGCGCCGACCGGCTGGCGCGTGCGCTGTTCGAGCGGCACGAAACCGAGGCCGCCGTGCGAGTGCTCCGGCCGTTCGTCGACACCGGTTGGTGGAACGCGGTGCAGGTGCTCGTGGACTTTCACGACCGGCGCGGCGAGACGGATATCGCGATCGCGATCGTGCGGGGAGCCTTGGAGAAGGGTAGTCCGCACGGGATCGAGCGGTTGGGGACGCTGTTGGCCGAGCGGGGGCAGGTGGACGAGGCCGTGGCGCTGCTATGGCCGCACGCCGGTGAGGACGCAGTGCTCGACGCGTTGGTGGAGCTGACCGAGGGGCACGGCTACGACGGCGAGCTCACGGCGCTGGTACGCGAGCAGATCGAGGCCGACAGTTCCGTGTGGTCCTGGAACGCCACGGCGGTGCTCGCCACGCTGCTGGAGCGTCAAGGGCGGGTGGACGAGGCACTGGAGGTGCTCACCGGGAGCGCCTTCGGTGAGCACGGCGTGTTCGTCAATGCCGTCGAGCAGCTCGCTGACATTCTGGCCAGGCACGGTCGGGAGCGGCAGCTTCGCGAGTTGGTCGCCGGCGGTGGTGGCGAGCACGCCGTTTTCCGGTTGGCCGTCTGGCTGGAGAGCCTCGATCGCGTGGACGAGGCCGTCGAGGCGATGCGGCCCTTCGCGACGGACGGTTCGCCGAACGTTGCCGCTGCCCTGGCGGAGCTCTTGACCCGGCACGGCCGCGCCGACGAGGCGATCGAGGTGTTGCTGCCGGTGCCGAGGTTGATGGGCGGCGACCCGGAGTGGCTCGTCGGGATCCTCGGCAAGCTGCTGGTCGAGCGAGGCCGGGCCGACGAGGCGGTCGCGGCGGTCGACGACCTCGCGGCGCACTACGGCGGTATGTGGATCGAGCTGCTGTTCGAGCGCGTCGAGGTGCTCGCCCGCTCGGGGCGGGTCGAGCAGGCGATCGCCGAGCTGCGCGCTCACCACGAGGGTGGCACCTGGTACGGGAGCTCGAAGCTGGCCGACCTTCTGGTGCTCGCGGGTCGCCCCGGCGAGGCGATCCGGACGTTGGAGTCCATCGACGGCTCCGCGTGGACCGCCGCCAGGCTGGCCGTGCTCCTGGTCGACCAGGGCCATGTCGAGGAGGCGCTGGCGCTGTTCGCGCCCGATGAGGCGCCCGCGGGCGACGAGGACCGCGCGTTCTGGCGGCAGTTCCACCGCGAGGGCCGTGTCACCGGCGGCGAGCCGACGCGGACGATCGACCGGCGAACCTGACTCCGGCGACCGTTGAGGGCGTGCGGTATCTCGTCCGGACGATCGGAGAGCCCGGGGAGGACCGACGCTCCGCATCGCGGCCATGTGGTTCCTGCGTGGTGATCACCCCGGTGTGGGGGTCAGGGGACGACGGTGACGGGCCACTTGCCGGACTTGACGAGGCGGACGGCGAGGGAGCCGACGAAGCGGTGGCCGAGGCGGGAGGAGGCGCCGACGACCACGGCGTCGGCGCGTAGTTCGGTCGCGACGCGGACGAGTTCGGAGTACGGGTCGCCGCGGGCGGCCACGAACTCGGCGCGGATGCCGGCGTGGACGGAGCCGGCCTCGACCTGGCGGCGCATGTCCTCGGTGGCGTCGGTGATGGCCTGCTCGACGGCGGCGGCCGCGCCGGCGACGAAGAGGCTCGCGGTGGGCGCGCCGGCGACGTAGACCACGACGAGCCGGGCGCCCTGCCTGCGGGCGAGACCTGCCGCGTAGGCACCGGCGCGCAGGGACGGGTCCGAGCCGTCGACGCCGACGACGATGACCTTCGGGCCGTCGGTGCCGAGTTCGAAGACCACGGCACCAGCATGCCGCAGCACCCGGCGGATGCGCATCCGGGGGCCGCGGCACGGCAGGTGTCAAAAGGAGCGGCGAAGCGACAGTTGTCAGGCGGACTCCGGGAGTGGGGCGGGGCGGTAGATGAAGCGGTTGGTGACGGCGAAGCGCAGGGCGAAGGCCAGGACGAGGGTCACCAGGTTGGCGGCGAGCTCGTCGACGCCCGCCCATGAGACGAGCAGCGCGAGCAGCGGCAGCCGGACGGCCAGGTCGAGGTTGTTGAGGGCCACGAACCGCGCGAGGCGCCCCGCCCAGTGCCGGCCGCGGCGGTCGCGGAACACCACGAGGTCGACGAGGACGAAGTTCCAGCAGATGGCGACCTCGGTCGCGGCCACCGCGGCCGGCAGGTAGTGCAGGTGCCAGTGGTCGACGAGCAGCCACATGACGGCCAGGTTGGGCAGGACCCCGGAGGCCCCCACGGCGCCGAACCCGGCCATGCGCAGGAGGGACTTCACGGGTGCACCTTCCGGACGATGATGTCGCCGAAGCGGGCGACCTCGGTCGAGGACTCCATGCCCCGGCGCAGGGTCGGCAGGCCGGCGAGGGTACTGGCGGCCTGGTCGGCCATGACGATGTAGTCGATGCTGGCCACGCCGGCCGGTAGGACCTCGGTCATCACCTCCGGGTCGGTGTCGACCTTCCAGAGCCAGACCGGCTTCGTGAACCCGGCGAGCTTCAGGTCCATCCAGATGTAGTCGTCGGTGACGACGACCGCGGACCGGTCGACGTGGTCGACGACCCAGCGGGTCGCGGCGCGGGAGTTCGCGCTGCCGTCGAAGGATGCCTGCTCGCGCAGGGTCGCCGCCCAGCCGGGGAGGACGAGGAGCGCCGCCAGTACAGCGGCGGCGACGACGAACGGAGCCCGCAGCCGCGCCGAGAGCTGGGCCCCGGCACCGGCGATGAGCAGGGCCGCGAAGGGCAGCAGGGCGATGACGTAGGCGAAGGGCAAATAGCCGCCGCGGCACATCATGACGACCTGGACGAGCAGGGCGAGCCCGATCGGCCGGAGGTGGCGCACGGCCAGGCCGAGCGGGATGAGCGCGACGCCGGGCAGCAGGAGCCACGGGTCGAGGTCGATCCAGGACCTGGCGAGGCTGAACGTGCCGGAGGACGGGTCGAGGAGGCTGCCGCTGCCGGAGCGGGCGAACAGCTGCCACCACAGCGCCCAGCCGAGGCTGACGTGACCCTCGCCGGGCAGGAGCTCGTTCTTCAGCAGCGCGAACACCGGGTAGGAGGCGACCAGGACACCGAACGACACGAGGAACACGCCGAGGTTCCACACCCGGGTCCGCCGGGAGGTGTGCTGGACGAGCAGCCAGACCAGGGCCGGCAGGAGGATGACGATGGTCTCCTTGCACAGGGCGGCCGAGGCGAACCAGATCGCGCTCCACAGGGCGGCACCGACGCTGCGGCGCGGTGACGCGGCGGCCGCGAGCGCGGCGAGGACGAACATGGTGGCGAGGTTGTCCAGGAACACCATGCGGTGGAAGTAGACCGCGAGGGGGCTGACCGCGAACAGGAACACGGCGGCACCTGCCCAGCCGCGGCTGAAGCGGAGCCGCCTGGCGAGCAGGAACAGCAGGGCGCAGCTGACCAGCGCCGAGATGAGCATGACCTCGCGGCCGACCATGACGGCGCTGGGTGCGCGGTCGAAGCCGTCGGTGAGGCCCGCGTAGCCGGCGATGATCGCCCAGCCGAGGAACGGGTGGTCGTACCAGTAGGTGTAGTGCGACAGGGCGCCGTGGTCGAGCAGCGCCCAGGCCTGGTTGACGTAGGTGCCCTCGTCGTCGTTGATGCGGCCGGGCCAGCCGTGCAGGTTCCAGCCGTTGACGAGCCCGGCGAGGACGAGGAGCGGGGCGAGCACGAGCAACGACGCCCGGTGCGTGCGCCAGCGCGACGGGCGCGGCTCGACAGCGGAAGCGGCAGCGGCACCACGGACGGGGCTCCGCTCGATCTCGAGAACGGCGGTCACGCGACGGCACCTTCCACAGACGACAGGGACAGCGGCCGGTGGTGGCCGCCGTGGGCGGTCTTGTGCCAGGTGGTGTTGCCGTCGACGTGCTGCCACACGGCCCAGAACGCCGCGCCCATCAGCACCCACTGGTAGACGGGCGCGCCGACGAGCAGGAAGAGGTAGTGCCGCCACAGCACCTTCTGCCGGTACGCGTGGGCGAACTCGCGCAGCCCGACGAGCTGCGTGGCGAGGGTGATGAGGATCGGCACGAAGGGCGCGTACATCAGCATCGCCACGCCGACGGGCACCTTCAGCCACAGGATCGTGGCGATCGACAGCGGCAGCAGCAGCGCGGAGAAGGCCTGCAGGAACGGTGTCGCGAGGATGTACCCGGCGAGGACCCGCTGCCGCAGGGTGGGCAGCGTCGCCCAGCGGCCCTCGAGCAGGATGCTGAGGAAGCCCTGGTTCCACCGGACGCGCTGCCAGAAGAGGGACCCGGCCCGGCGGTCGCCGATGGTCTGCGGGACCTCCTCGCGGGTGGCGAGCTCCGGCTCGTAGGCGGCGACCACGCGGGCGCCGTACCGGGTGCAGAGCAGGACGCCGAGCGCGCAGTCCTCGGTGAGGTTGTCGGGCCAGCCGCCGGCCTGCTCGAGCAGCCGCCGCCGGATGAACACGGTGTTGCCGCCGAGCGGCACGAACCCGGTCCGCACCTGGTAGAACATGCGGCTGGTGAACCAGAAGAAGTACTCCATCACGTTGTGGACCTTGAACCAGTCGCGGGCGCGGGTGCCGAGCGTCATGAGTTGTACGCCGCCCTGCACGACGTCGGCATCGGTGCGGCCGAGCAGGGTGTTGACCCGGGTGAGCAGCTGCGGCGCGACGTCGTCCTCGGCATCGACGACCCCGATGACGGTGCCGGTGGCGACGGCGAGCGCGGCGTTGAGCTGGCGTGGCTTGTTGGATCTGGCGTACGCGCGGACGACGGTGCGGACCCGGCCGTGCGGGTCGTCGAGCGCCTGGACGCGCCGAACCTCGGCGAGGGTCGCGTCGTCGCCCTCGCACAGCGACACGAGGATCTCGTAGTCGTCGTGGTCCTGCTGGAGCAGGTGCCGCAGGGTGCCGGCGATGACGAACTCCTCGTTGAGCGCCGGCACGATGATGGTGAAGCGCTCCTTCGCCTCGTCGGGCACGGCGGCCGGCCAGCGCATCTGCTCGACGGCTTCGGGGGTGCGCCAGCCGTACAGGCGCCACCGGACCTCAAGCGCGCCGACGACGGTGTTGTACAGCGCCACGGCGGTCACGAGCAGGGCGAGGACGGCGGCGCCGGACAGCGGTGACACGGCGAGGGCGGCGGTGCCGGCGGCGACGGTGCCGAGCAGCGCGCCCCACCGGACGGCGGGCGCGGCGAACCAGGTGACGAGCCGGAGCCAGGGCAGCTGCCGCAGGTACAGCAGTCCCTGGCGCAGGTCGCCCTTGCTGGTGCCGGCGACGCGTTCGGCGAACCGCAGCGGCAACTCGGTGCGGCGGAGGCGGGGGAACCGCGCGAGGATCTCCAGGAGGATCTTGAACCCGCGCGACCGGAGCTTCTCGGTGTCCATCTTGTCCAGGCGTACCGCGAAGAATCCGGTCATCGGGTCCGTGACGCCGCGCAGCGCGAACGGGAACGCGACCCGCGCCAGGATCGTCGAGCCGGTCGACACCAGGCGGCGCAGCGGGCCGTCGAGACCGCCGCTGCTGCCGCCCTCCCGGTAGCGGCTCGCCATCACCAGGTCGTGGTCGTCGAGGGCAGCGAGGATCGCCGGCACCAGCTCCGGCGGGTGCTGCAGGTCGGCGTCCATCACGAGGGCCTTCGGCGCGCGGGCCCGCCGGAACCCGTCGACGACGGCGCCCGCGAGGCCGCCGGTCCGCTGCCCGCCGGTGCGGTGGAAGACCCGGACGCGGAGGTCGTCGCGCTCCAGCCGGGCCGCGGCGGCCGCGATGGCGTCGACGGTGCGCTCGTCGTCGCTGTCGTCGACGAACAGCAGCTCGAACGAGGCGTCGTGCAGCACCGCCGACAACCGGGCGATCAGCGGGCCGACGTTCTCCTCCTCATGCCTGCAAGGGATGACGATCGTGGCCTTCGGGGTCACGGGATCTCCTTCGATACGACCGATGAGCTTCACAACCGGATGACCGAACAGCGCGCCAGTGCGCCGCCGCCGCTGTCGAAGTACTCGACGGTGACCGTGTGGTCGCCTTCGGACAGCGGGGTTTCGAACGTGTACGTGGTCGGCGGGTGGTCGGACCATCCGTCGATCACCACGGCTCCGTCGATCGAGACGCGGATGCCGTCGTCACTGGTGGCGGTGATGCGGTACGTGCCGCCGGGCAGGTGGTCGGTCCTGGTCCAGCGGGCGGAGAACCCGTCGGCCGGCAGCCCCTCGGCCGGGGCACCGAGGCCCCAGTCGTGGTCGACGGCCAGGTCCTGCCGGGTCAGGACGGGTTCCCCGGTGGCGGTCGGGTTGGCGTAGAAGGACACCGTCCACGGGGTGGGTGGCGGCGGGTCGGCGGTCTTGGCGTAGCTGAGCCGGGCGATGGCGCCGGCGGCCCGGTCGTAGTACTCGACGACGATCACATGGGCGCCCTCGGCGAGGTTGCGCTGCACCACGAACGTGGTCGGCGGCTGGTCGCGCCACTCGTCGAGGACGAGCACGCCGTCGACGTAGAGCCGGACGCCGTCGTCGGCGAGGAGCCGGAACGTGTAGACGCCGGCGGCGAGGTTGTCGGTGCGGGTCCAGCGGGCCGAGAACCCGTCGGCGGGCACGCCGGGGCCGGGCGCGCCGAGCCCCCAGTCGAAGTCGACGGCGGCGTCCTGCCGTTGCACCGCCGGCGCCCCGGTCAGGTCGGTGCCGCGGTAGTAGGCAGCGTCCCAGCCGGGTGGTGAGGTGACGTCGCCGACGCGGCGGTAGCCGAACCGCAGCTGGGCGCCGGCGGCGTTCTCGTAATACTCGACGCGGATCGTGTGCGGGCCGCCCAGCAGCAGCTTGTCGGCGGTGAACTCCTCGTTCTGCTCCCGCCAGCGGTCCAGGACGACCGCGCCGTCGACGATGACCCGGATGCCGTCGTCGCTGGCGCCGGCGAACCGGTACAGGCCGGACGGGAGCACGTCGGTGCGGGTGTAGACGGCGACGAAGTGGTCGGTGTCGATGCCGCCGCCGGGGCCGCCGTCGCCGTACGGGTGGTCGATCGCGGTCTCGTCCCGCACGAGGTCCGGCGCCCGCGACGGGATCGACGGCTGCGAGCCGGCCCCGGGCGTGTTCCAGTACCTCGCCTCGTAGGCGGGCGCCGGGGGCAGGTCGCCGGCGCGGCTCCAGCCGAGCCGGGCGAGGGCGCCGGCGGCGTTCTCGTAGTACTCCATGACGATCGTGTGCGCGCCGCCGCCGAGCGCCAGCCGGGTCCGGTACTCGGTGACGCCCTGGTCGCCCCAGTGGTCGACGACCAGCTGGGCGTCGACCCACAGCCGCACCCCGTCGTCGGACGTGGTGACGAAGTCGTAGTAGCCGGCGGTCAGCGTCAGCGGGCGGGTGTACCGCGCGACGAAGTGATCCACGTCGATCACCGGGTCGGGCGATCCGAGGCCCCAGTCGTGGTCGACGGCCGGCTCGTCGCGGCGCAGCTGCGGCGCGGTCGCCGGGACGGCCGGCGCGGATCCGGCTCCGGGGGTGTTCCAGTACTCGGCGGTGAACGTGTCGCGGGGCTGGTCCGGCGTGGTCTCCCAGGTCAGCTTCGCGCTCGCGTCGACCACGTTGTCGTAGAACTCCAGCCGGATCCTGTGCTGCCCGGCGGCGAGGTCGGCGACGTACTCGTAGGCGGTCGGGCCCTGGTCGTGCCACTGGTCGATGACGACCTGGTCGTCGATGAACAGCCGGGCGCCGTCGTCGGAGGCGACCGTGAAGCGGTACCGGCCGGTGGCGAAGAACTCGGTCTTCGACCAGCGGGCGGAGAAGTGGTCGGCGTTCACGCCCGGGCCGGGCGGGTCGACGGACCAGATGAAGTCGACCACCGGGTCCTGCCGGGTCAGCGCGGGCGGGCCGTCGAGCTGCTGGTTGTTGAAGTACTCGCCGAGGAACGGCGCCGACGGCGCGTAGGTCGCGGTCCACGTGGTGGCGGCGGCGGGGGTGGTGACGAAGTGCCGGATCGCGCCGCCGTCGGACCAGCCGGTGAAGTGGTACACGGTGCCGTCGGCGTCGCGCGTCGTCGGCGGCGCGGCGATCTCCCGCCGGAAGCCGGTCACGCCCTGGACCGTGGACGGGGTCGGGACCGGCACCCCGTCGAGGGTCACGCCGAGGCCCGGCGGGCTGGTCGCGAACGTCATCGGCGCCGTGCGCGGGTAGATGAAGACGGACTTCGCGCTGGTGAGCCCGTTGCGGTCGGTGACGGTCACCTTGATCTCGAACCAGGTGTCGGCCGACGCCTCGCCGGTGACGGGGATCGTGAACGTGCCGACCCGGCCGGTCAGCGGCCCGACGAACGGGTGGACGTGCGTGTTGTGGTGCAGGAACACCTCGGTCTTGAGGTCGCCGTCGCTGACGTCGTAGCCGGCGGCGTCGGTGCCGAACGCGTTGTAGGTGATCGTGTCGCCGGCGTCGTAGCGGGCGCCGTCGGCGGGCGCGGCGACCCGGACCGTCGGCGGGGAGCCGACCTGCACGACGATCGGCCGGGACGTGACGGTGTTGCGGCCGTCGGACACGGTCAGCGTCACCGGGTAGACGCCGACGGCGGCGTAGGTCTTCACCGGATCCGGTGCTGTGCTGCCGCTGCCGTCGCCGAGGTCCCAGTGGTACGTGAGGTCGTCGCCGTCGGGGTCGCTCGTGCCGGCGCTGGTGAAGTGGACGGTGAGCGGCTGCGGCCCGCCCGTCCGGTCGGCCTGGGCCCGCACGACCGGCGCGCCCCCCGCGAGGCTGTAGGAGACCTGGTACAGCTGGCCGGGGAAGTACGTGAGGTAGTACAGCGAGCCGTCGGGGGCGACCTTCAGGTCCACGACGCTGCCGGCGTCGGGGTCGAAGTCGCGGACCTGGGTGATCTGCCCGGCGTCGTCGAGCAGCGCCTGCTTGATGAAGCCGCGCGAGTAGTCGCCGAAGAACATGCTGCCCTGGTACTCGGCGGGGAACTGGCCACCGCGGTAGACCGGGCCGGCGGTCACCGCGCCGCTGCCGCCGTCGTGGTTGTAGGCGTGCAGCGGCTCGGTGTAGCCGGCGCAGCCGGCGGTGCAGCGGCCCTCGTGGACCGGCCAGCCGTAGTTGCCGCCCTTGACGATGAGGTTGAGCTCTTCCCACGTGTAGTCGCCGACGTCGCCGCCGTAGAGCCGGCCGGTGGCGCCGTCGAACTGGAACCGCCACGGGTTGCGGAATCCGTATGCCCAGATCGCACCGAGTTTTCCGGGCTGCCCCGCGAAAGGGTTGTCCGGCGGAATGGTGCCGTCCGGGTTGATCCGCAGAATTTTGCCGTGCGGGTTGGTCAGATCCTGTGCGTTCGGTGGATAGCCGTTGTCGCCGACGGCGAAGTAGAGCTTTCCGTCGGGTCCGAACCTGATGCTTCCGCCGACGTGCAGCAGCTGCGACGGTGATTGTGTCTGAAATATGGTGTACGGGCCGTCGGTGCCGATGTCGCCCGAACCGTCGAATCGCACGAGGTGATTGAGCAGGTCGTGCCCGGTGTAATAGAAATACACGAAGTGATTGGCGACGCCGAACCCTGGGTCGAAGGCGATGCCGATCAGCCCGCGGTCGCCGGAGGCCTCGGAGGGCAGGTCAGCGAAGGGTTCGGGCAGCAGGTGCCCGTCCTTGAAGATCTTGATCTTGCCGGTTCGCTCGAGGATGAAGATCCGGCCGTCGGGCGCGATGTCGAACCCCGACGGGCCGTCGAGCCCGACGCCCGCGACGAGCTGCGTGGAGAAACCGGGTGGCGTCGCAGCGCCGGCCGGCACCGGGCCGAGCAATGACGCCACCAGTGTCAGCAATGCGACAAATAGCAGATGCCTGCGCAACATTCCACCCCACAGTCGTCCCTCGGCATGCATCCTCGGGGCGTCGTGTGATGTGGGAACAACAATTTCGCGTCGGCATTGTTTCGTCGCTGCCGGTCATTTCATCGGCGTGCGGAAATGCGGCGGAATTGTTCCGCCGGAAACACGGCCGAGGTCAGACGGTCACCGACACGGCGACGGGCAGCGACTCGTAGCCGCGCAGCACCCGCGTCTTGCGGCGCCGTGGCTCGCCGGCGACGGTGAGGCCGGGGTGGCGGTCGAAGAGGGTGCGCAGCCCGATCTCGCCCTCCAGCCGGGCCAGGGCGGCGCCGAGGCAGTAGTGCACGCCGCCGGAGAAGGACAGGTGGTCGCGGGCGTTGGCGCGGGTGACGTCGAAGCGGCCGGGGTCGGCGAAGACGGCGGGATCGCGGTTGGCGCCGCCGAGCATCGGCACGACCACGTGGCCGGGCTGCAGCTGGATGCCGGCGATCTCCACGGGCCGCTGGCAGATGCGTGCCGAGTTCTGCACCGGGGAGTCGAACCGCAGCATCTCCTCCACGGCCCCGCGCCACAGCGACGGGTCGTCCCGCAGCAGCTCCAGCTGCGCCGGGTGCGCCATCAGCAGCGCCGCGCCCGTGCCGAGCAGGTTGACCGTCGTCTCGAAGCCGGCGGCGAGCAGCAGGCCCGCGGTGGCGAGCAGCTCGTCGTCGGTGAGCTGCTCACCCTCCAGGTGCACCAGCTGGCTGAGCAGGTCGTCGCCGGGCTCGCGGCGCAGCCGCTCGAAGTGCCCGCGCATCCACGCGTTGCTCTGCCGGATGCCGATCTCGGTGCGCCGGTACTGCCGGTACGTGAGCCCCAGGTCGAGCGTCGGCGCGGCCATGGTGCCCCAGTCGAGGAACTGCCGGCGCATGGCTAGGGGCACGCCGAGGATGTCGGCGATGACGGTGACGGGCAGCAGCGCCGCGTACTGCTCCACCAGGTCGAACCGCGGGCCCAGGCCGTCCAGGAGCTCCTCGGCGGTCCGCTCGATCTTGGGCCGCAGCGCCTCGATCGCCCGGGCGGTGAAGACCTTCGAGACCAGCCGCCGGTAGCGGGTGTGGTCCGGCGGGTCGGTGACGAGCATCGACGGCGGGTCGACCGGCCCGATCGGGGCGGTGCGCCGGCCGAGCCGCCACAGCAGCGCGATCGGTGCCGGCAGCCGCTGGTCGTTGAACCCGACGCCGAACGCCTCGCTGCGCAGCACCGCCGACGCCACGTCGTGCCGCGCGGTCGCCCACATGATCCGCCCGTGGACCAGCGGCCCCTGCGCACGGATCTGGTCGTAGAAGGGGTACGGGTCCGCGCGGACGGCGGGGTCGACGAAGAACCGCGCCTGCGGGTCACCCTTGCGGGCGGCGGCGCTGATGCCCAGTCGCGCGAACCCGTGCCTCGTCGCCCACCGCACCAGCGTCCCGCTCATGGTACTAGACGGTACCATGAGCGGGGCCCGGTGATGGTCAGCCCGTCGAGCGGGGGCGGGTGGTGACGGCGGAGAGCGGGACGGCGACGTCCTCCAGGGGCTTGCCCTCGGCGTCGACGCCGAGGAACCATGCGACGACGCCGCCGACGATCATCACCGCGGCGCCGATCAGGTAGCCGATGAAGAGCTTTCCGGGGTCCTCACCCTCACCGATGAGCCAGCCGTAGAAGATCGGGCCGATGGCGCCGAAGCACTGGGCGATGGCGAAGAACACGGCGATCGCCTGGGCCCGGATCTCCAGCGGGAAGATCTCGCTGACGGTCAGGTAGGCGGCGCTGGCGCCGGCCGAGGCGAAGAAGAAGATGACGCACCAGGCGAGGGTCTGCGTGAACGCGTTGAGCATCCCCGCGTCGAACATCCAGGCCGAGATGGCCAGGAGGATGCCGGAGAGCAGGTACGTGCCGGTGATCATCTTGCGGCGGCCGACGGTGTCGAAGAGGTGGCCGAGCAGGAGCGGGCCGGCCAGGTTGCCGACGGCGAAGGCGATCAGGTAGATCGGGGTCCTCTCCGCGTCGACGTCGTAGAACTTCGACAGCACCAGCGTGTAGGTGAAGAAGATGGCGTTGTACAGGAAGGACTGCGTGATCATGAGGGTCGCGGACAGCGCCGACCGGGACGGCATCCGCCGGAACAGGACCTTGACCAGCGACAGGTAGCCGTGCGAGGTGGACGGCTTGATCTCGATGGCGGCGCGCTCGTCGACCGGGGCGAGGGTCTGGCCCGACCGCTCCACGTCCCGCTCGATCGCCGCGATGCTCTCCTCCGCCTCCCGCTCGCGCCCGTGCATGATCAGCCAGCGGGGGCTCTCCGGCAGGTGCCTGCGCAGGTTCCAGATGAGCAGACCGATGATCGGCCCGATCAGGAACCCGAGCCGCCAGCTGATGTTGAGCGAGATGTGGTTCAGCAGGATGTACGTGCCGAGCGTGCCGATGATGGCGCCGCCCCAGTAGGTGCCGTTCACGCCGATGTCGACGCGGCCGCGGTACTTCGCCGGCATCATCTCGTCGATCGCGGAGTTGATGGCGGCGTACTCACCGCCGATGCCGGCCCCGGCGATGAACCTGGTCAGGTAGAGGAAGATCAGGCTCAGCGTGCTGTTTCCCCAGGTGAGCGCGGTCAGCGCGTTGCCGGCGAGGTAGACGCCGAGCGTGACGATGAACAGGTTCTTGCGGCCGAGCGCGTCGGACAGGCGGCCGAAGAGCAGCGCGCCGAAGACCTCGCCCAGCAGGTACACGGTGGCGATGGCGCCGACCTGCGTGCTGCTGAGCCCGAGCGTCTCCTCCTTGTTGAGCACCGCTCCGACGGCGCTCGCGATGGTGATCTCCAGGCCGTCGAGGACCCAGGCGGTGCCCAGCGCCAACACCATCCTGGTGTGGAACGGAGCCCAGGTGAGCCGGTCGATCCGGGCCGGGATCAGGCTGCGGATGACGCCGCCGGTCGACCCTGCGGCTGACTGAGGGCTGGATTGCGGGTCGGACAAGGTGCACCTCCCAGGATTCCCTGACAAGCCCCGTGCCCGCATCGGCGAACCTCAAAACGCGGTCTTGACGCTGGACCACCGATCGACCACGCTGAGTCCCGAGAGAGCGCTCTCTTCACACGGTACGACCGGACGCCCGCCAGCACCGGCAACCGCCCTCCCGGTGCATCGGCACGGCGCGGCGACGGTCCCGCACGCCCCTATCCATGCCCAGGGAGAGCACCATGCACAGACTCAAGGGCCGGCGCCTCGCCGGTCTGCTCGTGGCGACCCTGATCGCCGGGTACGCCGCCGTCACCGTCACCACGGAGGCCAGTGCCGCCGGCGCCCTGCTGTCGCAGGGCAAGCCGACCACCGCGTCGTCGACGGAGAACGCCGCGTCCGGCGCGGCCCTCGCCACCGACGGCAACACCGGCACCCGCTGGTCCAGCGCGTTCAGCGACCCGCAGTGGATCCAGGTCGACCTCGGCGCGACCGCCACGGTCGACCAGGTCGTGCTCAACTGGGAGGCCGCCTACGCCCGCTCGTTCACCATCCAGCTGTCCACCAACGGGACCACCTGGACGACCGCCTACACCACCACAACCGGCACCGGCGGGGTCCAGACCCTCGCCGTGTCGGGCAGCGCCCGCTACGTGCGGATGAACGGCACCGCCCGGGCGACGGCCTACGGCTACTCGCTGTGGGAGTTCCAGGTGTACGGCACGACCGGCGGCACCGGCTGCGGCACGGCGAACGCCGCCCAGGGCCGCCCGGCCACCGCGTCGTCGACGGAGAACGCGGCGTCGCCCGCGTCGGCCGCCTTCGACGGCAACACCGGCACCCGCTGGTCCAGCGCGTTCAGCGACCCCCAGTGGATCCAGGTCGACCTCGGCGCCACCGCCACGATCTGCCAGGTGGTGCTCAACTGGGAGGCCGCCTACGCCAGCGCGTACAGCGTCCAGGTCTCCACGAACGGCAGCACCTGGACGTCGATCTACTCCACCACCGCCGGCACCGGCGGCGTCCAGACCCTCACCGTCAACGCGAGCGGCCGGTACGTGCGGATGAACGGCACCGCCCGCGCCACCGCCTACGGCTACTCGCTGTGGGAGTTCCAGGTCCGCACGACCGGACCGGTGACCCCGACGTCGCAGCCGCCGACCTCGCAGCCGCCGGGGTCGTTCTGGGGCGACACCAGCTCCATCCCCAACCCGTCCAACGTCGTCATGGTCAAGGTGCTCAACCGCACCAACGGGCAGTACCCCGACAGTCAGGTGTACTGGAGCTTCAACGGCCAGACGCACAGCATCGCCGAGCAGCCGTACCTGGACATGCCGGCCAACTCCGCCGGCCGGATGTACTTCTACCTCGGCAGCCCGAACAGCCAGTACTACGACTTCATCGAGTTCACCGTCGGGCCGTCGGTCTTCAACGGCAACACCACCCGCGTCGACGCGTTCGGGCTGAAGCTGGCGATGCGGCTGCACGCCCGCGACGGCTACGACGTGCAGGTCGGCGAGGACCAGGCCACGTTCGCCGAGAGCCGCGCGGCGACGTTCCAGCGGTTCATCGACGAGGTGCCGGCCCAGTTCGACGTCCTGGCGCAGTCGCAGGCGCCGTACCGGATCATCGCGCCGGGCAGCGACCCGACGTTCCGCGCCGGCGGCGTCAACGCGAACTACTTCACCGCGTACGCCTCGCAGTACGGCATCAACGCCCCGACGTCGGACGTCTTCGGCTGCGCCGGGGTGCTCGCCAACGACCCGGCGAACTGCGCGGCGCTCAACCGGCACGTGCGGCAGCTGCCGCAGTCGGACTGGTCGACGCCGGGCCTGTACTACCAGGCCGCGCCGGCGAACTACTACGCCAAGTTCTGGCACGACCACGCCATCGACAAGCTGTCGTACGGGTTCCCGTACGACGACTACGCCGGCCAGTCGTCGTTCGTCTCGCACGGCAACCCGCAGTGGCTGCTGGTGGCCGTCGGCTGGTGACGCGTCACAGCAACGCTGAAGGCCGGTAGCGCCTTCTCAGCGGCGCGCGACACGCAGTACAGCAGCGGCAAACGCAACGACGGGCACCCCTCGCACGAGGCAAGGGGTGCCCGCCGTCATGGCACCCGGAGGTGTCAGGCAGCTCCGCCCGGCTGGACGACGCCGTTCACCGTGAGGGTGTACGGCGCGTACTGCTGGACCTGCTCCGTCGGCTCGTCGTAGGCGACGACCGCCACGACCTTCGGGAACAGCGACAGCAGCGCCAGCTGGATCCAGTTGAGCGTGATGCTGTTCTTACCGGTGAACTCGAACTGCCACGCGAGGTGGTTCGCCTCGTCGATGCCGACGAGCTTCACGTGCCAGTTCTTGACCTTGACCGGGGTGATCTCCGTCGGCGACTTGAACGGCGCCAGGCTGGAGCCGTCGCTCAGCAGGGTGCCGCCGAGCTTGATGTCGTCGACGAGCAGGCCGCCCTCGTTGACACCGCCGTCGCTGACGTAGCGGACGCCCAGCAGGATCGACTTGCCCGCGTACGCGGACAGGTCGAAGCTGTGCGCCTCGAAGCCGTTCGTCGTGCCGTTCAGGCCGGGGCCGAGCGGCGCGTCGACGGTCCTGTCACCGGGGATCGCGGTGTAGGTCGTGCCACCGTCGGTGGAGACCACGATGTAGCCGTAGTCGTAACCGAGCTCGGCGCCGTACTTCGCCTGGAAGGTCAGCGTCGCGTTGGAGGCGGGGACCGTCACCGGGATGACCGCGGTGGCGTCGGTGTTGTTGGCGTTGCCCGAGAACAGCACCGAGTTGCCCGGCCGGTCGGGGTCGTTGTTCACCAGCGTCCAGGCCAGCGGGACCGCCGGCAGCTGGGTCGCGCCCGTGAACTTCAAGGACCGCAGGTCCTTGCCCTTGATGGCCGTGCCGTTCTTCTGCAGCAGCACGTAGTCGGCGCCGTTGGGGGCCGCTCCGGGCACGCTGTAGCTCTGGGTGTTCGCCAGGTTCACCGAGGAGCGGACGCTCTTCGACGTGACCTTGGACTTGTCGGCGCCGAGCACGAGGCTCCAGCGCGAGTCGTCCAGGAGCTTGTCCAGCAGCACCGACGACTGGTAGTCGTGCAGCACCGTGTACGCGTCCTTGGCACCCTCGGCCTTCACGGCCGCGTCGACGCTCTTGATGCCCTGCAGGGCGCCGTCGCGGTGCAGCTTCTCGATGATGTCCTGACCGTAGTGGTCGTAGAGGTACAGCATGAACTGGTACGCGTTGCCGTAGTCGGCGAGCACACCGGCGCCGCTGCCGCCCTCACCCCAGAGGTTGAGCGAGTTCTGGGCACCACCGCAGTCACGGGGGTTGGGGTTGAAGGGTGTCTGCACCGGGCCGTAGCCCTGGAAGCAGTACAGGTGGCTGTCGCCGCCCTTGTCGTAGACCGTCTTGGTGCCGTCGACGTAGCCGGTGAGCGTCTGCGCGAAGTCCGCGAGACCCTCGTTGAGCCACGTCGTCTCGTTCGGGTCGACGTAGGACAGCAGCAGGTGCTGCCACTCGTGCGCGAACGTGCCCTCGTAGAGGGTCGGCCGGGCCGGGCGGCTGGTGCAGACGTCACTGCTCGGCGCGTCGACGGGGTTGGCGCCGGTACGGTGCTCCCAGTCGTAGGCGTCGATCGTCATGACGTTGCGGTCGAACAGTTCGTTGAACTGCGTCGAGAAGAAGCCCGCGATGTAGGTCGTGGCGGCCGGGAACGTGTAGTAGTTGTCGTCCCGGACGTTGTCGACCAGCGTGACGGTCTTCTCGCCGCCGCCGGTGTAGACGCCGCCGTTGCCGTTGGCGTCCGGTCCGAGCAGCGCGTTGCTGCCGTCCCGGTTCGGCGGCGTGCTGAAGGCGGCGGTCTCCTTCGGGTACATGTTGGTGTCGAACTCGTGGATGAAGTTCGCCACCTGCGCGTCGGTGACCGTGGTCGTGTTCGGCACCGCGTTACGGCAGTCGCCCGCCGGGAACGAGGTGTCGACCGCGACCCAGACCTCGATGTGCTCGCCGACACCGCGCAGGACGTAGTCCTTGCGGTACAGCCGGCCCTGGTAGTCGTCCGAACCCAGCCACTGACGGACCGTGCCGACCGTCGGGGTCTCCCCCGCGGCCAGCGAGCGCCGCTGCTGCGCCGGCTTCGCCATCTTCGACGTGTCGACCAGCTTGCCGTCCAACGTGAACTGGGTCCGCGTCATGTGCCGCGTGTCGGACGTCTTGCTCGCACCGGACGCCGCAGGCGCCTTGACCGGGGCCGCCGACGCCGGGGAAACCGGCAGGGCGACGAGCACCGGCGCGGCGAGGACGACGACCGCGGTCGTGACCAGGCGTTTCCGCACCATGAAGCCTCCTCAAGTCGGCCCGCAGCACCGGGCGGGGGTGACCGCGACCGGAAACCGACAGACCGAACCCGTGATGATATTGACAAGGCACACTATCGCCGCGGCATCCATCGGCAACGTTCGCATCGAATAGCGAGGGTGTCGACGAGGGATCGCGTGCATTCGGTGCGGTCAATGCACGGATTCAGCAGGCGGGTGCCGCACCGCCCGACGTCGAGGAGATGTACGCGTGGCTGACGTACTGCCCGGCGCCGACGCGGTCCCAGCGGGTCGTCGTGCCGTAGGGACCCGCGATCGACTGGCCGGTCACCCAGCACTCGATCGGCACCTGGGCGTAGGTCGCGGCGTAGCCCTTGCTCGCGAAGCTCGAGCCGGCGCCGGCGCGGATGTTCAGCGGCCCGCTGCCGATGACGCCGCGCGGCCCGCCGGCCGTCCACAGGTAGGCGACGTCGACCCACGCGTTGTTCGTCAGCTGCAGCCCGTCCCAGAAGACGCCGTCGCCGAGGTCGATGCCCGCGGGGTTGGCGACGGTGCGGCCGAACTGGTCCTTCCCGCCGTTGTAGCCGTTCTGGTACGCCGCCTGCGCCTCGGGCCGGCCCTGCGGGAGGTCCTTCCACGACTGGCGGGTCGCCGGCGGGTTCCAGTAGTCGTCGGTGGTGTTCCACGGGCCGACGTCCCAGACGGGGGCGAACTCGCACCGCGCGCCGCTGGTCGTACAGACCCGCACGGTGTAGTCGCCGGTGCCCTTCGGTGACAGGCCGCGCCGCGACGGCAGCGCCACGAAGTGGTCCCGGCTGGTGATCACGTGGCCGTTCGCGGTGGTGCCGCCGACGAGCCCTTCGCGGGTCGCGTACACCCGGTAGACGTTGCCGACGGCGGCGAGCCCGGTCGCGGCCGGCGCGCTGGAGGCCGCCAGCCGCACGGCGGTCACGGACGCCGCCCCGGTCAGGACCACCCGCACCTCGACGACCCCGACGGGCTCCTTGAGCGGGGTGCCTGCCGTCTGCCACTCGGTCCACTGGTCGCCGCGGCGGCCGCGGTACTCGACGTCCGCCGATCCGGTGACGGCGGCCGTGACCAGGTTCGCGGGCGTGGCGAGGGTGTGCGCGGCGGTGAGCAGCATGCCCTGCGCCACCGGCGCCCGCTGCCCGCCCGGCGCGGTGGACGGGTCGGCGAGCCGCAGCGCGGCGCCGGTCCAGGCGACGTTGACGTCGTCGCCGCCGACGGCGCGCAGCTCGGCGCTCCAGGTGTTCGACGGGTCCGCGGACACCTCCGGCTGCCCCGGGGTGGCGTGCGCGGGCGTGGGGACGGTCAGGAGCGCAAGGGCCGCGAGGGCGGGGAACCACCGGTTCAGCACCCTCGCAGCCAACCATCGACATCGATGAACGTCAAGATGTTGCCGGCGGGTGACCCTGGTGCGGCCGGGCCTCGGGGACGGCCGCCCACCACGTAAGATTCACGGATGCCTCTGATCGTCGCCGTCGCGCAGCCGGAGTGCGACGCCTTTGACGTGGCCGCCAACGCCGCCACCCACGCGGCGGTGGTCCACGCGGCGGGCGCGCGGGTCGTCGTCTTCCCCGAGCTGTCACTGACGGGCTATGAGCTCGACGCCGACGTGGTGCCGGTGGACCACCCCGCCCTGTCCCCGCTCCTTGACGCCTGCCAGGACACGGGCACGCTCGCCCTGGCCGGCGCGCCGGTCGACGGCGCCGGCGGCCCGCACATCGCGGTCCTGGCCGTGGACGGCGTCGCCGGCACGGTCACCGTCGCCTACCGCAAGGTGCACCTGGGCACCTCCGAGCAGCGCCGGTTCCGGCCCGCCGAGGGTCCCGCCGTCGTCACCGTCGACGGGTACCGGCTGGGCCTCGCCGTCTGCAAGGACACCTCGGTCCCGGAGCACCAGGCGCGCACCGCCGCCCTCGGCATCGACGTGTACGCCGCCGCCATGTGCATGTCCGCCGACGAGCTCGCCGAGCAGGACTGCCGGGGCGCCCGCATCGCCAAGGCGCACGGAGTGTGGGTCGCGCTCGCCAGCTTCGCCGGCCCGACCGGCGACGGCTACGCCGACACCGCCGGCCACTCGACGATCTGGTCCCCGGACGGCACCGTGGTCGCCCGGACCGGCGCCGACCCCGGCACGTTCGCCGTCGCCACCCTGCCGTAGCGGCTCGCCGGTCCGCCTCACCGCCCACCCCGTGCCCACCCCGTGCCCACCTCAGAGCCTGCCGTAGCGTGGGCGGGGTGAGCGGCGCGGAGTTCGCGAAGGTGGAGCGCACCTCGGCGGCGGCGGGGGCGGTGCGCACCATCCAGCAGATGATCGTCGACGGGCGGCTCGCGCCGGGGCAGCGGCTGCCGCCGGAGCGCGAGCTCAGCGAGCTGCTCGGGATCAGCCGGCCGACGCTGCGCGAGACGATCCGGGCGCTCGTCGGGCTCAACATCCTGGAGAGCCGGCACGGCGCGGGCACGTTCGTCGCGGGGCTGTCCACGGCGGCGCTGCTGGAGCCGATGCGCTTCGTGATGGCGCTCAACGAGCGCACCGTGGAGGAGCTGTTCGAGGCGCGCCTGCTGCTCGAGCCGGCCCTGGCCGCGCTCGCCGCCCAGCGGGCCACCGGCGAGCAGGTCGCGGCCATGCGGGCGGCGATCCTCGGCGAGGACCAGGTCGAGGCCGACGTGCGGCTGCACCGGCTGATCGCCGGCGCGTCGGGCAACGCGCTGCTCGCCGCGATGCTGGAGTCCCTGTCCGGGCTCGGCCGGTCGAGCCGGTCCATGACGTCGGGGCGGCCCGGCGTCCACGAGCGGACGGCCGGGGACCACGAGGCCATCGTCGCGGCCGTGGAGGCGCGCGACCCCGACGCCGCGCGCCGGGCCATGACGGCGCACCTGGAGCGGATCGCGACCGTAGCCCGCGAAGGGCATGGATTGGCTTGACCACTTGGCCACTTCGCTCGTACCGTGGCAGCCCATGAGACTTGCCCGGCTTGGACCCTCCGGTGCCGAACGACCCGTGGTGCTCGACGCCGAGGGCCGCGCGCGGAGCCTCGAGGGGCTGACCGCCGACATCGACGGCGGGTTCCTCGCCGCTGACGGGATCGCCCGCGTCCGCGACGCCCTCGACACCCTGCCCGTGCTCCCCGAGCAGGACCTCCGCCGGGGCGCGCCGGTCGCCCGCCCCGGCAAGGTCGTCTGCATCGGGCTCAACTACCGCGCGCACGCCGCGGAGTCCGGCGCCGAGCCGCCCGCCGAGCCGGTCGTGTTCATGAAGGCGGCCGACACGGTCGTCGGCCCCGACGACGACGTGCGCATCCCGCGCAACAGCGTCAAGACCGACTACGAGGTCGAGCTCGCGGTCGTCATCGGCCGCGAGGCGCGCTACCTCGACAGCCCCGCCGACGCCGCCGCGCACATCGCCGGCTACGCCATCAGCAACGACGTCTCCGAGCGCGAGTTCCAGCTGGAGCGCGGCGGCCAGTGGGACAAGGGCAAGTCGTGCGAGACGTTCAACCCGCTTGGCCCCTGGCTCGTGCCCGCCGACGGCCTGACGGTACCCGAGCTGCGCCTGCGGTCGTGGGTCAACGGCGAGCCCCGCCAGGACGAGCTCGCCGGCGACATGATCTTCGACGTGCCGCACCTCGTCTGGTACCTGAGCCAGTTCATGGTGCTGCGCCCCGGCGACGTCGTGAACACCGGCACGCCGGCCGGGGTGGCGATGGGCCTGCCCGGCCAGCCGTACCTGCGCGCCGGCGACGTGATGGAGCTGGAGATCGACGGCCTGGGCCGCCAGCGCCAGCGCCTCGTCTAGCCCTCCATCGACGGCCCGGGCCGGCGGCGCCGGCGCCTCGTCCAGCCCTTCTCCGCGGGCCCGGCCCGGGAACCGCCTCAGTCGAGCCAGCCGGGGCGGACCAGGCCCGCCTCGTAGGCGAAGACCACGAGCTGCGCACGGTCGCGCGCGCCGAGCTTCACCATCGCGCGCGACACGTGGGTCTTGGCGGTCGCCGGGCTCACCGTCAACCGGGCGGCGATCTCGTCGTTGGACAGGCCCTGACCGGCCAGCGCGACGACCTCCCGCTCCCGGTCGGTGAGCTCGGCCAGCCGCCGCGGCGACGCCGGGCCGGCGGTGCGGGCCGCGAACCGCTCGATGACCCGGCGGGTCACGCCCGGCGAGAGCAGCCCGTCACCGGCCGCGACGACGCGCACACCCCGGACCAGCTCGGCCAGGTCGGTGTGCTTCACCAGGAACCCGGCCGCGCCGGACCGCAGGGCCTCGGCAACGTACTCGTCCAGCTCGAACGTGGTGAGCACGAGGATGCGCACCATGGAGAGCGCCGGGTCCGCGACGATCTGCCGGGTCGCCGCGAGGCCGTCGACGCCCGGCATCCGGATGTCCATGAGCACCACGTCGGGGCGGGTCTGGCGGGCCAGGCGCACCGCGTGCGCGCCGTCGCCCGCCTCACCGACGACCTCGATGTCCGGCTCCGCGTCGAGCAGCGCCCGGAACCCGACCCGGACCAGGGTCTGGTCGTCGGCGAGCACCACCCGGATCATGCCGCCTCCAGGGGAAGGCTCGCCTGGACCCGCCAGCCGCCCTCCGGGGCGGGCCCAGCGCTCAGCGTGCCGCCGAGCGTGGCGGCCCGCTCCCGCATACCCGTGATCCCGTTGCCGGGCCGCACCGGGGTGTGGGCCGGCGCCGCGCCGCCGCCGTCGTCGTCGACCCGGATGACCAGAGCGGCCGGCTCGTACCCGAGCGTGACGGTCGCGGCGGCGCCGGGACCGGCGTGGCGGCGGACGTTCGTCAGCGCCTCCTGCACGATGCGGTACGCCGCCCGGTCGGTGCGCGCGGGCAGCGCCCGGACCTCACCGTCCACGACGGTACGCACCGGCAGGCCGGCATCGGCGGTGAGCCCGTCGAGGCGGTCCAGCCCCGGCGCCGGCGCGCGGGGGGCCGCCTGACCGTCCGGGTAGAGCGAGTCCAGGACCGACTGCACCTCGCCCAGCGCCTCCGCGCTGGCCTGACGGATCGTGTCGAGCGCGCTGCGGGCCTGCTCCGGCTCGCGGTCCATCAGGTGCAGCCCGACGCCCGCCCGCACGTTGATCAGGGACAGGTGGTGGCCGAGCACGTCATGCAGCTCGGCGGCGATGCGCAGGCGCGCCTCACTGGCCTGCCGGCGCTCCCGCTCCTCGGCGAGGCGCCGCCGCTCGCGGACCGCCCGGACGACCGGCCGGGCGGCCAGCGTCGCGGCCTCGGCGGCCAGGCTCAGTCCGGCAACGGCGGCCGCGCCGGCAAGCAACCGGTCCGCCGCCCCGGGGCCGAGGACCGCCCAGACGGCGTACGCGCCCGGCGCGGCCGCCCAGACCAGGATCCGGTGACCTGCCGCGAGCGCCGCCGACGCGGCGAACACCGGCGCCAGGAGCGTCACCCCGACCGGCGGCCACAGCACGTGGTACGCCACGGCGAACGCGACCACGACGACGAAGTTGCGCCGGGGGAAGCGGTGCCGGTCGGCCAGCGCGAACCCGCCGAGGACCAGCAGGGTGTAGCCGGCGGGCCCGGGCCGGCCCTGGGCGAGCAGGGCCGTGCCGAGCACCTGCACGGCCGCGGTGAACAGTGCCAGGCCGGGCGCGGACCGCCGCGCCGGACCCTGGCTCTTCAGGGTCATGCGAGCACTGTAGGGCAGCCCGGGCATCCAGCACCGTCTCCGTCCGGAGGTCTTCGGCTACTCCGTACGGCGTAGCCGGGCGGCGGCGTACGACGGTGGGCGCAGCCCGGACACCGCCGCTGGACCGACGCGACCCCCGCGCCCGCACGGACACCCTGTCGGGCATGACTGACACCGTTGAGACGACTGAGACGATCTGGCCCGTCGACACCGCGCAGCGGCGCGCCGCGCGGGTCATCGGGGCCCTGTACCTCGTGCTGATGGCGGCCGGCGTGTTCGCCCAGATCTACGTGCCGGGCACGTTCCCCGGCGCGGACGACACCGCCCAGCGTTTCCTCGACCACGAGCGGCTGCTGCGGGTCGGTGCCGCCGTGGACCTGCTCTGCGACGTCGGCGACGCGGCGCTGGCCGTGGCGTACTTCGTGCTGCTGCGCAAGGTCAGCTGGCCGCTGGCGGCGCTGGGCGCGTTCTGGCGGTTGGCGCAGGTGGCGGTGCTCGCCGCGTACACGTTGACGAACACCGTCGTGCTCCAGCTCGTCAGCGGCGCCGACGAGGTGCGGGCGCTCGACCCGGACCAGGCGGCGGCGCTGGCCTGGGTGGCCACCAGCGCCCACACCGTCGGGTACAGCATCGGCCTGGTCTTCCTCGGCCTCGGCTCGACGGTCTTCGCCTATCTGCTGTACCGGTCGCGGTACGTGCCGCGGTGGCTGGCCGGGCTCGGCGTCGTGGCGTCCGCGCTGCTCGCCACGGGCAGCCTCGTCACGATCGCGTTCCCGGAGGCGACCGCGGTCGTCAACCCCGCCCTGTACGCGCCGATGTTCGTCTTCGAGATGACCACCGGCGTCCTGCTCCTGGTCCGCGGCGTGCGCTGAGCCGCCCCCGGGGGTCGTCTCGATCCGGACAGGGGCTACTCGCCCGCCGCCGCAGTGCGGGCGGTGACCAGCAGGTACTCCCACTCCATCGCGCCGCCGCCGAGGTCGTGGCGCCGGGCCAGGTCCAGCAGGGCCTCGTCCAGCGCCGCGAGCGCCGCCGGGTCGCCGGAGTTCGCGGCGTAGACGGCGATCGTCGGGCCGTACGTGCGCTTGAAGAACTCCAGGAACGCCTCCGCGGTCGGGAACACGGTCACGGGCAGCATCCGCCGCTGTGCCACGACGTCGGTGACCCGGTCGCCGAACAGGGCACGGACGTGGGCCTCGTCGCCCCACAGCGGCGGCGGCTGGGCGCCGGGCGGCGGGGGCGGCGCGTAGGGCTTCATCGTCGCGAACATCTGCCCGATGAAGCCCTGTGGCGTCCAGTTGATCAGCCCGATCGTCCCGCCCGGCCGCAGCACGCGGACGATCTCGTCGGCGCACACCTGGTGGTGCGGGGCGAACATGACCCCGACGCACGACATCACGGCGTCGAACGCGCCCGCCGCGAACGGCAGCGCCTCCGCGTCGGCGGCCTGCCATTCGAGGGTGACGCCGTGCCGGCCGGCCAGCTCCTCGCCGGTCTCCAGCAGCTCGGGGGTGAGGTCGGTGGCGACCACGTCGGCGCCGGCCCGCGCGGCCGGGATCGCCGCGTTGCCCGAACCCGCGGCCACATCGAGAATCCGCTGCCCCGGCCCGGCGGCCACGGCCTCGGACAGGACGGGCCCGAGCGCCGGGATGACGTCCGCGGCGACCGCCGCGTAGTCGCCCGTCGCCCACATCGCCCGGTGCTTGCTCTTCAACGCCTGGTCGGCGGTCATGTCTGTGATCTGCATGTCTTCGACCGTAGGAATCGCCGCCGGGGCGTCACCAGTACAGGATCTGTACTAGTCGCCGAGCCGACATTACGGTGCGCACATGGGAGCGTCGTACTACCAGTTCTGCCCGGTGGCCAAGACCATGGAGCTGCTCGACGAGCGCTGGACCCTGCTCGTCGTCCGCGAGCTCGTCGGCGGCGACCGGCACTTCAACGACCTGCGCCGCGGGCTGCCCCGCATGTCCCCGACGCTGCTGTCGAAGCGCCTCCAGCACCTGGTCGCCGCCGGCATCGCCGAACGCCGCAAGTCAGGCGTCGAGGTCCGCTACCGCCTCACCCCCGCGGGCCAGGAGCTCGCCCCGATCGTCGCCGCGCTCGGCGAGTGGGGCATCCGCTGGATCGGCCACCTCGGCGACCAGGACCTCGACCCGAAGATCCTGCTGTGGGACATGCACCGCCGGGTCGACCACGACGCCCTCCCCTCCGGCCGGACCGTCATCCAGTTCGAGTTCCCGGCCGTCGCCGCCTCCCTGCGCAACTGGTGGCTCGTGCTCACCCCCACCGAAGCGGACGTGTGCGACGCCGACCCCGGCTTCGACGTGGCCGTGCACGTGACCGCCGACCTGCGCAGCATGGTCGAGGTCTGGCTCGGCGACCTGGACTGGTCCGACGCCCTGCGCTCCGGCGCCGTCACCATCCAGGGCCCGCCCGACCTGCGCCGCGACGTGCCCGCCTGGTTCAAGCTCATCTCCTTCGCCGCCGTCCCCCGCCTGGAGCGCCCCGCCCGCCCCGTGGGCCTCCCCGCCGCACCGCTCACTCCCGAGGAACTGTCGGCATAAGATGATATGATGACGATACTCTCGGAAGAGGAGTTCCTCGCACTCGATCCGACCCTGGGCCGGGTGGAGCTCCTCGACGGAAGGTTGGTGACGGGCCCCTTGCTGAGCAACAGTCACCAGCGGGTGTCTTCACTGCTGGCGAGCGCGCTCGACGGTCCGGCCGAGGCAGCCGGCCTGCTCGCGCTGAAGGGAGTGAACGTCCGGCTGCGCCCCGGCCGGATCGTCATCCCCGATGTGATCGTGGCGGACCCGGCTGACGATGACGAGCAGGTGCTGGAGGCCTGGCAGCTGACCCTTGTCGCCGAGGTCGTGGCACGTGACAACGCCCAGTCGGACCTCGTGGTCAAGATGCGGTGCTACGCGGAGGCGGGCATCGCCTGGTATCTCCTCGTCGAGCAGGAGCCGCCGGGCGCGGTGACGCTCAGGCTGCACCGGCTCGACGGCGGCCGCTATGTCGAGGGCGCGAAGGCGGGACCGGGCGAGGCGCTCACGCTGACCGAGCCCTTGGCGGTCACCCTCGACCCCGCTGCCCTGTTGCCGTGGGGTCGGGGGCGAGCGGTCCGGCTCGGGCCGGCCCAGCGGTCGGGGGTCATGCCGCGGGGACCTCGGTGATGGTGGTGTAGACGGGTTTGCCCTCGGTGCGGGCCTGGGCGACCATCTCGTCGGCGCCGGTGGAGGGGCCGCCGATGCGCAGGACGGCGTCGCAGTGGGTGAGGAGGCGGGCGGAGATCGGGTGGAAGATCTCGTCGAAGACGGGGTCGCCGACGATGGCGGAGCCCGCGCGCTCGATGAGGGGCAGGGCCAGGGCCTCGCCGGTGACCGGGAGGTGGCCGGCGCGGAAGAGGGTGACGGCGGCGTCGTTCATGGCGTCGACGTTGGCCTGGAGCTTGGTGGGGTCGTCGCCGGTGCCCGAGCGGTACGGGCCGGCTACCAGGATCATCATGACGGGAACTCCTCAGGGTTGTCGGTGGTGACGACGTCGACGCCGGCCGCCCGCAGCGCTGCGAGCGTCTCGGCCGCGGCATCCGTCGCGGCGGCGTCAGATGTGGCGTTGCCAGAAGAACCGCCTGCCCCGATGGCGCTGCTGGAAGCGGCGACCGGTGAGGGTGCGGTGGACGTGACGAAGATGTCGGCGGCGGAGAGGGGGGCGACCCGGGCGAACGCCTGGACGCCCAGCTTGCTGGCGTCGGCGGCCACGACGGTCCGGCCGGCGCGGCGCAGGGCGGCGCGCTTCACGGCGGCGTCGTCCAGGTCGAACTCGGACCAGCCCAGGTCGTGATGGACCGCGCCGATCGACATGATGAACGTGTCGAAGCGCAACTGGTCCAGGGCGCTCAGGGCGAGCGGGCCGACCAGGCTGCGCTCCCCCGCGCGGGACTCGCCGCCCAGGATGAGCAGCCTGATGCCGGGCTGGTCGGCCAGCCGCACCGCCGCCTGCAGGCTGAGCACCGCCACCGTCAACGGCCCCGCGGGGGAAGGGGCGGCGCCGAAGCGGGCGGCCAGGGCGGCGGCCACCGCGGCGGTCGTGGTGCCGGCGTCGAGCAGGACGGTGCCGCCGGGGGCGATCAGGTCGGCGGTGGCCGCGGCGAGGCGGGCCTTCGTCGCCGACCGCCACTGTGCGCGGACGTCGAAGCCCGCCTCGTCCGCCGGGACGTCCAGGGCGACGGCGCCGCCGCGGACCCGGCGGACCAGGCCCTGCTCCTGCAGCTGGTCGAGGTCGCGGCGGACGGTCATCTCCGAGACGCCGAGGCGGGTGGCGAGCTCGGCCAGGGTCAGCCGGCCACTGCCGCGGACGAGGCGCAGGGTGAGGTCGAGTCGATCCGGTGCGGGCACGGCACCGAATCTAACAGGACGTTGTGAAGTTTGAAAGATCTGTGTGAGGTTTACGCGACCGGGGTCGGCTGGCGCGGGGCCTTGGACGGCTCCGGCGCCGGGCGGCGGCGGAGGACGGCGTACGTGAGAGCGCCGAGCGGGATGATGATCCAGCAGGACAGCAGCCGGTAGACGAGCATCGCGGCGGCGGCCGGGCCGTGCGGCGCGCCCGCCGAGACCAGGCCGGCCATCAGGGCGACCTCCACCACGCCGATGCCGCCGGGGCTGATCGGCACCTGCCGGACCAGCTGCACCGTCAGGTACACCGTGGCCAGCGCGACCACGCTGACGTCGATGCCGAACGCGGCGGCCGTCGCGGCCAGGCAGGCGAAGTCCAGGCCCCAGTTGACGGTGGCATGCACCAGCGACACCACCCAGGAGCGAGGCGGCAGGCGGCGCAGGTCGGCGACGGTGCGCGCGACCGCCGCCCTGGATGGTGACGGCGCCGGAGCGCAGGGCGTCGGACCAGTCCAGGTCGCCGAGCCAGACCTCGACCA